>NZ_JBHSPA010000113.1:0-62696 GCF_042656245.1 Nonomuraea insulae
GCGGCACACAGACCACTCCCGGCATTGACCAGCGTGTAATTCCCGGTGGACGGGGCCGCCAAGGCGGCGGTGGCGAGCATGGCGACAATGCTGCCGCCTGCCACCAGGGCGGCGGTCAGGAAGACCGCCAGCCTGCCTTCTTTACGCACGTTGAACTCCGTTTCGTTGAAGGGGTTCGCAGTCGGTAAGCGCTTTCCCGAACGCAGGTGCAGTGAAGCACAAGGGACACCCCGGTGAAAGCGACCCGAAGGCCGTGCGGCCGGCCGATCGGCTGTCGGGCCAGGTCAGCCGTCATGCCGCCGGTTGCAGGCGCGCTGTGAAAGTTTCATCCCGGGGTCAGCGCAGGTCCGCGGCGAGCAGGCCGTCCTCCCAGGCGGCCGTGGTGCCGAGGTCCGCGCAGGCGGCGATGAAGCGGCGGCCCAGCCAGGCGCGTTCCTCGCCGTGGGCCAGGACCGTGCGGCAGTAGTCGAGCTTGAGCGGGACGGCGCGCAGCCGTACGGGGCCGAGTTCGTCGATGGTGACCAGGAACAGCAGCGACAGGTCGTTGCGCAGGCCGGGATCCACGGCGTAGTCGTCGAGGAAGTCGCCCAGGTCGTACAGGACGGGTGGCGCGACGCCGTGGGGGACGTGCGCGGAGTGGCCCGCGATCAGCGTCGCCCCCGCGCCGGCCAGGACCGTGGCCGCGGCGCGGATGTACGGCTGGGGCGCGGTCGTCATGTTGGGACCCCAATGAGGGCTGACCAGCACGGCGTCCGTCTCCGCACGGGCCCGCGCCACCGTGTCCGTCAGCCACGACGGCACGCCCGAGGGCAGGTCGGCGTGGGCCACACCGGGCCGGTGGGGCGTGGCCGCGTAGTCCGCCGGGTGGTCGGTCACCGAGATGACGGACAGGCGCAGCCCGCGTACGTCGAGGACGACCGGCTCGCGCGCCCGCGCCAGGTCGGGGCCCGCGCCCGCCGTGCGGATGCCCGCCGCCGCGAGGTGGTCGCAGGTGTCCAGCAGCGCCTCGTGGCCGTAGTCGAGGGCGTGGTTGTTGGCCAGCATGACGCAGTGGACGCCGAGCCGGGCGAGCAGGTCGGCCGCCCGCGGCGGGGCGCGGAAATGGAAGATTTTGCCCGGCTCCGGCCACGGGTCGCCGCGGTCGGAGAGGCAACATTCGAGGTTCAGCAGCGTGAGGTCGGCCTCGGCGAGGTACGCGCGGACGCCGTCCGACACGTACGCCCCCGGGTCCGCGGACTTCGCCAGCAGGTAGGCGACGCCGCGGCCGAGCATCGTGTCCCCCGCCAGCGCGAGCGTGACGGTCACACGAGTCCCCTGCCCGCCGCGGCGCGCCCAAACGTCAGATCAGCGCCAGGCGGCGCACCCCCGTCATGGTCGGCGTGGGGATGAAGGACACCGGGTCGTCCGGGTCGGTACGCAGGACGGCGAACCGGTCGAGCAGGATGTCCAGCGCGACCCGGCCCTCCAGCCGGGCCAAGGGGGCGCCCAGGCAGAAGTGGATGCCGCGGCCGAAGCCGAGATGCGGGTTGGGGTCACGGTCCGGGTCGAACACGTCGGGGTCGGGGAACTGCCGGGGATCGCGGTTGGCCGCGCCGAGCCAGGTCATGACCATCTGGTCGGCCGGGATCGTCACGCCGCCGAGCTCGGTCTCCCGGGTGGTGGCGCGGCCGAGGGCGGAGAACGGGGTGAAGAAGCGCAGCGACTCCTCGATGGCGGCCGGGATCCTGGAGCGGTCGGCGCGCAGCAGGTCCTGCTGTTCGGGGAAGGCGTCCAGGCACAGCACCGTGTTGCCGAGCAACATCGTCGTGGTGACGTGGCCGGCCAGCAGCAGCACGATCGCGAAGTTGACCACCTGCTCGTCGGGCAGGCGCTCGCCGTCCACCTCGGCCTCGACCAGCCTGGTGAGCAGGTCGGCGCGCGGCCGGACCCGGCGCTCGGCGGCGTGGCCCGCCAGGTAGCCGGACATCTCCTTCCACGGTTTCAGCGTGGTCCGCACGTCCTCCATCCGAGACTCGGCGGACTGCTTCAGCGTGACCTTGGCATCGCGCTGGAACAGGGCGTCGGCCCACTGTTTGAACAGCGGGCGGTCGCTGCTGGGCACGCCGAGCAGGTCGGCGATGACGATGACCGGCAGCGGGTAGGCCAGGTCGGTCACGAGCTCGAACCGGCCGCGTTCGCGCGCCTCGTCGAGCAGTTCCCGCGTGAGTGCGGCGATCCTCGGTTCGAGGTCCGCGACGACCTTCCTGGTGAAGGCGCTGCTGACGAGTTTGCGGAGCTTGCCGTGCTCCGGCGGGTCGATCTGGGTGATGAAGCCCGACAACGAGAAGTCGTCAGGGTCGGGCAGCAGGTGCTTGGGGACCACGCGCATGGTGTCGGAGGAGAACGTCGCCGGGTCGCCGAGGATCTCGTGCAGTTCCGGGTAGCCGTAGACGTTCCACATTCCGGTGGCGGGGTCGTGCTCGACCGGCGGCCCCGATCGGGGGCCGTGGAGCCAGAAGTGTTGTTTCGGTATGTCGTACCGCTCGACGATGTCGGCCATCGCCTCTCCTTCGTGGTGAATCGCTTGTGCCCACGTCCTCCTGGCGTACGTCTTCACGCTAACTCCGCGGACTCACCCTCACGCGCCTCGCGAGCGGCCCGCTCCAAAACCCGGGGCGCTCATCTCTTGATCAGCCCGCTCCCGCGACCGACGATCGGTTCAGGGAACCCCCCCCATCCCGCGAAGGGAAGAGCCACCATGATCCGCCGTGCCCTCCTGGCCACCGTCCTGGGTCTCGCCGCGGTCACCATCGTGACCACCGGCCCCGCCCAGGCCCGCGCCTGCAGGATCGACTACACCTGCGTCACGACCTTCTACAGCGACTCCGCCCACACCACCGTCGTCGGCGAAAAGTACGAGGACTGCGCGGGCAACGCGAGCATGTGGGGCGTCCGCAGCGGATACCTGACCTTCGACGAGAGCCCCTGCTGATCCCGGTCAGCGGGGCGGGGACGCGAGCCGGGTGAGGATTGCGTCGAACCAGCCGGCCGCGTCGCGGTGCAGGTTGAGCGCGTGGCCGGCGTCGTCGAGGGTCAAGTGTCTTCTGACTCGTCCGCGTTACCGCGCGGCCCGGACAAAGTACCCTTCATCCGCGGAGGTCTCCGCCGAGCGCCGGCAGAGGGCATCGCCGATCGGCCTCGCCCGCACGTCGAAACCGGGAGGAGCATCGGGCAACACGGCGTACCCGGGCCCCTCAGGGCTGATCTGTACGGGCCCCAGGCCACCTCCCGGCAGCCAGGGGCGGACCCTTAAGCAGTAATTGTCGCCGTAGTAAATAGCAGCCGTGTGCCGCCAGCCTGAATATTGCCCCGCTGGAATCAGGGCGTCGTAACAACCCTGCCGGTAAACACAGGAAGGGCCCCTGTAGACCTGGACGGCGCCGACGGAGATCGTGCTCGTATTATGCACCTCGTTGTCCGTTGGCGAGGCCATCGCCGCAGATGGCCCCGCACTGGCCAGAAGACCGGCTGTCAGGGCGATCGCGGCAGCCCATGCCGTTTTATTCATTTCCTTCTCCCCTGCCTTGTGAACGGCTATTGCGAGAAAGGTAATGCTTTCGCTTCTACGGCAACCAGGACAGCAACCGGACATTTCGCGGACCCGGTGGGCCAGGACGGCTGCCGTCTGGGTTGCGGGGCGGCTCGGCGTCCGTCGGGGATTCACGACTCCGGCCTCGATTTCGAGGATGGTTTGTCCGGGGGTCGGCGTTAAGGTGATATTTCAGGTGGAATCGCGGCCTTGCGGTTCCCGGGGCTGGTCCGGGCGGAGTGGCGGTGGTCGGCGAAGGACGCCTTCAGGTGCCCGTCGGGGCCCAGGCCCGCCGCTGGCACACGATCTCCCCGGCCCGCACGGTCCTCGCGGTGGCGCGCACGGTGACCACGGCCGGGCGGCTGCTGGAGATGGCGCCGCTGTTCCGGGCCGACCGCCGGGTCCAGATGGTGTTCACGGTGAGCGGCGGGTCGGCGTTCGACGACGGTGTGACGGACTTCCTGCGCGAGGCCCAGGCCCGTACCCTCTCGTGGGAGCAGGCCGTGGACACACCGTTCGACCTGGCCATCTCCGCCAGCGCCAACGGCGACCTGCACCGGCTGAAGGCGCCACTGCTGCTGGTGCCGCACGGCGCGGGGCACAATCGGATCCTCCACTCGGACGGCGGGGTGTCGGGGCTGGCCCGGCGCCAGCTCGTACGGGACGGGCGGGTGGTTCCGGCGGCCATCGCCCTGTCGCACCACGAGCAGCTGACCCGGCTGGCCCGCGACTGCCCCGAGGCGCTCCCCCACGCCGTGGTGACCGGTGACCCGATCTTCGACCGGATCGTGGCGAACGCGGACCTGCGCGACCGCTACCGGCGGGCGCTCGGCGTCGATCGCAAGCTGGTGCTGCTGAGCTCGACGTGGGGCGAGCACTCCCTGCTCGGCGCGAACCCCGACCTGGTGGCGCGGCTGGTGACCGAGTTGCCCTTCGACGAGTACCAGGTGCTGCTCGCCGCCCACCCCAACATCTGGTACGGCCACGGCGGCATGCAGCTGCGGCTGTGGCTGGCCGACGCCCGCGAGGCCGGCCTGATGCTGCTGCCCCCGCATCAGGGCTGGCAGGCGGCCCTGCTCGCCGCGGACGTGATCGTGGGCGACCACGGATCGGTCACCTTCTACGGCACCGCTCTGCGCCGTCCCGTCCTCCTCGCCTCCTCCGGGCGGGAGTTCGAGGAGCTGGACCCCGACTCCCCCACGGCCGCGCTGTGCCGGGCCCTGCCCAGGCTCGACCTCCGCCGCGACCTCCAGGGGCAGGTGGCGGCCGTCATGGCGGGCGGGCGCTCGTACGAGGAGGTGACGGGGCGCACGCTGGGCATGCCCGGCCAGGCGGAGGGCCTGCTGCGCGGCCTGGCCTACCGGCTGATGAACCTTCATGAACGCGGGCCCGCCCCCTCCCCCACGCCGCCGGCCGAGCCGCTGGCGGAGCATTCGGAGGTGCTCGCGTTCCTGGTGGAGACCGACGTCCGGGAGTCGTCGGTGGTGCTGCGCCGCTTTCCGGCAGTTCTCGGGGAAGAGAAGGATGATCGGGTACGGGAGGCGCATCTCTGCGTGGATGCCCACGTACTGGATCGGCGGCTCTTGGAGAGCGCCGCGATCATCATCCACCGGGACCCGGACCCGGGCTGGGCCGAGGAGACGCTGCGCCGCTATCCGGGTTGTCAGGTGGTCGCGGAGATCGTCCATTCGGGGCCGGTCCGGCTGACGTTGCGGGACGGGCGGCGGCTGTACGTCTCCGCGCGGGACCGGCCGCCCGATCCCTGGTGCCTGCCGTCGGCCGTGTACGGCTGGCTGACGTCAGGCCGTGAGCCTGAGGACATCACCGTCCAGGTGGGTGAGCGCGAGATCCGCATGCACGTCCGCCCTGACCGTTGATTTCAGGCCAGGCGGGCGCGCAGCGCCCGATGTCCCTGGCCTGCGGTCACCTGTCCGGACACCTCATTACGCGTGCCGGTTTCGTCGCCGGGGCCGGTCACCGTGTCCGCCTCATCCGTGAACCGCCTTCGCACGTCACGCCGCGGGAGTATTCCCGCCGGCCTGAATCGCCATTCACTGCTTCTTATGGAAATTGTCCGAATTAACGAAGGCGACTTCGAGTCGCCACTCATATCCAATCAGCAAACCGCGCCCTGCCGGGGGTACTCGCCCGCGAACAGGTCCTACGCTGGAGGAAATCCTTCTTCATTTGAGAGGCCCGATGGACCCGAGCGTCATTCCCACGCTGGCGGCGGTCATTTCCGCGATCATCGGCGGCGCCGCGGGCGAGGCCGGCAAGAACGCCTGGACCTCCCTGACCGCACTCGTACGCGGCCGCTTCGGCGCCGACGCCGCCGTCACCTCCGCCATCGAACGCGCCGGAACCCGGCCCCCGGAGGAGACCGCGGAGATCATCGCGGGGCACGCGGCGACGGATCCGGCGTTCGAGGAGTCGCTCGGCCGCTGGACCGCCGAGACCGTGCGTCTCATCCAGAGCAAGCACGACGTGTCGAACACGATCGGCGGCGACGCCCGTATCACCGGCCCCGTGGTGCAGGCGGGCGACGTCTTCGGCTCGATCAACCTCGGCAAGCCCTAGGGCTGAGGTGACAGGCCGGCGAGCAGGAGGTTCGCGAGCTTGCGTACGGCCGTGCCGGCCCGCTCGGCCGGCAGCGTGCGGAACGAGGTGATGGCCAGCAGGCCGATCCGCACGTCCTCGACCGACACGCCCTGACGCAGGGCGCCGGCCTCGCGCGCCCGCTCGACGAGGTGCTCGAGGCTTCTCGTGTGGGCGCGGCGCTGATCGGTGAACTCCCGTCCGGTTCAGTTCGACCGGTTCGGCCCGCCCGATGTCCTGGCCGTCGGGCCGTTTCCCGAGCCGCACGCGGGTCCCGGCGAGGTACGCGTCAGGGTCGAGACCGCCGGGATCTCGCCGGTCGATCTCGCGTTGCGGGCCGGGTCGTCACCGTCGAGCGGGAAGCTCGCCCTGCCCCACGTTCCGGGGGTGGACGCGGCGGGGGTGATCGACGAGGTCGGGGCGGAGGTCAGCGGGTTCGCCGTCGGGGAGGAGGTCTTCGGGGCGGTCGACGTCGCACGGCTGGGTGGCGCGAGTGCGGAGTTCGCCGTTCTGCGGTTCTGGGCGCGCAAGCCGGGTTCGATGTCGTGGGTGGAGGCCGGCGCCGCCGGCACGAGCGTCGAGACGGCCACGCGGGCGCTCGACGGTCTCGGCGTACATGAGGGGGCGACGCTCGTGATCGAAGGCGCGGCGGGCGGGGTCGGCAGCGTCGCCGTGCAACTGGCGATCGCGCGGGGCGCCCGCGTGATCGGCACGGGACGCCCGGGCAACCACCCCTTCATCGCCGGGCTCGGCGCGCTCCCCGTCGCCTACGGGGCCGGGCTGGGCGAGCGGCTGCGGGCCCTCGGCGTCGATCGGGTCGATCTCGCGCTGGACGTCGCGGGCGCCGGATCGCTGCCCGAGCTCATCGCGCTCACCGGCACGGCGGCCTCGGTCCTCACGATCGCGGACTTCACCGGCCCTGGGCTCGGGGTCCGCGTCTCGCTCGGTGAGCTCGGCGGCGAACCCGGCGGGCGGCACGGCCTGCCGATCGCGGCGGCGCTCTCGGAGGAGGGGCGATTCCGCGTCCCCGTATGGGAGACGTTCCCCATGAGCCGGGCGGCCGAGGCGCACGCGGCGGCAGGGAAGGGCCCGCGGCAAGGCAAGATCGCTCTCACCGTCTCCCACTGAGCAGACCAGAGCTCAGCGTGAGGTGACCCCTGGCAGAGCGTGGCCCGCACTGCTAGCGTCGATAAATGGTGCGCCGGGAAGTCTGGTCGGCAATGGTCATATCAGGCCGGGTTCGGGGAGGCGTCGCCAGATGAGACTCATCCAGCTGTCCGAGATCGACTCTTCCATGATCGAGCTGGTGGGCGGTAAGGCCGCCGGGCTCGGTGAGATGGTCGGAGCGGGTGAGCGCGTGCCTGACGGGTTCTGCCTGACCGTCGAGTCGTACCAGTCCGGAGATCTTCCCGAAGCCGAGCTGATCGAGGCCTACGAGCGGCTCGGCGGCGGGCGGGTGGCGGTCAGGTCCAGCGCCACCGCCGAGGACCTGCCGGACGCCAGCTTCGCCGGCCAGCAGGACACCTACCTCAACGTCGAAGGCTCGGGCCCGCTGATCGAGGCCGTGCGCAAGTGCTGGGACTCCCTGCACACCGAACGTGCCGTGGCCTACCGCGCCACCGTGGGGATCGACGACGCCGCGATGGCCGTGGTGGTCCAGCGCATGATCGACCCGGTGGCCGCCGGGGTGATGTTCACCGCCAATCCGATCACCGGCCGCCGTACCGAGATGGTCGTGGACGCCGCCCCGGGGCTGGGCACCGCCATCGTCGAGGGCACCGTCGTCCCCGACCACTACGTCCTGGGCGAGGGGGCCGTGCGGGGCGGCGACGGCTGCCTGGACAAGGGGCAGCTCGAAGCGTTGCGGGAGGCAGGGCGGCGGTTGCAGAGGCACTTCGGCTCGCCGCAGGACATCGAGTGGGCGATCGACGCCGGCGGCACGTTGTGGCTGCTGCAGTCGCGGCCGATCACGACCCTGTTCCCGGCGCCGCCCGACACCGGTGACACCCGGCTCTACATGGAGTTCGGCCACGTCCAGGGAATGTTGCGCCCGGCCACGCCGATGGGGGTGTCGTTACTCAAGGCGGGTGCGGGCATGTGGTTCAAGGGTGCGGGGGCCAAGGTCGATCCGCGTGATCCGCTGCCCCGGCTGGTGCCCATCGGCGGGCGCTTCTACTTCGACCTGACCGATTTCCTGCGCAACAAGTCGATGCGCACGCGACTGCCCGTCTCCTTGCAGGTGTACGGACCGCGGGTGCAGGGCGCGATCGAGCGGATGATGGACGATCCGCGCTTCGCCCCGAGGCCCGGCCTGCCGTTCCACCTCGGCAGTGCCGTGCGGATGACACTGCGGCTGGCGCCCGGCCTGGTCTTCGGCCTGGCCTGGAGCCTGGTGGCGCCGGACGCCGCCAGGGGCAGCGCCTATCGCGCGGTGCGGGCGATGCGGCGTCAGGCCACGCCGCCCGCCGGGCCGGCCACGGCGGCCGAGCAGCTGCGCTGGGTGATCGAGGACTCCCACCGGTCGCTCAAGAGCCCTGACATGATGGGGCTCATGGGGCCGCTGATCACCGGGATGATCGCCGGAATGGCCCCGTCCGCGCTGCTCGACGGCCTCGCCACCGAGGAGGAGCTGGGCGTCGTTCTCGGCGGGATGCCGCACAACGTGACCACCGAGATGGACCTCACGCTCTGGAGGGTCGCGGTCAAGGCGCGCGAGCACCGCGACCTGTTCCTCGGCACCCCGCCGCAGGAGCTCGCCGCGCGGCATCACGCGGGCGACCTGCCCGACATCGGGCTGGGCGGCTTCCTCGACCGGTACGGCATGCGCGCCGCCGCCGAGATCGACGTCGGCATGCCGCGCTGGGCGGACGACCCGGCGCCCCTGTTCGCCACGATCGCCAACTACCTGCGGGTGGAGGACCCGGCGCAGGCGCCCGACCGGCGGTTCGAGGTGGCCGCCCGGAAGGCGGAGCGGATGATCGGCACACTGTCGCGGCGGGCGCGGCGCACGAGACCGGTACGCGGGCTGCTGGCGACGTTCCTGATGCGCCGCTCGCGCAAGCTCACCGGGCTCCGCGAGATCGTGAAGTTCGCCTGGATGCCGTCGATCCAAGGGGCGCGCGGGCAACTCCTGCTGGTGGGAGCCGATCTGGCCGGCCGCGGGCTGCTGGAGCGGGCCGGCGACATCATGTTCCTCGACCTCTTCGAGGCTCGGGCCGCCGTGCACGACGGGGCCGACCACCGGGAGCTGGTCGCGGAGCGGCGCGCCATGTACGACCGCGAGCTGCGGCGGCACAGCGTCCCCGGAGCCCTCCTGTCCGACGGGACCGACGTGGAGACGCTCACCCCGCCAGGACCCGTGGAGAAGGGCGTGCTGACCGGGATGGCGGGGGCCGCGGGGCGGGCGACCGGCAGGGCGCGGGTGATCCGCGACCCGGCCGGCGCGCACATCGAGCCGGGCGAGATCCTCGTGGCCCCGACGACGGACCCCGGCTGGACGCCGCTGTTCCTGACGACGGCCGGGCTGGTGACCGAAACCGGTTCGCCGGTGGCGCACGGGCCCACGGTCGCCAGGGAGTACGGCATCCCGGCCGTGATCTGCGTGCGCGACGCCACGCGCGAGATCAGGACCGGCCAGCTCATCACCATCGACGGCAGCGCGGGCACCGTGCGGATCGAGGAGGAGGACACACCTCGGCGCGACGAAGCCGGCGCCTAGGAAGCGCCTTCGCCGCGGATCGAGGAGGAGGACGCGCCTCGGCGCGACGAAGCCGGCGCCTAGGAAGCGCCTTCGCCGGGGAGGCGCAGCGCTATCACCGCGATGTCGTCCAGGCCCGTCGTCGGCAGGCCGCTGAGCAGTTGGTCGCAGAACCTCTCCACCGGCTCGCGGGCCAGTGACTCCGCCAGCCGCCGCAGCCGCTCCAGCCCCCGGTCAAGGTGCTCGCCTGACCGCTCGACGAGACCGTCGGTGTACAGGAGCAGGGTGCCGCGCGGCGGCAGCGGCTCGACGGAGGACGGGCAGCCCAGGTCGTGGGGCAGGCCGAGCAGCGGGCTCTCCCCGCCGTCGAGGAAACGCCCTGTGCCCTCGTGGGTGACCAGCAGGGGCGGCAGGTGGCCGGCCACCGCGTAGTTGAGCTGGTAGCGGCGGTCGCACCCCTCGACCCTGGCCAGTACGCAGGTCGCCGTGACGTCCCCGGACAACGACTCCATCGCGAGGTTGAGGCGGGTGAGGATCTCCCCCGGCGGTTCGCAGCGGTCCATCGCCAGCGCGCGCAACATGTTGCGCAACTGGCTCATGGCGACGGCGGCGCCCAGGTCGTGGCCCGCGACGTCCCCGATGGCCATGACGCAGGCGCCGTCGGGCAGGACGAAGGAGTCGTACCAGTCTCCGCCCACCTCCGCGGCGGCCGGGCTGGCCCGGTAGCGGGCGACGATGCTCAGCTCGGGCAGCGACGGCGGCTCGGCGAGCAGGCTGTGCTGCAGCGCGAGGGCGATCTGCTGGGCGCGCTGGAAGCGGATGGCGCTGCTCAGGGCGTCGTGCGCGTGGTCGAACATGCGGTTCAGCAGCACTATGTCGGCCCGGCTGATCGGCGGGCGGTCCCCGCAGGTGACCACCGTGACCACGGCGGGCACCGCGCCGTCCACCACGACGGGCAGGATGAGCAGGCTGTTGGCGCCGTTGGCCTCCATCCACGCCTGCGACCCCGACGGGCTGAGCTTCGGCGGCGGAGAGCCGGCGGGGAACGTCTTCAGCAGCGGGCGCCGCCGCCGCACCACCCCGACGAAGGCGTGGTCGGAGGCCAGCTGCTCCTCGCTGTACGGGGGCAACCTGGGCAGCCCGGCACGCGAGGCCGTGGCCACCCGCTCGACGACGAACGGGGTTCCGCCCTGCTGCCCGGCGGTGAGATCGATGATCAGGTGCACGCCGCAACCGTCGGCCAGTTCCGGCACGATCACGTTGGTCAGCGCGCCGAGCATGTCCTCCAGGCTCGTCATCTCCCCGGTCGCGGCGGCGGCGCGGTCGAGCAGGTTCTGGCAGCGCTGCTCCTGCCACTGCTGCTCGACGTCGCTGCAGGACCCCACCCACTCCACGACCACGCCGTTCTCGCGGATCGGCACGGCACGGACCTCGAAGTGCCGGTAGTCGCCGCCGGCCGTACGCAGCCGGTAGTTGTGCTCCCACACCTCCGTCACGCTGCCCACGGCCCTCGCCCACGACCTCAGGGTGTCGGCGCGGTCGTCGGGATGGACCATCTCCTGCCAGCCTGGGCCGCGGAACTCCTCCCACGGCTGGCCGGTCACACGTTCCCAGCTCGGGCTCGGTTCGATCACGTCGCCATCGGGCCCGGCCACCCAGATGATCTGCGCGCTGACCCGCATCAGGCTCTGGTAGCGCCGCAGGATGTGGCTGCGCTCGTCGGCGATGGCCTGGACCTGCTGGACGGCCTCGATCTGCTCGGTGATCTCCATCGCCACCACCAGCACGCCGTGGTCGCCTGGCCCGAAGGAGATCCGGGACAGGCTGGAGGTGAAGAGCCGTTCGGTGCCGCGCTCGCCGCTCCCGGGCTCGGCGGTGAGGATGACCGGCTCGCCGCTCGCGTAGACCTGGTCGAACAGGAGCCGATACCGCTGCTGTACGGCGTCGATGAACGACTTCGCCAGCGGGGCCCCGATCGGGCGATGGCCGAACTGCGACCGGTAGACGGCATTGGTGTAGACGAGGCGGTGATCTTCACCCCTCGTCACCGCCACGCCGACCGGCGCCGGATCCAGCACCTCGAACGCCAGCCCGCTGTCCTCGGGCACCCCGCTCATCGTGACCTCCCCCGATGGCCACTTCCCCTATGAGCCCTACCCCTGCCGGGCCGCTCGCACGCTCACTTCGACAGGTAGAGGGTCTTCCAGGTGCCCGCGTACAGGCAGTTGAGTGACGGCTTGGCGGCCTTGCGCTCGGAGCAGACCTTGATCTCGACCTGGTAGACGTCCCGGTACTTGAGCGAGAACCGCTTCGGCGTGCGGTACGAGCAGTCGCGGACCCAGCGGTTCTTGGACGGCAGGTTGTTCCCCGAGCGGTAGCCGATGCGGAAGACCGCCCAGCCGCAGGCCGCGCCGCGGGTGCTGTCGTGAATCTGGCCCGAGATCCGCACCACGTCGGCGGTCGGCAGGACTGCGTGGTCCTCGCCCGTGGCCGTCAGCGTCCCGGCGGCCTTGGCGGCGTGCCCGGGAGCGTAGTAGGCGCCCCACGGGGTGCCCGCCCCGTCGGTGGTGGCCTGGGCGGCGGGGGCGAAGGTGGCGAGGGTGGCGGTCGCGGCGATGGCCAGACCGGCAAGGGTACGGGTGATCGTCATTGGGGGGCCGTCCTTTTCTGGTGGATGGCCACACTGTGCGACGAAACGATTTCAACCGGCTTGCCGGTAATGGATGGCCGCTTTCAACCTTCTTGCCACGTCTTAGTGGGCGGCCTCGTACTGCTCGACGACGGTGGCGGCGATGCGGCCCCGCTCGCTCACCGGCAGACCCTGGTTCTTGGCCCACCGCCTGATCTCCGTGGCCTTCTCACGGCTGACGGCGCGGGCGGAACCGCCGCGCCGGCCGCGGATGCCCCTTTCCGCGCGGACAGCACGGGCCTTGGTGATAAACGGCGCGAGAGCCTTCTCCAGCTTGTCCCGGTTCGAGCCCGACAGGTCGATCTCGTAGTTCGTGCCGTCGAGAGCGAACCTCGTGGTTCCCTCGGCGTCGCTGCCGTCGATGTCATCGATAAAGGATTCAACAATGCGCTTCGCCATAAGGGTGCTCCAATTAGGTTACGGTTGCAGGTACTGTAGCCCTCTTCAGCAGATTGTGCACCTTCCGCGCGCGGTGCTCCCGCACAAAGGCACTTCTTGCGGCCACCCCTCGCCGCCACGCCATTAGCCCATGTCACGAGGGTCATTCACCGGGATCAGCCCGGTCCATGATCAATCCGGGAGCCTTCAGGGACCGCCTCGCGGATCCGCCGTCCCACATTGCGGTCGGACCCGCCGTCAATAGCGCGGGAATCCCTATGTTGAAGCTCAATTCAAAGCTCGGCGGGGCGCCATCCCGCATTGCCCGAGAGCCGCGGGACCGGCCATTCCCGCCCCGCGGCAATGGCGCCATTCCCCCGCAACACGGGCACAGCGGGCTAGGCTGAGATGATGATCGAGGTTCGGGTGCTCCTTCTCGTCGCCTACGACGAGAAAGGGCGTGTCGTCGGGCGGACACGCCTCGCGTGAGGAGCGGCGGATGGCGATGCACGGGATCGACGTGCGCTCCGATGTGGTGATCAAGCGGTTCCGATCGGTGGATCGTGACCAGCCGCGGCGGGAGTGGCGGGCCCTGGAACTGCTCGACCGGTACGCGCCAGGGCTGGCGCCCGCTCCGGTGAGCGCCGACCTGGACGCCGATCCGCCGACCGTGGTGATGTCCCGCCTCCGTGGTGAGCCCGTGCGCGGGCCGATCACGGGGCGGCTGGCCGACGCGATCGCCGAGGCCGTCACAAGGGTGCAGCGGGCGCTCCCCCAGTCCGTGCTGCGGCGGCTGCCCGCGCGCGCCGATCAGGCGGTCGAGCTGCTCCAGCAGGTACGGTCCTCGGTGGCATCCGCCGTCGGAGGCCCCACGGTCACCGACAGAGATCCCACGGTCCCCGGCAGAGATCCCATGGTCGCCGATGGGGATCCCGTGGTCGCCGACGCGCTTCGCCAGGCCGCGAAATGGGCGGCACAGCAGGGGCTGGAGGAGCTGCTGGCACGGCCCGCCACCCCGGTGTTCGGCACCGGTGACGGGAACCTGGCCAACTACCTGTGGGACGGAACCGGCATCCGGGTGCTCGACTTCGAGTACTCCGGCCGCAGCGACCTCGCCTTCGAACTGGCCGAGGTCGTCGAGCACATCTCGGTGTGGCGCAACGACGTTCGTGGCCTGACCGCCGTGCTGGAGCGCCTGGGGCCCGCCGCCGGAGAGGGCGGCAGGCTCACCGAGTGCCGTCGGCTGCTCGCGCTGTACTGGCTGCTGCGGATACGCGGCGAAACCCGCGCCGGTCAGGCGGAGCGGATGCTGGCCCTCCTCTGAGACGAGGTTGCGGGTCAGCGGATGCTGGCCCTGCTCTGAGACGAGGTCGCGGGTCAGCGGAAGGCGGGGACGGTGGGCGGTCGGCCCATGAGGACGGCGCCCGCGGCGTCGTACATGGCCGGGCTGAGGAAGGCGTGCTCCTGCGGCACCAGCGCGTCGCCGAGCAGGCTCTGCAGCGGGTGGTCGCTGTAGATCGCGGCGGTGCCCGAGAGGGAGATGACCTTGGTGACCACCTCGGCGGCGGTGCGGGCGAGGTAGGCGGCGGACAGGCGCAGGTGGGCGTTCTGCTCGTCACTGACCTGTCCGCCGGCGACGACCGCCTGCCACGCCTCGTCGGCGGCCTCGTAGAAGTAGGCCCGGGACGAGCGCAGCGCGGCCTCGGCCTCGGCGATCCCGGCGCGGTAGTAGGGGCGGTCGGCGAGCTTCGGCGCGCCGGTGATGCTCGCCCGTCCGCTGCCGGTCTGCTCGGCGAAGTCGAGGGCGGCGCGGGCGACACCGGCGGAGACGACGGAGAGCGACTGGGCGGCGTAGGTGATCGCGGGGTAACGGTAGAGCGGTTCGTCGATCGCCGGGGTGCCGCCGCGGATGAAGGACCATTCCCTGCCGACCTCGACGTCCTTGGCGACCAGGTCGAAGGAGCCGGTGGCCCGCATGCCGATCACCTCCCAGTCCCGTACGATCTCCAGCAGCTCGGGGCGCACCAGCACGCCGCGCGGCTTGCCGGCGGTCGAGTCGTCGCCGGGGATGCCGACGCAGATGATGTCGGCGGCCATGCAGCCGCTGGCGAACTTCCACCGGCCGCTGACGCGGAAGCCGCGCTCGGTCGGGACGGCCTCCTGGACCGGGAACAAACCGCCGGCGAAGACGACGTCGGGGCCGTCGGCGTACAGCTCGGCCTGGGTCTCCAGGGGCAGCGGGCCCAGGTAGACGAGCTGGGAGCCGAAGCTCGCCACCCAGCCGGTGGAGCCGTCGACGGCCGAGATGCGCTCGATCTGCCTGAGGAAATCCGCCGGCGGCATCGGCTCCCCGCCGAACCGCGCCGGCGTGGAGGCCCGGTAGAGGCCGAGCCGCTTGAGACGGGCGACGAAGTCCTTGGGGACGTACCGCAGCTCACGGAACTCCTGACGGCGCTCGGCCAGCTCCGCGAGCATGTCGTCGAACGCGGCGGCGTCGGTGCGTGTCGCGGCTTCCGGGTCGGTCCCCTGGTTCTGCGTCATCGCTGCTCCTCCTGGGTTCGATCCTGGCTCAGGGCGTTCCGGGGTCTCCGGCGACTTACCCAGGGTGAGGGCAACGGAATTCCCCGGCCACCGGCTCACTGGGAAAGTCGCTACGATCCTGAGGTCTGGGGAGGCGTACGCGTCCTGGTGGGCGCCGCGGTCTTCAAAACCGACGAGGCCGAGGATCTCGGCCTGGCGGGTTCGATTCCCGTCCGCCTCCGCCATAGGATCCGCCATCGGATCTGTACGCGACCTTCAGGACGGCGGCGAGGCGGGCGTCCGCGTTCGGGGGCACGCAGCGCACATCGAGCAGGCAACGGTCGGCGTCCACGCGCGCGACCACGATGGAATCCCCCTGGCGCAGCACGACCGCGAAGCCTTCCGGCAGTTCGACCGCCCGGCCGGGCAGAGTCAGACCCGGTGCGCCGCCGCCGACCAGCCCGAGGCTCGGCACCACCGCGGCCGGGAGGCCCCACCGCCGACCAGCCCGGCGCTCGGCACCACCGTGGCCGGGACGCCCGCGGCCGTCAGATCGGCGGCTAGCGCGGTGGCCCGTTCGCGCGGCTGTTCAGGATCGGCCCTGATCGCGTTCATGGCCGGGGTGGACGCGCCGGACAGGGTCGCCTCGATCGCGGCGAGCGTCAGCTTGTCCACGCGAGGGGGGTGGCGGTGCAGGGTGTGGATGAGGTCCCCGCGCCCGAGTACGAGTCCCGCCTGCGGCCCGCTGAGCGGTTTGTCCCCGCTGGCGATGATGAGGGCGGCATTCTGGGCGAGCCAGGTGGCGGCGTCCGGTTCGTCCGGGAGGAGGGGTTCCGGGCGGAGCAGGCCGGAGCCGATGTCGGCCACGACGGGGACGTCGCTCAGGTGCCGGTGGAGAGGGCCTTGGCCTCCTCTTCCTCGATCTCGCGGTTCCAGTCGCGCTTGGAGGACTGCCAGCCGTCCTCGTCCCGGCCCCGCCGCCAGTAGCCGGAGATCGACAACCACTCCAGCGGCAGCTCGCGCTCCACCCGCAGGTGCCGGCGCAGCTCCTTGACGAACGTGGCCTCGCCGTGGACGAAGGCGTGCACGGTGCCGTCGAGGAACTTCACCTCTCGTACCGCGTCCACCAGCGCCTGGCCCACCGGCGCGCCGTCGCGGTGCAGCCACACGATCTCGGCGTCGCAGGCGGTCGGCAGGTCCTGCCGCTCCGCCCGGTCCGCCACCTCGACGAAGACCCGGGCGGGCACCCCGGCCGGGATCCGCGCCATGGCGGCGCCGATGGCGGGCAGGGCGCTCTCGTCGCCCACCAGCAGGTGCCAGTCCGCCTCGGCGCTGGGCGTGTACGCACCGCCCGGGCCCAGGAAGCGGAGCACGTCGCCCGGGCGGGCGCCCATGGCCCACGGCCCGGCCAGGCCCTGGTCGCCGTGGCAGACGAAGTCGATGGCGAGTTCGCCCGACTCCGGGTCCCAGGAGCGTACGGTGTAGGTCCGCGTCTTCGGCCAGTCCTCCCGTGGGAGTTCGGCGCGGATCACGCCCATGTCGAAGGGCTCCGGGTAGTCGACGCCGGGCACCGGGAACAGCAGTTTCACGTAGTGGTCGGTGAACTCGCCCGCGCCGAAACCGGCGAGCCCGTCGCCGCCGAGCACGATCCGGAGCATGTGGGGGCTGATCTGCTCGCTGCGCAGCACCACGCCGGTGGTGCACTGGGGCGCGCGCCGTGTCGATTCCGTCGCCATGGGGGACGTCCTCTCATAGGTTAATTAGGCAAGCCTAACTTAACTATTGCGACTCTAGCGACTCCGGGGCCGCTTTGCGCCGCGAGAGGAACGTGTCCATGCGCTGCCGCTTCTCCTCGGTCTCGAACAACACCGCCTGCGCCACGTTGTCGAAGACCGGATGCGCCTCGCGGGGCGCGCGCAGCGCCGCCTTGGTGAGCCGGACCGCGAGCGGGGCGTTGCGCAGAATGCGGTCCACCCAGGCGTGCGCGGCGTCCATCAGCGCCTCGGGCTCGGCGACCTCGTTGAGCAGGCGTACGTCGAGCGCCTCCGCCGCGGTCAGCACCCGGCCGGCCAGCAGGATCTCCTTGGCGAGCGGTTCGCCGACGAGTTCGGGCAGCCGCCAGGCCGCGCCCGCCGCGGCGAGGATGCCCAGTTGCCCTTCGGGGTTGCCGAACGTGGCGCGCGGCGTGCCGACGCGGAAGTCGCAGGCGTAGGCGAGTTCGGCGCCGCCGCCGATGGCCGGGCCCGCCACCGCCGCGACCGTGGGCATCGGCAGCCGGGCGATCCGGTCGAAGAGGCCGCTGTTGATGCCGGCCAGGGCGTCGAGCCGGTCACGCTCCCTCAGTTGCCCGATGTCGGCGCCGGCGGCGAAGATCTTGGGCCCGCCGGTGAAGATCGCGGGCCGCGGGTCGCGTTCGAGGTCGGCGCAGACACGGTGGAGGCCGTCCACCATCGCGGCGTCGATCGCGTTGCGGACCTCGGGCCGGTCGAGAACGACGACCAGCCTGTCCTCCCGCCGTTCCACCCGCAGCCCCTCGTGCGACGGCTCGGTCATGACTTCCTCCCGGTCGTCCCGCAGCCCCTCGTACAACGGCTCGGTCATGGCTTCCTCCTGGTCGTCCCCAGCCCGACGTGCGACGGCTCGGTCATGAGTTCTCCGGCCAGTCGTAGAAGCCCCGGCCTGTCTTGCGGCCCAGGTCGCCGCGTTCGACCATGTCGATCATCAGTCCCGGCGGCGCGAACCGCGGGCCGAGTTCCTGCTCCAGGTAGCGCGCGATGCCCAGCCGGACGTCGATCCCGACGAGGTCGGTGAGCCGGAGGGGACCCATCGGGAAGCCGTAGCCCAGCGTCATCGCGGCGTCGATGTCCTCGGCCGTGGCGATGCCCTCCTCGAGCATCCTGATCGCCTCCAGGCCGATGGCCACGCCCAGACGGCTGCTGGCGAAGCCGGGCGCGTTCCGTACCGTGACGGGGGTCTTGCCCCACTCGCGGACCCAGCCCTCGGCGCGGTCGCGCAGGTCGGCGGAGGTCCGGCCGCCCAGGACCACCTCGACGAGCTTGCTGGCCGGTACGGGGTTGAAGAAGTGCAGGCCGATGACCCGCTCCGGGTGGGGCACGGCGTCGGCCAGCACGTCCAGCGAGATGCTGCTGGTGTTGCTGGCGATCACCGTGTCGGCGGCGACGTGCCGCGCGATCCGCCCGAACGTGTCGAGCTTGAGATCGAGGTCCTCGGGGACCGCCTCGATCACGAGCGCCACACCGGCCAGCCGGGCCGGGTCGGTCTCAGTGGTCAGTCTGGCGAGCACCGGTGCGGCGTCGTCGAGGCGGCCGCGGGCGACGCCGGCCGCCAGGGCGTGCTCCACCCGCTCGACCGCGGCGGCCGCCGCCTGCTGGTCGCGTTCGACGAGGACGACCTCGGCGCCGGCGAGCAGCAGCGCGTGAGCGATGCCGGCCCCCATCCGCCCTCCGCCGACCACGCCGCAGCGGGCCGGGGTCGTGCCGGGCGGTGGATCTGTGGTGTTCATGGCATGCCTTCCCGGAAGTCGTCGAACCTTCATGGCAAGGGCGATCTTACGTACGCGGCACCGCGCCCGCCCATGTCAGACGGCGGACCAGCCCAGCGGGTACGGGACGTCCACCGGGGGTTCGCCGCCCGCCTCGGTGAAGGCGTTCATCGCCGAGATGAGCTCCTGCCGCTGCTCGGAGGACATCCGCTCGACGATCGACCCGATCTCCTCCCGGCGCCGCGCCATCACCTCGTCCACGATGCGGCGCCCCTCCTCCGTCAACCGCATCAGGCTCTCGCGCCGGTTCTGCGGATTGATCTCACGCACGATCAGCCCCGCGCCCACCAGCCGCTCGGCCATCCGCATCGCCGTGGAGGAGTTGACCCCCAGGTGCTCCGCCATGGTGACCAGCTTGGTCTCACCGCGCCCGGCCAGCACCACCATCATCCTGAACTGCGGCAACGTGACCCGGTCCGCGACCTCGCCCAGCGACGCCGCCGCGATCGCCACCAGGAGCCGCGAGCCGGTCAGCACCGCCGTGACGACGGCCGAGAGGTCCTCATCCTCGTTCACAGCGAGTCCGGCTGCCCGGTGACGCGGCCGAGGAACAGGTCGAGGCGATCGCGTACGTCGGTCAGCGCGGCGATCTGCTCCTCCAGCGCGGCCAGCTTCCTGGCGACGAACGGCGCGCTCGCCGGGCAGTCGCGGCCTTCCAGCTCCAGGTCGAGGCAGGGCAGGAAGACGTGGATGTCCTCGGCCGTGAAACCCAGCGAGAGCAGCTGCCGGATGTTGCGGACGAGGGTGACGGCCCGCTCGTCGTACTCACGGTAGTGGTTCGGCGCCCGCCGGGGGCGCAGCAGGCCCTGCTGTTCGTAGTACCGCAGCGCCCGGACGGTCGTGCCCGCGGCCTGGGCCAGCTCTCCGATCAGCATCGGCTCACCTCCAATCGCAGGCTAGCGTGCCCATCAGGCGGCGTTGATCCCGCCGTCCACGCGTAGCACCGTACCGGTGAGATAGGCCGCCTCCGGACGGGCCACGTTGACGATCCACCAGCCGATCTCCTCGGGCCGCGCGATCCGCCCGAGCGGGATGCGCGCCGTGAGCTCCCCGCCCCAGCGGGTGATCTCCTCCGGGGTGAAGCCCGCGTGGACGAGCACCGGCGTCGCGGTGACGCCGGGAGCGACGGACACGACGCGGATGCCGCGCGGCGCCAGTTCGACGGCCCAGGTGTAGGTCAGGAAGTCCAGCCCGACCTTGGTGGCCCCGTAAACGGAGTTGTTCGCCCAGCCGCGCTGCGGGCCGTTCGAGGTGATGTTGACGATGGTGCCGCGCGTGGCCTCCAGGTGCGGCAGGGCCTCCTGGGCGAGCATCGCCGGGCCGATGAGGTTCGTGGCGACCTGCTGCTCCGCCGCCTCCCTGTCGATGGCGCCGAGCGCGGCGGGGCGGGTGATGGCGGCGTTGTTCACCAGGACGTCCACGCGCCCGAAGGCGTCGAGCGCGGCGGCCACGATCCGCTCCGGCGCGCCCGGCTCGGCGACGTCGGCCTCGACGACCTCGATGCGGTCGTGGCCCTCGGCCGTCTCCTTCAGGGTGGCGACGGTACGGCCCGCGATGAGCACGTCGGCGCCCTCCTGCGCGAACAACCGCGCGGTCACGCGGCCGATCCCGGTCCCGCCACCCGTGATGATCACGGTCTGGCCGCGCAGAGATGTCGTCATGAGTTCTCCCTCATAGGTGTTGCGGTCGCGAGGAGGCTAAGCGTTGACCCCGGGGTCAAGGTCAAACCGGATCGGCGAACCTTACGGAGATCGAACCGCCCCGGTAGTGGTTCCGGCGTCAGGCCGAAGCGACGATGGCGCGCGGAGACCGCGACCACGAGGAGCTGAACATGGCCGATCCCGCACCGTTCGTCATCGACCCCACCGGCCGCGACATTCGCGGTGAGGCGGACCGTATCCGCGAGCTCGGGCTCGCCGCCCGCGTCGAGCTGCCCGGCGGGGTGCGGGCGTGGGCGGTGTCCGGCCAGGAACCGCTCAGACGGCTGCTCACCGACGACCGCGTGTCCAAGGACGCGTTCCTGCACTGGCCGGCCTGGATCAAGGGCGAGATCTCCCCCGAGTGGCCGCTGTTCGCGTGGGTGGCGGTGCGGAACATGCTCACGGCGTACGGGCCGGACCACCGGCGGCTGCGCGGGCTGGTCTCCAGTGCCTTCACCGTCCGCCGCACCGCCGCGTTGCGGCCGCGCATCGAGGCGATCGCCGCGGAACTGCTCGCCGGGCTGCCCGGCGGAACGGTGGTGGACCTGCGGGAGCGCTACGCCTACCCGCTGCCGATCAGGGTGATCTGTGAGCTGTTCGGCGTGCGCGACGAGGGCTCCCGCGAGGAGATCCGCCGCTGCGTGGACGCCTTCTTCCAGACCGGCAAGGCCGGCGTGGACACCGCCGACGCCTTCCCGCGCCTGCAGGGCATCCTGCGCGAGCTGGTCGCCGAGAAGCGCGAACGCCCCGGCGACGACCTGTCCTCGGCGCTGATCGCCGTCCGCGACGACGACTCGCGCCTGTCGGAGGACGAGCTGGTGGACACGCTGGTGTTGTTCCTGAGCGCGGGCCACGAGACGACGGTCAACCTGCTCGACAACGCGATCTACGCGCTGCTCACCCACCCAGGGCAGCTCGCGCTGGTCCGCGAGGGCCGTGTCACCTGGGAAGCGGTGATCGAGGAGACGTTGCGCAATCAGGCCCCGATCGCGAACCTGCCGTTGCGCTTCGCCGTCGAGGACATCGACCTCGGCGACGGGCTCACCCTGCGCGCGGGCGACCCCATCCTCGCCTGCTACGGCGCCGCCGGCCGTGACCCTCAGGTCCATGGGCGGGACGCGGACCGGTTCGACCTCACCCGCGCGGTCAAGGAGCACATGGCCTTCGGCTACGGCGTGCACCGCTGCCTCGGCGCGCCGCTGGCCAGGCTGGAGGCCGCGATCGCGCTGCCCGCCCTCTTCCGGCGCGACCCCGTCCTCGCCGCCGAACCGGGCGGCCTCCTGCCGCTGGAGTCGTTCATCTCCAACGGGCACCGCTCCCTGCCCGCCGTCCTGTCGCCCTGAGCCGCCGGAATTCAGCCCCCGGCCCGCGTGCGTACGGGCCGGGGGCTTTTTCGTGCAACGAGCCCGCAACGGGTCTGCAACGCCGCCTGTGAGCCTGAGGGTCGTCGCCGACCTGGGCGATGTCCATCGCTGGACGAAAGGGAGGTGAACATCGATGAAGGTTCAGATCCGGCGCCTCGAGAAGATCGAGACGACCAGTGCCTGTAACGCTTGCTGCTGCTGCGGCGACTGCTGATCCCTTACGCCCGGCCTCGATATCCCCACTGGTACGGGGCCGGGCCCTGGGCCGCCATCATTCACGAGAAACATGGAGTCAGACAGCATGCAACGACCACGGATGAAAATTGTCTTCCCGCCGATTCCGATTGGCGCCGGGCGCATCCGGATCGCCAGCATGGACCTGGGCATCGCCTCCGAACTGGAGGACGACGAGCGCGGCAACACGTGGCGCCTGATGGAGCTCATGGACGGCACCCGTACTGTGCCGGAATTGGTCGCCGAGATGCGCGCCGAGAATCGCGACGTCACCGTGGACGACATCGGCGGCGCGATCGCGGCGCTCGATGACGCCGGCTTCGTCGAGGACGCCGCCATTCCGCCGCCAGACAGCCTGTCGGCAGCCGAGCTGGAGCGTTACCGGCGCAATCTCGAATTCTTCTCCTACTTCCACCGGCCCCCGGCCACGCCTTACGACTTCCAGCACCGGCTCAAGGGGGCCAAGGTCACCCTGCTCGGCCTCGGCGGGCTCGGCTCGTTCGTCGCGATGAGCCTGGCCGCGATCGGCGTGGGCGACATCCTGCTCGTGGACTACGACCACGTCGAGCTGATGAATCTCAACCGGCAGATCCTCTACACCGACAGTGACGTCGGCCGATTGAAGACCGAGGCCTCGGCCGACCGGCTGCGCCTGATCAACCCGCACGCCACCATCACCACTCTGAACACCATGGTGGACGGCGTGGACGCGGCACGTTCCATCATGGCGGGCCGGGATCTCATCATCTGCGCGGCGGACCGGCCGCGCATCCAGCTTTACCAGTGGCTCAACGAAGCGGCGCTCGCCGAGGGCATCGCCTGGCTCCGGGGTTCGCAGAGCGGGCTCACGGTCAACCTCATGATGCACATTCCGCACGACAGCGCCTGTTTCCAGTGCGCCGAGCAGGAAGCGCTGGCGAAATTCCCCTGGTACGGCCCTTCGCAGCGTTATTACATCGACGTCATCGGGGACCGCACCGTCAATCCGTGCATGGCTCCGCTCGCCGGAATGATCGGCAACCTGGCCGCCCTCGAAGCGGTCAAATATCTCACCGGCGTGGCCGAACCCGTCATTCGCGGCCGCATGCTCTTCATCGACCTGCTGCGCATGCAGACGGAATTCGCCGAGGCGAAGCGGCTCGACGACTGCACGGCCTGCGGGGCCACGGTGAGTGTATGAACGACGACAGCGTCGTCGCCCTGCACGCGTTGCACTTCGGCCCCGAGGAGAACGGCGAGTGGGAGGTCGGCCGGCCGGACACCGGGCAGTTCGTGCGGTTGCCGGTCGAGGGCGTCGCGCTGCTGGAGTGGCTGGGCGACGGCCTGCCGGTGGCGGAGGTGCGGGAGCGCTTCGCCGGCCGGTTCGGCACCGAGCCCGACCTCGACGAGTTCCTTGAGGGGATCGGTGAATGCGGCTTCGTCGCCTCCATGGACGGCGAGGCGTTCGGCGACCCGCTCGGGCCCGCTGAGACGCGCCGGGGGATGACGTTGCTGGGCAACGTCCGGCAGGAGCGGGTGGCCTGGCTGGTCACGGCGCCGATGCGGGTGCTGTACGTCGCCGTCTGGCTCGCCGTGCCGGCGCTGCTGCTGCTCCAGCCGGGGCTGCTGCCGGGGCCGTCCGACGCGCTGCCGTTCGACGGGGCCCTGACCAGCGCCGTCACGCTGGGCGTGGTCGGCTGGGGTCTCGTCCTGCTGCACGAGGGCGCGCACGCCATCATCGCGCGGGCGCTCGGCTGCACCGGCTCGTTGTCGTTGAGCCGCCGGCTGTACTTCCTGGTCGCGCAGACCGACGTGAGCGGGGTGCGCTCGGCTCCCCGGCACCGCCGCTACGCCGTCTTCCTGGCCGGGATGACCTGGGATCTGGCTCTCATGCTCGGTTGCCTGGCCGCTCAGCTGGCCGGGGTGAGCGGTTCAGGTGAGCGGCTGGCCCGCGCGGTCGCGTACGCGCTGGCCCTGTCCGTGATCTTCCAGTTCCAGGTGTTCATGCGCACGGACATGTACTACGTGCTCGTGAACTGGCTGCGCCTGGGCAACCTGATGGAGGACACGCGGCACTGGCTGGCGAACGTCGTGCGGCAGGCGACGGGTCGTCCGCCGCGCCATGACCTGAGCCTGGTGCCTGCGCGCGAGCTGCGCATCGTCCGCTGGTACGCGCCCTACTACCTGCTCGGCTCGGCCGTCGCCTTCGTCGCGCTGGGCCTGCTGACGGTGCCCGCGCTGGGCCAGATGGCCGGCTCCGCGATGCGCGGCATCGGCGGCGGCCCCGGCTCCTCCTCCTTCTGGGACGGCCTCGGCTTCCTGCTGCTGGTCGTGTTCCAGTTCGCCGCGCTCGCCTGGGTCCTCGTCGTCGAACGACGCGAGCGCCGGGCCGGCCAGGCGATCGTTTCCGGCGGATGAAAGGGTGCACATGAACGGAACGAGACGCGGCGTCCTGGCGCTGGCCCTGAGCACCCTGGTGCTCCCGGCCCAGGCCGCCGCCGCCGACCCCGGCTTACGCCCCGGTGGCACGATCGAGGTGGTGGCGCAGGGGCTGGACGCGCCGCGCGGGCTCATCTACGACGCCAAGGCCCGCCGGGTGCTGGTGGCCGAGGCCGGCGAGGGCGGGCCGTCGCAGCCCAACGGCGGCGCCTGCGCGCAGACCGCCATGGGCGCGCTCTGGTGCTACGGGCCGACCGGGGCGGTCTTCCAGTACTCGGAACGGGGCGGGTCCGGGCGGCGGATCGTCAACGGGCTGCCCTCGATCACGATCTATGACGACACGGGGACGCAGCGGCAGGGCGTGCTCGGCCTGCACGACCTCAGCCTGACGCCCGGCGGGCTCCGTGCCGTCTTCGGGCTCGCCGGCGAACTTCCCTTCCGCGACCAGCTCGGGCCGGGTGCCGCCGCGCTCGGCCGGCTCGCCCGGATCTCCGGCCCGCTCGCTCCCGAGGCCGACCTGGCCGCGTACGAGGAGGAGCACGACCCGGACCCGGTCAGCGACGAGTCCAACCCGTACGGCCTGGACACCGGCCCCTACGGAACCGTCGCCGTGGACGCGTCCGGCAACGACCTGCTGCTGATCAAGCCGAACGGCGGCATCAAGGTGCTGGCCGTGTTCCCGGCCCGCGCCCCGGCCGCCGATCCGGGCGGCTCCGTCGACTCCGTGCCGACGACCGTGGTCCGGGGCCCGGACGGCGCGTTCTACGTCGGTGAGCTCAGCGGCTTCCCGTACTACAAGGGCGAGGCCAAGGTCTGGCGGCTGGTTCCCGGCCGGACCCCCACGGTGCACGCCGGCGGCTTCACCAACATCGCCGACCTCACCTTCGACGAGCGCGGCCGGCTGGTCGTCCTGGAGATGGCCAAGGAGGGCATGTTCGACGGCAATCCCGGGCACAACGGCGACACCGTGACCGGCCGGCTCGTGCGGGTCGAGGCCAACGGGTCGCGGACCGACCTGGCCACCACGGGGCTGGAGAACCCGGGCGGGGTGGCGTACGCGGGGAACGGCGTCTACTACGTGACCAACCGCAGCAACGGCGCCGGCGACACCGGCCAGCTCCTGCGTATCAAGGTCAGGTGACCCACCGCTGGTCAGGCCCCGGTGGAACGCCGGGGCCTCCGGGTCATCGGGCCTTGGGCGGCTTCTTGTAGGTCACGACCTTGTCGCCCTTCGCCGGCCAGGCCATGATCAGGAACCGCTGGGTGCCGTACTCCTCGCCCTTCCACGGGAACCAGTCGAAGTGCACGCGCAGGCGGTAGTGCCCCTTGCGGCCGTAGAGCGACAGGTCGGGCAGTTCGGTGCCGCTGAGGCCGTCCATGAACACCAGTCGGCCGCTCGGGCTGTCGAAGCCGACCTCGACGACGTGCTCCCAGCCCTTGGTCTCCACCGGGGGCCGGCGCTTGTACGTCTCCAGCTCGACGCAGATGTGGTAGTCGGAATGCGTCCCGACGAACAGGTGCCCGGGACCCACGCCGACCAGGCCGTTGTCGAAGCTCTTCTCAAGCACGCCGTCATCGGCGGGGTCGGCGCCCTCGACCTCCTCATACAGCTCCAGGCCCACCTCGGGCCACTCCGGCTCCTTGACGCGGATGGCGCGGGCGGCCGGGACGAGGGGGCGGTGCCGCGGAGTGGCGTCGCATTTGCGCTGCTCCTCCGCCATGTACTCGTCGAACTCGCGGTCGTCCTCGGCGTTGGCGGCCTTGACCGCCGCGTCGGCGGCCGGGCAGATCGGGGCGAGCGCCCCCTCCAGGTTTGACACCTTCTCCTGGCTACGGGCCAGCTCCCGCGGATCGTCGCGGGTGTAGACGCCGCACAGGCGTCGTCCGTGGGCGAGCAGCACCTGGTCGGGGGTGGTGTCGGCGAACGTGAGCAACTCGTTCTCGCGTACCCCGCAGACGAAGGCGCGCGGGCCGGTCACCGGCTCGGGTTTCTCGGGCACCATCCAGCTTTCCTCCGGTGAGCAGTCCGCGGCCGTGGTGACCGGCCCGCGGGACTGGTCGGCGACGGGGAGGAAGCACAGGGCCACCGAGGTGGCCAGCGCCGTGACGAGCACCTGGTGGCGCAGGCGGGCGGCGGGGGCGGCGCCGTACAGGAAGAACAGGAGCAGGGCGGAGGCGGCGAGCGCGGCGCTGTACCAGAGCGGGGAGAGGCCGAAGAGGAACTGGCCTTCCCCGTCCCTGGGGAACAGCCCCCTGGGGTAGACGCCGAGCTCCTGGTCGGCCATCTCGGACGCGGACTGCCAGTTCTCCTGCTTCCTGACGGTGAGCGCGGTGACGACGCCCGCCGCCGCGGCGAGGGTGAGGGCCAGCATCGTGCCGCGCAGCAGCCGTCTGGTCCTGCGCACGACCGCGACCAGCACCAGCACGGCGGGGGCGCCGACGCCCACGAGGGTGTCCACGGCCAGCCACAACAAGCTCGCCTGGTAGCCGGCGAACTCGCGGAAGAAACCCTCGACCGCGCCCCTGGGCCCGGTCCACATGGGCATCCCGTGCGCGAGGTTGACGGCGGCGGGAACCAGCGGAAGCGCCACGGCCAGGCCGGCGAGGGGCCACGGGCGCGCGGGGGCGGGAGCGGGCTTCGGAGCCGGTACGCGGGGCGGACCGGCCAGTTCATGGGCGGAGCGGGCCTCCCACACCATCCCGAAGACGCCCAGAACGCCAAGGATCATGAGCAGCAGCATCGTGTAGTCCACGCCGCCCCCGCCGAACGCGATGATCGAGCTGCCCCCGGACGACAACGACGACAGCGACGCCGAGACCACGCCCATGCCCACGGTGGCCCGGCTCCAGCGGGGGTCCCTGGCCTGACCGACCAGAACCGGCACCAGCCACACCAGGTGGAGCAGTTCGAGCCCGGGAAGAGACCAGAGGAACTCCACGAAGGTGAACGCCGCAAAGCCGTAGCCGACCGTGGTGACCAGACCCATGGCGGCGTTCGCCAGGCCCGCCACCAGCGCGAGGATCCGCACCCATCGGGGCAGCACCCCCGCGAGGACCGCCACGAACAACCAGACGACGGCGAACTGGACCACCGCGCCGGGCACACCGAGCCACCACTGGTACGGGATCGGGATCCGGAACAGCAGCGCGCAGCCGACGCTCAGATAAAGGGCCAGCCGCAGCAGCCCAACCTGCCGTCCCCGGCGGACCGGCTCGCCCGACGGCCGCCCGCGCAGCACCTGCCAGTAGGCCCAGCCCTGCAGGAGCCCGCCCGCGACCATGAGGAGCTCCACCCACCAGACGTAGGGCATCCAGTCCGGATCCCACTCCCCGTCCACGATGGTGCGCAGCAGCGCGGGGTCGCCGGTGCCCAGCGCGTACGCGCCGGAGGCGATGATCACGATCGCGTAGCAGATCGCGAGCGGCGCGGCGATCCTGCCTAATCGGTAACGGCGCAAGGGACATCCTCTGAGGGGGGAAAGCACCAAACCCTAGCGAGCCCCCGCGAAGATCATCAAATATCGGTCGGGTAACGCGTGTCCGCGAAGTGTTCACCTTTCCTTCGGCACACATGGCCTTTCCTTGACTCGGTACGGGAGAAGAACATGACAATGATTCGTCATCCCCCACAAGGAGGCCATCGTCGTGCGCCCTCGACCTTCGTGGCAGGTACGGCTCGCCGTCGTCCTCGCCGCCGTCACCTCCGTCATCGCCCTGGCCGGCGTCTCCCCCGCCAGCGCCTCGGTCTACAACTCCTGCACCATCTCCCGCTGCGCCGACGCCCGCACGGCCAGGTCGACCTGGGCCTCCAAGGGCTACCCCACCTCCGCCGGCTGGTACTCGTGGACGGACGGCCGCTACAACTACACCGGCGGCCAGTTCTTCAACCGGGAGGGCCAGCTCCCCAGCGGCGCCACCTACAACGAGTACGACGTCTACTCCCGGGCTCGCGGCGCCGCCCGTGACGCGTACCGGATCGTCGTCAACCGCAGCACCGGCGTGACCTGGTTCTCGCCCAACCACTACACCGACTTCTACCGGCTCTAGGACCTCCATGACCGCCGCCCCGCCACCGCTGCCGCCCTGGCTGACCGTGTCCACGGCGCCGGCCGTGCTGGACGGGCGGGTCTGCCGGACCCGCGCCGCCTTCTTCGAGGAGGTGGCGCGGGCCCTGCGCCTGCCCGGCTACTTCGGCCGCAACTGGGACGCGCTGACCGACTGCCTGCGCGGCACCGGCCGCGTCGCCCTCGTCGTGGAGCACGCCGAGGACCTGCTCGCGGCCGAGCCGCCCGAACAGTTCGCCCTGCTGCTGACCGTCCTCGGCGAGGCCGATCTGACGCTGACCCTGCACACGGACCCGGAGCACGAGGCGCCGCTCCGCCGGCGCGTCGCCGACGCGCTGGACTCCTGAAGATCGACCGTCCTTCTCGCGGCCTGCGATCGTGGCCCGTCCGTGATCCGCTTCCGGCAAGATCACGCCCCATGAAGAAGACGATCACAGCCATGGTGACCTGCGGCGCACTCCTGGTGACCGCCGCACCCGCGCAGGCCGCCGCCCCCAAGGACCCCGTACGCGCGTTGAAGAGCAAGCTCTCCACCGGCCACGGCGTGCGGTTCACCGAGACCACGATCCTCTCGGGCGATCCCAAGACCAAGATCCAGAGCCGCAGGGGAACCTTCCAGTTCAACGCCAAGGGCCTCGCGGCCTCCGACATCAAGACCGATTCCAGGGCCACCGGGCCCGAGCGCGCGATCAGCATCGGCAAGGTCAGCTACTCCTCGGGCGGCATACACAAGGACCGCCTGCCGTCGGGCGCGACCTGGTACAAGGGCCGTGGGCTGCCCGCCGGCGGCAGCGGCTTCTACGGCCAGGTCATCAACCCGGTCGAGCCCAAGACCTTAGCGGCGCTCATCAAGAAGGGCAGGCTGACCAGGAGCGCCATCACCGGGAAGATCACCTTCAAGGAGCTGGCGAAGATCTCGGCCTGGTTCGACGCGTCGATCCCGCTGCGCATGCACGACGACACCAAGGTCTCCTACTCTCTCACGCTCACCTCCGCCGGGCTGGTGAGCAGGGTGAAGAGCTCGTACGCGGCGACGGGCGTGTTCGACACGAACAGCTTCGACGGCAAGACCCTGACGATCGACAGCCGCTTCACCGGCTGGGGCGCCAAGGTCTCCATCAAGGCGCCGGACGCCGCCGAGGTGACCACCGACCCGGGCGACTGACATCTGGTGGCCGGTCGGCAGGTTTCCTCGACGAGGGCCCGAACGACGTCGGGGACGCCGACCGGCACCGCACCGACTTCACCGGCGCGTATGATCGCTGGTCTCCGCACGGCACGCTCCGCGAGCGCGCCATCACCCCCTGAGGAGATCTCGAAGTGAAGCGCGCCATCCCCTGCTGCCTGCTCGCCCTCGTGGCCCTCACCGGCTGCTCGGTCACGAACGTCGAGCCCGACGAGGGCGGCATCGTGTACGACGCGGGCATGTTCTCCTCGACCACGTTCCAGGAGTGCCTCAAGCCGTCCACCCGCGACGTGTCCGGCCCCGGCGACGAGGGCTACCGCTACCCGAACGGCCAGCGCACCTACGACTTCTCCGGCCGCGACGAGTCCGAGGGCAAGTCCATCACGTCGGTCAGCAAGGACGGGCAGGTCATGAGCATGTCCGGCGGCCTGACCTTCTACTTCTCCGCCTCCGACTGCAAGAAGCTGCAGTCCTTCCACGAGAACATCGGCAAGAAGTACGCCGCGTACGAGTCCGACGGCTGGACCCGGATGCTCCAGTTCTACATCGGCAACAGCGTGGAGCGGGCGATGGACGAGGCGACGCTCAAGTACAACTGGCGCGACCTGTACACCAACCCCGCGCAGAAGTCGCTGTGGGAGCAGGACATGGCCAAGCTGACCAACCAGTACGTGGCCAGCCTGACCCAGGGCCAGTACTTCGAGCGCCTCCAGTTCATCATCCGCCAGCCCGAGCCGCCCAAGTCGATCGTGGACGCCCAGACCGAGACGCAGGCGGCGCAGGAGCGGCAGAAGGCCCAGGAGGCGGAGAACACCCGCGCCCTGACCGAGCTGAAGTCCCTGAAGGAGCTGGCGAAGGTGCTCGGGCCGCAGGGCGCGATCCTGTACAAGGCCATCCAGGACGGCAAGGTCTCGATCGTCCCGGTGCCGACGGGCAGCTCGGTCAACATCACTCCCAAGACTCCATGACATTGCGCGGCGCGCATATTATGCGCCGCACGCATCATCCGCTAAAGTCATCACCATGAACGACGACGCCATGGATCTGCGGACCCGCAACAAGCAGGCCACCCGGGAGGCGATCGGCCACGCCGCGCTGCGCCTGGCCATCGAGCAGGGGCCCAGCGGGCTGGCCCTGGTCCGGGTCCATGACATCGCCTCGGCCGCGGGCGTCTCCCCCCGCACCTACAACAACTACTTCTCCAGCAGGGAGGAGGCGATCTGCTCCTTCCAGGCCGACCAGTCCAGACGCGCGGGCGACGCGCTGCGCTCCCGGCCCGCGGGCGAGCCGCTCGACCAGGCCGTCATCGCGGCCGTGGTCGAGCTCTACACCGATCCCGAGCCCGACAAGGCCGGCCTGCGCATGATCATGTCCACGCCCGAGCTGGAGGGCGAGGCACTCAAGGCGTTCACCGTGGCGGAGGAGCCGCTGGCCGAGGCGATCGCGGCCCGCACCGGCACCGACCCAGGCCGCGACCTGTTCCCCGCCGTCACGGCCGCCGCGGTCGCCGGCGCCATCCGGGTGGCCGGTCGGCACTGGCTCTCCCCCGGGGTCACCGCCTCCTTCGCCGCCATCCTGAGCGAGGCCCTGTCAAGCGTGGTTCCCGCGCGCAAACCGTGAACCCGCTGCCCCGCCGTCGGGCTCACTGCTCCTTCGCCGGCCGGCCGGCATCGGCAGTGTGCACAGGTCGCCGGGCGAGCGGGGTGGCTCGCCCCGACAACGGTGGCTCGTCCCGGCGAGTCGCTTCGGCTCAGTGAGTTAGTCAGTTGGCGGGCGGGGTGGGCTTGTGAGGCGGGAACGGGTTCGGTGCGGGGCCCATTCGGGCAGTTCGGTGAGGATGTCGGCGAGGGTGACCGCTTCGAGGCTGCGCCGCCACGCGTCATGCGCCTCGGCCATCTTCGCGGCGAGGATGCACATGTCCCTGCACTGCTCGGGCTCCAGTGCGCCCCTCCCCTGCCGGCGGATCTCGCGGCACTCGTACGGGGAGGACGCGCCGTCCACCGCCTCGACGATCCGCAGGAGCGTGATCTCCGAAGCCGAGCGGGCGAGCCGGAAGCCGCCCCTTGGCCCTGTGGTAGCGGCCAGCACACCGCCCTTGACCAGCGACTGCAGCTGCTTGGCGAGGTAGGGCGCGGGGAGGTCGTAGTAGTCCGCGAGTTGTGCCGCCGACGCGGTGGCGCCCGGCTCCAGCTGCGCCAGCGTCGTGGCGCAGTGCAACAGCCATTCGGTGCTCACAGGCAGCTTCACGCCGTCAGCCTATCGCAGATATTGAGGATCTATTTAGTCCGAGATAGGGTCGGCGAGGTAACGAACGAACGAGCCAGAAAGAGTGATCACCATGCGAATCGCAGTCGCCGGCGCGACCGGGAACATCGGCTCGCTGACCGCCACCGCCCTGAAGCGCGACGGGCACGACGTCGTGGGCATCAGCCGCTCGCTCGGCGTGAACCTCCAGACCGGCGAGGGGCTCGACGCCGCCCTCGCCGGCGTCGATGCGGTCGTCGACGCCACCAACGGGCAGGCGGCCACCGAGGAGGAGACGGTGGCGTGGTTCGGTGCGCTCACGGCCAACCTGCTCGCCGCCGAGGAGCGGGCCGGGGTTCGCCATCATGTGCTGCTGTCGATCGTCGGGATCGACCGGGTCGCCGGCAATGCGCACTATGCCGGTAAGCGGGAGCAGGAACGCCTGGTGGCCGCCGGGCCGGTGCCGTGGACGATCGTCCCGGCCACGCAGTTCCACGACTTCGCCGAGATGGTCGCGAGCTGGACCGAGCAGGACGGGGCCGCCTCGATCGCGCCGCTGCTCGTACAGCCGATCGCGCCGGCCGACGTGGCCGAGATTCTCGCCGAGATCGCGGTGGGCGAGCCGCACGGCCGCTACGCCGACGTCGCCGGCCCCGGCCCGCAGGACCTCGTCGACATGGCCCGCCGCACCCACCAGGCACGCGGCCGGGAGGTACGGCTCGTACCGACGTGGTCGGGGATGTTCGGTCTTTCGATGGCCGGCGACGTACTGCTGCCCGGCGAAGGCGCCCGCATCGCACCGACGACCTTCGAGGAGTGGCTCGCCGAACAGAAGTGATTCCAGGGGATGGACACCGGTCGATGATCAGTCGGCGTGGCCGCCGGCGGATCGAATCCGCCCTGCGGGCTTGACCCTGACGCAGCGTCAACCCCTCATTCTGGCTGTCATGAGCATCCCTCCGACAACCGATCAGGTCCAGGGGCCGGCGATTCATGTGCGGGGCCTGGAGAAGTCGTACAAGGAACTGCGTGTGCTGCGCGGTGTGGACCTCGACGTGGCGCGGGGCAGCATCTTCGCCCTGCTCGGCTCGAACGGGGCCGGCAAGACCACGGTGGTGAAGATCCTGTCCACGCTGCTCAAGGCCGACACGGGAACCGCCCGGGTCAACGGCTTCGATGTCGTGACGCAGGCCGCCGACGTACGCGGGTCCATCAGTCTCACCGGGCAGTTCGCGGCGGTCGACGAGATCCTCAGCGGGCGGGAGAACCTCGTCCTGGTCGCCAGGCTGTGGCACCTCGACGACCCGGGCGCGATCGCGGATGCCCTGCTGAGGCGCTTCTCGCTGAGCGAGGCCGGCCACCGGAGGGTGGCGACGTACTCCGGTGGCATGCGCCGCCGTCTGGACATCGCGATGAGCCTCGTCGGGAATCCGCCGGTCATCTTCCTCGACGAGCCGACGGCCGGGCTGGACCCGGAGGCGCGCATCGAGGTGTGGCAGGCCGTCAAGGAGCTCGCCGAGGGCGGCACGACCGTGCTGCTCACCACGCAGTACCTGGACGAGGCCGAACAGCTCGCCGACCGGATCGCGATCCTGCACCAGGGGCGGATCATCGTGAACGGCACCCTGGCCGAGCTCAAGCAGCTGCTGCCGCCCGCCGAGGTCGAATACGTCGAGAAGCAGCCCTCTCTCGAGGATGTCTTCCTCGCGGTCGTCGGCGACACCGGCGAGGACGGCCAAGACCATAAGACCAGGTCGAGCACGAAGTAAGGAACAACGATGGCCACGCATTTCCTGGGTGACACCGCCGCCCTCACAGGACGGACCCTGCGCCACGTCACACGCAGCCTGGACACCATCATCACGACCGCGATCACACCGATCGCCATGATGCTGATGTTCGTCTACGTGTTCGGCGGCGCGATCGACACCGGGTCGGTCGCGTACGTGAACTACATGCTTCCCGGCATCCTGCTCATCACGATCGCGTCGGGCGTCGCCTACACCGCATTACGGCTCTTGATGGACATGCAGGGCGGGATCTTCGAGCGATTCCAGTCCATGCCGATCGCACGCTCGTCCGTGTTGTGGGCGCACGTGCTGACCTCGCTGGTCGCCAATGTGATCTCGCTCGTGGTCGTCGTCGGTGTCGCCCTGCTCATGGGCTTCCGCTCGGGCGCCGGCGTGCCGGCCTGGCTCGCGGTCGCCGGCATCCTGATCCTGTTCACCCTGGCACTGACCTGGATCGCCGTCATCCCCGGTCTCACCGCGAAGAGCGTGGACGGCGCGGGCGCGTTCTCCTACCCGCTCATCTTCCTGCCCTTCCTCAGCTCGGCCTTCGTGCCCACCGCCACCATGCCCGGCCCCCTGCGCGCCTTCGCCGAGAACCAGCCGGTGACTTCCATCGTCAACACGATCCGCGACCTGCTCACCCAGCGACCGGTCGGCACGGACATCTGGACCGCCCTGGCCTGGTGCGTCGGCATCCTCGTCGTCGCCTACGTCTTCGCCGGCATCTCCTACCGTCGCAGGATCTCCTGAGCCCGGCGTCGACCGGACAGGGCGGGTTCGGGGCAGGATCAGAGCATGCTGACGATCGGTCAACTGGCGGCGTATGCCGGCGTCACGGTGCGGGCGGTGCGGCACTATCACCAGATCGGGCTACTGCCCGAGCCTGAGCGGGACGCCTCGGGTTACCGGCGGTATGGCGCGAGGGCGGTCGTGTCCCTCATCAAGATCCGCAGCCTCGCCCATGCCGGCGTGCCGCTGTCTCAGATCGGTCACATGCTCGAAGCCGACGCATCGACCTTCGCCGAAGCGGTCCACAGGATCGACAGCCACCTGCGCGAGGAGATCGAACGGCTCGAGACCAGCCGCAAGCAGATCGCGCGGCTCGCTGCCGGGGACAGCCTGGCGCTCCCGCCGGAGGTGACCTCCTATCTCGATCGGCTTCGGGAGATCGGGGCGTCGGAGCGGATAGTGGAGGGTGAGCGGGACGGCTGGATCCTGGTCGCGGCTCGCTGGCCCGATCACATCGGCGAGGTCATGCCAGGGAAACTCGCACAGCTCGATGACCCGCAGATCGTCCGGCTCTATCGGGTCCTGTCGGAGCTCTTGGAGAACGACACAGGCGACGACCCGCGCCTGGGGGAAGCAGCCGACATCCTGGCCGCCATGGCCGAGCAGGCATACGCCTCCGGCGAGCCGGCGTACGACGATCTGGCGTTTGACCTCGTCGACGCGCTTCTCCTCGAGGCCGGCCCACGGTCGGAGCGGATGCTGGACGCGATGCGCGAGCGCGGCTGGGCCGGCTGGACCCGGCCGGAGCGGCTGGCGGGGCCGCCCGCAGGAAGCTGATGGTCTCACCGCCGGCCAGGTGGCGAAGGTACGCGCGCATGTCCTGACGCTCATCCCGGTCGCCCGCAGGCAGCTCAGCGCCTCGATCGTCCGTACGGACCCGGCGCTGTAGCGGCGGTGGCCGCTGCGCTCGTCCCGGAGCACGGGGGCGAAACGGACTAGGTAGGGCCTACTCATCCGTTCCCCTCCCATGACCCGCATGCTGCGTGAAACTCCCGAGCGTGCCGAGGTGACGGCCCATGAACGGAACGGTTCGTAAACGGTGGATCGCGTACGCGTCCGCCGTCCTGACAGGGATCGCCTTCCTGCCGGTCTTACCCGCCCAGCCGGCGATGGCGAGCAGCGTCTCCGTGACGCTGAGCATCGACCATTTCCAGCGGTTCGAGGTGCCGGACGACGGCATCGGGGAGGAGGGAGAGTTCTTCCCGGAGATCAGGATCGGGGACGACCCGGCCGCCCCGGTCGAGCGCAGGGCGCCCATCGCCGACGACGTGTTCAGCCCGAGCGCGGATCACTTCGGGGCCCAGAAGTGGGTGTTCACCAGGACCCTCCCCCTCAGGAACGACCAGACGACGATCCCGGTGCTCATCCGGGTCTGGGACGACGACAGCGCCCTCGGCTTCGGGGACGACCGGATGGACATCTCCCCCGCCAACCAGGACGTCGAGCTGAACCTCACCTACGACCTGGTCACCGACGCCTGGCAGGGCGACGGGGTGGCGCCGCGCTCCCCGTGCCACGGCGACGCGAATCTGGGGCAGACGTGCGCCAAGGGCGACGGCGACCCGAACTTCCCTGACGACGGCGACGGGAAGATCGCCGAGCTCGGGTTCAGGCTGACCACGTCGCAGTTGCCCGACTTCGACCACGACGGCATCCCGGACCTGGTCGAGCTGTTCGGCGTCAAGGACACCAACGGCACGATGCTCGCCGACCTGCCGGGCCGGGCGGACCCCTGCCGCAAGACGATCCTGCTGAAGACGGACTTCATGGTCGCCTCCGACCACTCCCACGATCCGGACAAGGGCGCCATCGCGGAGCTCGTGAGCGCCTACGACGCGGCCAAGGTGCCGGCGGAGCCGGACTGTCCCTTCCCCGGGCCGCACAAGGCCGAGGGCGTCGACCTCGTTCATCTGCCGGGCAGGGCCATCACCGAGCAGACCGCGATGGCGCTGGACAGCACGGCGTACGCGACGGCCAGGACCAACGGCCTGCACTTCCGGCTGCGCCCCTACACCCACTACGCGATCCTCGCGCACAACCTGGAGAACGCCGGCCGCACGTCGGGCATCTGCTGCGACGAGGTGAAGGACTTCATCGTCACGCTCGGGTCCTGGCGGCTGGCCGGCGTGTCCGCGGGGCAGAACGGCCTCCTGGAGACGACCCCGGCCGGCGACGACGAGCCCGGGCGGGGCAGCGAGATCACGCCGGGGCCCAATGGGGTGCTCGACTCGGTGGTGGCGGGCAACGACCAGCCGATCGGCACGTCGATCTTCCCCGGTCCCGGCGGGGAGTTCGAAACGGTCCGCGCGGGTGACGACCGCGAGCTCAACATGACCGTCAACGTGGGCCGCGACCGCAAGATCGACACTCTCGCGAACACGGTCGGGACCGCCGACGACGAGCAGTTGTACGACCTCGGCACGGGCGGGCAGTACGCCAACCTCGGCACCCCGCGCGACCAGTCGGGCACGATCATGCACGAGCTCGGGCACGCGCTCGGCCTCGATCACGGCGGCTTCGAGGAGACCAACTTCAAGCCCAACTATCTCAGCATCATGAACTACGCCTTCGAGCCGGGCGGGATCCCGATCCAGCCGCCCCCGCAGAGGCTGGTCAACGTCACGAGCGCGCACCGCCGCCTCGACTACTCGAACGTGGTGCTGCAGCAGCTGGAGAAGAGCAGACTGGACGAGTCCCTGGGGATCGGCGACGGCACCGACTACACGTTCTGGACCGACGCGAACCGCCGCACCCGCTTCGGCCAGGGCAACGGCCCGCTCAACTGGAACGGCAACAGCAACCCGGTGACGGGGATGGCGATCATCGACCCGGGCACCGTGGATGTGAACATCAACGCGCGGGACGACGCGCCCGCACCCAGAAGCACGCTCTTCGGCTTCAGGGACTGGAACAACCTCAGGTATCGGGCCGGCGTCCTGTCCAGCGGCGTCGCGAACACGGACTACGGGAGCGAGATCGACGCGGGGACCGCGCTGCGGCAGGAGATCGAGTTCTTCCGCGCGTTCGACCCGGACCTGACGGTGAAGAAGACCGTGGACCGGGCCGACGCCCTGCCGGGTGACACGCTCACGTACCGCGTGAGCATGGACAACGCCGGTACGGGCGCCGCCACCGCGATCGAGGTCGCCGACACCCTGCCCGGCGGCGGCACGGCGACCAGGACGGTGCCCTACCTCGACGCCGGGAAGTCCGCGGCGGAGACGTTCACCTACGAGGTGCCGTGCACGACGGCGGACGGGGCGAAGCTGACCAACACGGCGACGGTGACCGCGAAGGACGCCGGCGGCGACCCCGAGGTGAACACGGGCGACAACACCGCAGAGGCCGCCACCAGCGTCCACGCCCCGGTGCTGGCCCTCACCAAGTCCGCCCCGGCGACCGTCAACGCCGGTGAGGCCATGGCGATCGACCTGAAGGTGGACAACACCGGCGGCGGCACGGCCACCCAGGTGTCGCTGACGGACACGCTGCCCGCCGAGGTGCATCCCACCGGCAGCCAGCCGAAGGCGTCGTCGGTGACCCGCAACGCCGACGGAACGACCACGCTGACCTGGTCGCTCGGCTCGCTGGACGGCGGCGCGAGCACGACGGTGCGGTTCACGGCGCGCGCCGGCCTGCTGTTCACCGCCGGGGCCGAGCTGCCCGACACGGCCACCGCGTCGTACCGGAACGCGAACGGCTGCGCGTACGAGCCGGTGACCGCCGGCGCGGCCACCCGCGTCACGGAGGTGACGCCGTCCAGGAACCCGTGGCCGCAACTGACGTGGCAGTTGCACGGGGACCGGCAGAGCGCCGAGTTGCTGGCCCGCGTGCAGGCGACCGACGAGCGGTTCGACGGGGCCGACGGGTCGGTGGCGGACGGTCTGCTCACCCGGGCGGAGGTCAGGGCGGTGTACGGCCTGTCGATCAGGCAGTCGGACCTGCTGAGGGCGCAGTTGCTGACCGCGTACCTCAACCTGGCCGACCGCCGGATCAACGCCGCGACGAAGATCTTCTCGCTCGTCGCGGCCGGCCTGGAGCTGAAGTCGGTCGGCCAGGCCGCCCGGCACGGGCAGGCGACCCTGCTCCTGCCGGACGACCTGGGGAACCTGCTGAGGTACGGCAGGTCCACCACCGTGCTCACCGAGATCAACCTCAACCTCAGCGAACGCTACTGAGTCAGCTCAGCCGCAGGTCGAGCCGGACCCTGGCCAGCCAGGACCCCCAGCCGTCCTGCGGCTGACCGTCCGCGATGCGCAGGTAGAACGTGCGCGCGTCGCCGACGTCGATCGTGCGCTCGGCCCGGTTGGACAGGTCGCGCACGTTGGCCTCCTCCCGCAGCACGGTCCGCCAGGTCTGGTTGTCCTCCGAGACCTGCACCAGGAACTGGTTGCCGATGTCCAGCGTCAGCGACGCCGGCGCCGGGAGCTGGAACCGGTAGGTGGCGTGGGCGTCGCCGTCGGTGAAGCGGGCGCGCCCGTCGTGCACCTCGCCGTCGAGCTGGGACCCGTCCTCCTCCAGCAGCCAGGGTGTCTCGGCGGCGGTGCCCGGCGTGAACTCCACGGTGTCGCCGATCACCGTCACCGTGGCCCGCGCCCCGGCCGTGCCCTGGCCGGAGGTGACGGCGAGCTGGATCGGGTGACTGCCGGGACCCGCCGTCGCCGGCAGCGTCACCTGGAGGTTCACGGTCTGGGACGCGTCCGGCGCGATGGGCCCGAAGTCGGCGGCCGCCGGCTGGACGGTCCAGCCCTGGGGCGCGGTCGCGCTCAGCCGTCCGGTGGCGGCCCGGTCGGCGTGGTTGGACACGGTCACCGGGAGCGTCACGGTCTCCCCCGGCGCGGCGAAGACCCCTTCCGCCTCGACGACCAGCGGTGACGTGGCGGGCGGCGCGGAGGCGAGCAGCTCGATCTCCGCGAGCGACGTGCCGCCAGCGAACCGGATCCGGTAGTGGGTGTAGGCGCCCGGCTTGGCGATCTTGAACGGGCGGGTCTGCTGCCGCCAGGCGAAACTCTCCCCGGACCGCTCGTCGAGCACCTTCCACGTGGTGCCGTCGGCGGAGCCCTCCAGCGCCCACCCGGCCGGGTCCTCGGACTGCTGGCCGGAGCCGGAGGTGAGGGTGTAGAAGCGGGCCTGCCGGTCGGCGGGGAAGGTGTACTGGACCCACTCGGGCAGCGTCGCCCGGGTGGCGGAGTCGTCGTCGAACAGGGCGCTCACGTCGGCGCCGCCGGCCCCGGTCGCGGTGCCGCGCCCCGGTCCCGTGGCGTCGTGCAGCGGTGCGGGGACGCGGTCGTCGCCGGTGATCGAGGGCGGGGCGGCGTCCTTGCCGGTGCCCCAGCGCGACGGCTTCGGTCCCATCTCGAACTCCAGCTCGCCGCCCTCGGCGATCAGGTCATGCGGCAGGTACGTCTTCCCGTACGGCCTGCCGTTGACCTTCAGCCCCTGCACGTACACGTTACGGGAGCTGTTGCCGGGCGCCTTGACGACCAGTTTCCTGCCGTTCTCCAGGCGGATCGTCGCCTTCTTGAACAGCGGGGAGCCGATCGCGTAGGTGGGGCTGCCCATCTGCAGCGGGTAGAAGCCGAGCGCGCCGAAGACCTGCCAGGCCGACATCTCGCCGTTGTCCTCGTCGCCCGGGTAGCCCTGGCCGATCTCGCTGCCCAGGTACAGGCGGGAGAGCGCCTCGCGGACCTTGGCCTGGGTCTTCCACGGCTGGCCGGCGTAGTCGTACATGTAGAGGATGTGGTGGGAGGGCTGGTTGCTGTGCCCGTACTGGCCCATGCGCACGTCTCTGGCCTCGCGCATCTCGTGGATGACGCCGCCGTACGAGCCGGGGGACAGCGCCGTCTCCGGGGTGGCGAAGAAGGCGTCCAGCTTGTCGGACAGTTTGCCGGCGCCGCCGTAGAGGTTGGCCAGGCCCCGGCCGTCCTGGGGAACGTGGAAGGCCATGTTCCAGCCGTCGGTCTCGGTGTAGTCGAAGCCTCAGGCGCGCGGGTCGTAGGAGCCGGGCTTGTTCCTGAAGGAGCCGTCGGCGTTCCTGCCCTGGAAGAAGCGCACCGCCGGGTCGAACAGGTGCACGTAGTTGAGCGCGCGGTTGCGGAAGTATTCGTGTTCCTCCAGGTAGCGGGCCCGTTCGGCGCCCTTGGAGCGGTCGGCGAGCGCCTTGGCCATGTTGGCGATGCCGAAGTCGTTGATGTAGCCGTCCATCGCCCACGACATGGCCTCGCCAGTGGACTGGATGCCGGTGTAGCCGAGGAAGACGGAGGTGGACAGGCCCTTGCGGCCCACGTGGCGGGTGGGCGGGGCGACCGTGGCGTTCTTGACGGCGGCCTGGTAGGCGGTCGCCGCGTCGAAGCCGGTCACGCCCTTGAGGTAGGCGTCGGCGAAGGCGACGTCGGAGCTGGTGCCGACCATCAGATCGGCGTACCCCGGCGACGACCACCGCGCGATCCAGCCGCCGTCCTCGTACTGCTGGACGAACCCGTCCGCCATCTCCCCCGCCATGCCGGGCGTGAGCAGCGCGTACGCGGGCCACGTGGTGCGGTAGGTGTCCCAGAAGCCGTTGTTGACATACACCTTGCCGTCCGCCACCCGCGTGGTGGGCGAGGTGCTGGTGGCCGACTGCACGGCGTGCCGGTACACCGGCGCTTCCTTGGTGCCGGTGTTCTCGAACGCGGAGTTGGGATACAGGAACAGGCGGTAGAGGTTGGAGTAGAGCGTGACGAGCTGGTCCCGGCTCGCCCCCTCGACCTCGATGACGCCCAGCTTGGCGTCCCACGCCCGCCGCGCCCGCTCGCTGACCGTCTCCAGCGTGTCGGAGGCGGCCAGCTCCAGCTCCAGGTTGTGCCTGGCCTGCTCCACGCTGATCAGCGAGGAGGCGATGCGCATGCCGACCGTGCGGCTCTCGCCCGCGTCGAAGGACAGGTAGCCCAGGACGTTGTCGCGGCCCTGGCCGGTCAGCTTGCCGCCGCCGGTGACCGGGCGGTCGAAGACGGCGTAGAAGTACATGCGCGCGGCGCCGGTGGACAGGTCGCTGCGCACGTCGGAGTGGCCGGTGACCACGCCGCCCGACACGTCCAGGGTCAGGCCGCCGTTGTCGTTGACGTTGTCGAAGACGATCTTGGCGGGAGATCCGGGGGAGCCGGGGAAGGTGAAGCGGGCCAGCGCCGCGTGGTCGGTGGGCGCGATCTCGGTCTTGAGCCCGTTGTCGAAGGTGACCGCGTACAGGTGCGGGCTCGCGATCTCCCGCTCGTGGTGGAAGGGCAGCGCGCGGGCCGTACGTGACGGGTTCGGCACCCCTTCGGCCGCCGAGGGCATGAACTGGAACGTCTGCCGGTCGCCCATCCACGGGCTCGGCTCGTGGCTGGCGGTGAACGCCTGGATCTGCGGCAGGTTGGCCGCGTTGTTGGCGCGGTGGTACTCATACAGCCAGCTGATCGAGCCGGCGTTGGTCATCGGCGTCCAGAAGTTGAACCCGTGCGGCACCGCGGTGGCCGGGAAGTTGTTGCCCCGCGAGAAACCGCCGGTGGAGTGGGTGCCGCGGGTGGTCAGCACGTACTGCGAGGGGCTTGACCTGCGCTCGTCACGCCCCTCGTACGGCTGCCGCCTCCGCTCCGAGACGATCTTGATGTCGTCGATCCACCCGCGGAACCCGGCCATCCCGGCGGGACTGTCGTAGGCCACCAGGATGCGGCTGATCCGCTTGCCCTTGGCCACCTCGCCGATCTGGGCGCGCTTGAAGTTCCACTGGTCGGCGTAGAGAGTCTTGGACTCGCCCTGCTCACGCGGGGCCAGCCGGACCCCGTGCTGGTCGGTGGCCCGCAGGTCGCTGAGGTAGGTGCCGTCCTTGAAGGCCAGGTCCACCGAGACGTACGTGCTGGGGTAGCGCAGGTCGGCCGCGGTGAACTCGGGGAAGACCACGTACGACAGCTCCGTCGTGGAGGTGACCGGGATGTCCACCTCGAACACCTTGTTGGTGGAGCGGCCGCCGTCCTCGGCGGTGGTGGCGCCCGCGTACTGGAAGGCGCGCAGGCCGGAGAAGCCGGCGCGGGGCTTGGAGACGTACCCGCCGTTCGGGCCCACGCCGATCTGGCTGCGCATGTCGCTCGGCGGCCTCGGGCCGCTCCGGCCGTCCGACAACTCCCACTCGGCCAGTTGCAGCGTCGAGCCGCTGCCGATGCGGGTGATGTCGAGCCGGTAGTGGGCGTAGGCGACCGGGTTGGTGAAGCGGTACTCCTTGCGCTGCATGCGCGCCGTGAACGTCTCGCCGGTGCGGGTGTCCAGGGTGGTCCAGCTCTGGCCGTCCTGGGAGCCCTGGAGCCGCCAGTCGCGCGGGTCGCGTTCCGGGGCGTCGTTGGCGGAGGTCAGGGCGTAGTGCACGACCGCGACCGGGGCGGACAGGGTGTACTGGGCCCAGCCGGTGGCGGTGAACACCAGCCACTTGGTGGCGGCGTCACCGTCGGCCAGGTTCTCCTTGACCTCGCCCGAGGTGGCGTACTCGCCGCTGGCGGAGACCTGGGCGACCTGGTCGGAGATGCCGCCCTCGATGCCGCCCGGCAGGGCGCCGGTGATGTTCTCGGCCTTCTCGGCCGTGTTGAGCCAGGTCGGCTGGGGGTCGCCCGGCTCGAAGGAGGAGGCGAAGGCGGCGCCTTCCGCCTGGGCCAGGGACTGGGCGTCGCGGGCGGCCCGCCGCACCTCGGCGTCGGGGGCCGGGGGCTCAGCCATGCGCGGGCCGGGGGGCGGGCTGTAGGAGGGGCCCGGCGACGGAGTGCCCGAAGGTCCGGGGTTGGGGATGGGGTCCGGGCCGGCTCCCGCCGTCAACGCGGCGGCGGCGGGAGCGGCGAGGAGGAGTGAGACGAGAGGGCATAAGACCGCCATGAGGAGTGATCGTCGGGGAGGGTGCTTCATCGGGTTTACCTTTCGGCCGGCCGTGCGACAGACATGACAACGTTGTCAACCCCGATTTGTTAAGAAACTTTCAAGCCTGGAGCGCTCTGTCAAGACACCGCTGTCATACCGGCCGTCGGAGACCTGGCTCACCCGCCGCGTGAGTGACCCTGCTATGTTTACGTAAACATACGCAGAGCAGGAGCGGTAGTGACAGGCACTCACGGGCGCTGGCTGCGCTGGCCCGCCGACCCCTCGCGCCGGAGGTTCGCCTTCGGCGCGGACTACAACCCAGAACAGTGGCCCCGGGAGGTGTGGGAGCAGGACGTCCTGGCGATGCGCCGCGCCGGGGTGAACATCGTCTCGCTGGCGATCTTCTCCTGGGCGCGGCTCCAGCCCCGCCCTGGCCAGTGGAGCTTCTCGTGGCTGGATGAGGTCATGGACCTCCTGCACGCGCACGGCATCGCCGTGGACCTGGCCACCGCCACCGCCTCCCCGCCGCCGTGGCTGACCGCCCGGCACCCGGAGATCCTGCCCGTGGACCACGACGGCCGCACGCTCTGGCCGGGCGCGCGCCAGCACTGGCGGCCGACCTCGCCGGTCTTCCGCGAGCACGCCCTGCGCCTGGTCAGAGCCCTGGCCGAGCGGTACGGGAAGCATCCCGCCCTGGCCGCCTGGCACGTCTCCAACGAGCTGGGCTGCCACAACGTCCACGACTACTCCGACGACGCCGCCGCGGCCTTCCGGGTGTGGTTGCGCGACCGGTACGGCACGGTGGAGGAGCTGAACCGGGCGTGGGCGACGTCGTTCTGGTCGCAGGCGTACGGCGAGTGGGCGGAGATCCTGCCGCCCCGCCTGGCCGCCTCCTACCCCAACCCGACCCAGCAGCTCGACTTCAAGCGCTTCTCCTCCGACGCGCTGAAGGAGCACCTGCGGGCCGAGCGCGACCTGCTGGCCGAGCTGACCCCCGGCATCCCGGTCACCACGAACTTCATGGTCATGGGCGAGACCAAGGGCATGGACTACGCGGACTGGGCGCGCGAGATCGACTTCGTCGCCAACGACCACTACCTGCTGCCCGAGGGGCGGGAGGAGCTGTCGTTCTCGGCCAACCTGACCGGCATGCTGGCCGGGGGCGAGCCGTGGTTCCTCATGGAGCACTCGACCAGCGCGGTGAACTGGCAGCCGGTCAACCCGGCCAAGAAGCCCGGCGGGCTGGCCCGCGACTCGCTGACCCACGTCGCGTACGGCGCCGACGCCGTGTGCTTCTTCCAGTGGCGGCAGTCGGCGGGCGGCGCCGAGAAGTACCACTCGGCGATGATCCCGCACGCCGGCACCGACAGCGAGGTCTTCCACTCGGTCGTGGACCTCGGCGCGACCCTGGAGGCGCTCGCGCCGGTCGCGGGGACGCGCCGGCGGCGGGCCGCGGCGGCGATCGTGTTCGACTGGGACTCCTGGTGGGCGAGCGAGCTGGACTCCCACCCCACCTCCCGGCTGCGCTACCGGCAGGAGGCGCTGGAGTGGTATTCAGCGTTCCTGGCCGCGGGCGTGCGGGCCGACGTCATCGGCTCCGCCGGCTCCTTCGAGCACTACGACCTGCTCGTCGCCCCGATCCTGCACGTCGTCCCGCGGCCCATGGCCGAGCGCCTCGACCGGTACGTCTCCGGCGGCGGCCACCTCGTCACCACCTACTTCTCCGGCATCGTGGACGAGCACGACCACGTGTGGCTCGGCGGCTACCCCGGCGCGCTGCGCGACCTGCTCGGCATCAGGATCGAGGAGTTCGGGCCGCTGGCGGACGGCGACCGGGTGGAGCTGGACCTCGGCGTCTCCGGCACGTTGTGGACCGACCGGATCGACGTCACCGGCCCGGACGTCAAGGTCGTCGCGAACTACACCTCCGGCGACCACGCGGGCAGGCCCGCGATCACCACCCGCCCCGTCGGGACCGGCTCGGCCTCCTACGTCTCGACCCGGCTCGGGCCCGAGGGCCTGGAGCCGGTGCTGGCGCGGTTCCTGGAGCTCAGCGGGGTCGGCCCTGAGCTGCCCGCCGCCGTCGCCGGGCGGGTGGAGCTGGCGGTGCGCACGGACGGCGAGGCCGACTACTGGTTCCTCATCAACCGCACCGACGAGAGCGTGGCCGTGGACGGCGTGGCGGGCGAGGTGCTCCGGGGGCCCTGCCTGGCCCCCGGCCACCTCCTCGCGCCCCGCCAGGTCGCCGTCCTGCGCCGGGGCGTTACTGAACGCTGAAGCCCTGCTCCTGGCCGTACTTGACGGAGGCGTCCTGCCAGGCCTTCAGGCCGTCCTGGAGGGTGCCGCCGCCGACGTACGCCTTGCCGACGGTGTCATTGAAGACGCTGTTGGCGTACACCTGGTACGGCAGGTACGACCACCCGCTCACGACCTGCCCCGCCGACTCGGCCAGCACCTTGTTGACCTCCTGGTCCCCGAAGTACGGGAACTTCTTGGCCTGGAAGTCCGGCGCGTTGAGCTGCGCGGTCGTGGCGGGGAAGGCGCCGCCGTCCATGCGGGTCTGCACGCCGTCATCGACGCCGGCGTACTTGAGGAAGGCGTAGGCGAGCGCCTTGTTCGCGGCGGCCTCGGGGACGGCCAGCGAGCTGCCGCCGTTCTCGGCGGTGGCCTTGCCGCCGCTCTCCCACTGCGGCATGGGGGCGACCCGCCACTTGCCGGACCCGGCCTTGACGCCGGTCTCGAAGTTGGCGGGCATCCAGGCGCCGATCACGAGCGTGGCGATGGTCCCGTCGCCCAGGCCCTTGTACCACTCGTCGCTCCACCCGACGATCGGCGCGACGAGCTTCTCGGTGACGAGCTGCTGCCAGGCGGTGGTGAACTTCTGCGTGCCGGCGTCGGCGAAGTTGATGCCCACCTTGGTGCCGTCCACCTGGTACGGCTTGCCGCCCGCCTGCCAGATCATGCTGGTCGTGAAGCCGGCGTCACCGGTGTCGCTGGTGATGTACGCCTTCGGGTCGGCCTTGTGCAACTTCCTGGCCGCCGCGATGTACTCCTCCCAGGTCGCCGGCACCTCGATCTTGTGCTTGTCGAAGACGTCCTTGTTGTAGAACAGCGCCATCGGCCCGGAGTCCATCGGCAGGCCGTAGATCCCGGCGCCGGAGTGCACCGAGTTCCAGGGGCCCGGGGTGAAGGTGCCCTCCAGCTTGTCCGCGCCGAAGGCCGTCAGGTCGGTGACCGACTTGGACAGCGCGAACTGGGGCAGCGCGTAGTACTCGATCTGGGCCACGTCGGGGACGCCGGACCCGGCCTTGATCGCGTTCTGCAGCGCGGTGTACTGGTCGTCGCCGGTGCCGGCGTTGACCAGGTTGACCTTCACCTTCGGATACTTCGCCTGGAAACTCTCGATCACCGGCTTCAGCGTCGGCTCCCACGCCCAGACCGTGATGGTGCCACCGGCGTTCAGCGTGGCCTCCAGGTCGGTGGCCGACGTGCTCTTCACCGGGGCGGCCGCCTCCTGACCTGGAGAGCCGCAGGCGGCGGTCATCAGCGACACCGACAGGGCCGCGCCCACCAGGAGGGCGCTGCGGCGGGTTCTCGTCATGGATTCCCTTTCATGGGTGTGGCGCCGGTCACTCCTTGACGCTCCCGGCGGCCAGGCCGGACTGCCAGTACCGCTGGAGCAGCAGGAACGCCACGATCAGCGGGACGATGGTGAGCAGCGAGCCGGTGATCACGAGGTGGAAGATGGCGTCGCCGCCCGCGGTGGTCGCCTGGGCGTTCCAGGTGTTGAGGCCGACCGTGAGCGGGTACCAGTCGGGGTCCTTCAGCATGATCAGCGGCAGGAAGTAGTTGTTCCACGTCGCGACGACGGTGAACAGCAGGACCGTGACGATCCCGGGCGCCAGCAGCGGCAGGCTGATGCGGAAGAACGTCTGGAACTCCCCGGCCCCGTCCACCCGCGCCGATTCGAGGATCTCGTTCGGCACGGCGTCGGCGGCGAAGGTCCACATGAGGTAGAGCCCGAACGGCGACACCAGCGACGGCACGATGATCGCCCACGGGGTGTTGGTCAGGCCGAGGCTGGAGAACATCAGGAACGTGGGGACGGCCAGCGCGGTGCCGGGGACCGCGACCGCGCCGATGACCAAGGCGAACACGGCCTTCTTGCCGGGGAAGTCGAACTTCGCCAGCCCGTACCCGGCGATCGTGGCCAGCAGCGTCGCGCCGCCCGCGCCCGCGACCACGTAGAGCAGGGTGTTGAGCAGCCAGCGGGTGAAGATGCCGCCGCCGTAGGTGAAGGTGCCGGCGATGTTGCCGAACAGCGCGAAGTCGTCGTCGAACCACAGGCCGAACGAGCTGAGCAGCCCCTCCTGCGTCTTCGAGGCGTTGATCACCAGCCAGAGGAGCGGGAGCAGCGTGTAGACCAGCATGATCGCGGTCAGGACGGTCAGCGTGGCGCTGCGCCGGCTTCCGCGCCGCGCCGGGCGCCGGTGGCGGATCACCAGCGGGCGGGTGGTGGTCACCGTTCAGACCTCCTTCCGCATGCCGCGGAGCTGGACGACGTAGGCGACGATCATCGTGATCACGCCCATGACGATGGCGACGGTCGCCGAGTAGTTGTACTGCTGGCCGTTGAACGACAACGAGTAGGCGTAGTAGTTCGGCGTGAAGTACGTCGTGATCGTGTTCGGCGCCAGGTTCTTGAGGATGGCGGGCTCGTTGAAGAGCTGGAAGCTGCCGATGATCGAGAAGATCGTGGCGATCAGCAGGGCGCCGCGCAGGGCCGGGAGCTTGATGGCCAGGATGATGCGGAACTGGCCGGCCCCGTCGATCTCGGCGGCCTCGTAGAGGGACGGGTTGACCACGCGCAGGGCCGAGTACAGGATCAGCATGTTGTAGCCGACGAACTCCCAGGTCACGATGTTGCCGACGGAGGCGAGGACCAGGTCGGCCGAGAGCGGGTCAGGCAGGGACACGCCGAAGATGTCGTTGAGGTTGGCGAGCAGGCCGAAGCGGGTGCCGTACATGAAGCCCCACATCAGCGTCGCGACGACCGCGGGGACGGCGTACGGCAGGAAGACCGAGATGCGGAAGAAGCTCGACCCGTACAGCCGGCCGCTGTCGATCGCGAGGGCGACCAGCAGCGCCAGGAACAACATGATCGGGACCTGCACGACCAGGAAGAGCGCCACGTTGCCGAAGGCCGACCAGAACTGCGGGTCGCCCAGCGCCTTGACGTAGTTGTCCGCGCCGACGAACGTGGTCCCGCCGATGAGCTGGGTGCGGAAGAGGCTCAGGTAGATCGAGTACACGATCGGTGCCAGGAAGACGAGCGCGAACACCGCCATGAACGGCCCGACGAACCGCCAGCCCGCCCACGATCGCCTGGTCACTCGGTACCACTTCCTCCCTTGTTAACGTAAACATCGGGTCGGGCAAGCGGGCGCCGATTGTCCATGACCGAGGGTTGCCGGAGATGATCCCGTGGTGATGTTTACGTAAACTTCCGTTGCGGTATCGTGGCACCGGCCACACGGGCCGTCAAGGCAGGCAGAGCATGGACGCGATGAATCGGGACGAGCCCCACGATGGACCTCACGCCGGGCCGCATGATGGGCCGCACGAGGGGCCCCATGATGGGCACCGCACGACGCCCAGCGGCGGCGCGCAGCGCGGCGGTTCCGGCGTTCCCGGAGGCCGGCGCAAGCAGCGGGTGTCCATGGCCGACGTCGCCAAGCTGGCGGGGGTCTCGTCCCAGACCGTGTCCCGGGTGTCCAACGGCCACCAGGGGGTCATCGAGACGACCCGTGAGCAGGTGCTCGCGGCGATGCGGGAGCTGGGCTACCGGCCCAACAGCGCCGCGCGCGCGTTGCGGTACGGGCAGTTCAACACGATCGGCGTGATCCTCTTCGGGCTGGCCTCGACCGGCAACAGCCGCACGGTGGAGGCGATCGCCACCCACGCCGCCGCCGAGGGGTACGCGATCACGCTGTTCCCCCTCGACATGCCGACCCAGGACAACGTGCTGGGGGCGTTCACCCGGATGGGCGAACTGGCCGTGGACGCGGTCATCGTCATCATCGAGATCCACCTGCTCGACGCCGGCACCGTCACCCTGCCGCCCGGGGTGCACGTCGTCGTGGTCGACTCCGACGCAGGCGACCGCTACAGCGTGGTCGACACCGACCAGGCCGACGGGGCGCGGCGGGCCGTGCACCACCTGCTCGACCTGGGACACAAGACCGTCTGGCACGTCACGGGGCCTCAGACGTCCTTCGCCAGCCAGCGCCGGGCCGCGGCCTGGCGCACGACGCTGGAGCAGGCGGGCCGGCCGGTGCCGGAGCCACTGCACGGCGACTGGTCGGCCGAGTCCGGCTACGCCGCCGGGCTCGCGCTCGCGCCCGAGTGCACGGCCGTGTTCGCCTCCAACGACCAGATGGCACTCGGGCTGCTGCGCGCCTTCCACGAGCGCGGCCTGGCCGTTCCCGGCGAGATCAGCGTGGTGGGCTTCGACGACATCCCCGACAGCGCGTACTTCGTCCCGCCGCTGACCACCGTGCACCAGGACTTCGCCGAGGTGGGCAAGAGGTGCGTGCAGCGGGTGCTGGTGCAGATCCGCCAGAACCAGGCCGCGCGGCCGGGCACCGACCTCGTGCCGACCCGGCTGGTGGTGCGTGGCAGCACGGCCCCACCCCCACCAGGCTGAGCCCGGCCCGGGTTCGGCTCGGCCCGGTCGATGAGATGCCCAGTTCAGGCGTGGACCGGTTCAACTCGGTCGATGCGGTGCTCGATTCAGGCGTGGACCGGCTCGTCCCAGTCGATGTGGTGTTCGTAGATCCAGCGGCTCGGGTCCGCGCCGGTCCTGGCCGCGAGCTTCATGCCCAGGCTCATGATCACGTCGCGCGGCACCCTGGCCAGCGGGTTCAGCGCCTTCCATCCGCCGGTGCGGTTGCCCTGCTCGACGACGCGTTCGACGCGCCGCCGCCGCAGCCGTTCGTAGGCGGCGTACGCGGCCTCGACGCCGGGGCTGTCACGCAGGCACTTGGCCAGGACGACGGCGTCCTCGACGGCCATGGCCGCGCCCTGCCCGATCGACGGGGCGGTGGCGTGGGCCGCGTCACCGATGATGATCATCCGGTCGCGGTGCCAGAGCGGCACGCCCGGCACCTCGTAGGAGTTCCAGCCCGCGAGGATCTGCCCGGTCGCCGCGATGACGTCCCTGGCCGGGCCGAGGTCTCGCCGGAACAGGTCGAGCAGCCGGGCCCGCCACTCGTCCGGCGTGATCGCGGCCAGCTCGGCGGGGGTGAGCTCGGTGGCCTGGGCGGGGTTCGCCGCCCACCACACCTCTCCGTCGGGGCGCGTGGTGGAGACGAAGAAGCAGCGCTTGCCGAAGACGGCGTGCATCATGCCGGGCTCGACGCCGGTCGAGACGCCGCGCGCGTAGCCGCCGACGTTGAGCAGCCCGGTGTAGCGGGCGCCGGGGGCGGCCGGGTCGATGAGCTCGCGGACCTTCGAGTGCAGGCCGTCCGCGCCGATCAGCAGGTCCGCCTCGGCCGTGCCGCCGTCGGCGAACCTCGCCCGTACGCCGTCACCGGTGCGCGCGGCGTCGACGAGGCGCTTGCCGTACCGGATGGGAAGGTCCTGCTCGCGCAGGAAGCGGTAGAGGTCGGAGCGCTTGACGGTCCTGCTCGGCACGCCGTCGAGGCCGTAGGACAACTCGCCGAGCCGCCTGCCGGAGCCGCTGGTGAGCGTGATGCCCGGGGTGTCGAAGCCGAGCCCGCCTAGGTCTAAGCCGAGGGCGCGCAGGGCGTCGAGCGCGTTCGGCGCCAGCGTCAGGAAAGCGCCCGCGTCGTCGGCCGTCCTGTCGTACGCCTCATGGACGACCGCGTCGATCCCCGCCTTGCGCAGGGCGATCGCGCTCGCCGCGCCCGCGATCCCGCCGCCCGCGATCAGTGCTGTGTATGTCATACACGCAGTGTACGTAATACACTGAGTGGATGGATCTGTGGGAGCGACTGGACCGGCCCGAGCCCGAGCCGAAGGCGGGGCTGAGCCTGGGCCGCATCGCGCGGGCGGCGGTGGAGGTGGCCGACGAGGGCGGGCTGGAGGCGGTGTCGATGGCTCGGGTCGCCGGGCGGCTCGGCTTCACCACGATGTCGCTCTACCGGCACGTCAGGAACAAGGACGAGTTGCTGCTGCTGATGCTCGACGCGGTCGCGGCCGTGCCCGCCGAGCTCGACGAACCCTGCGCCGGCTGGCGCGACGGGCTGCGCCGCTGGTGCCGGGCCCAGTGGGAGATGTTGCGCACCCACGCCTGGATCGTGCACGTGCCCATCACCGGGCCCCCCGCCACGCCCAACCAGCTCGCCTGGACCGACCGCGCCCTGGCCGTGCTCGGCGGCACCGGGCTCGGCGAGCGCGACAAGGCCGGCGTGGTGCTGCTGGTGGCCACGTACATGCATGCCACCGCCCGGCTGGGCGCCGACCTCGGCCCGGCCGCCTCGGCAGCGTCGATCGCCGCCCACAGCGCGCTGCTCTCCTCCCGCGTGGACGCCGGGCGCCTGCCCGCCCTGCGCGCCGCGGTCGAGGCGGGGGCGTTCGACTATCCGGCCGATCTTCCCGAACGCGAACGGCGCTTCGACTACGAGTTCGGGCTCGACCGGATCCTCGACGGGGTGGAGGTCCTGATCAGCGGCGGCTCACCGGGAGCGGACCGTGATCGACGGTGACCGGCTTCGTCTGGCAGGGTGTGCGGATGCGGATCCCCAGAAAGGCGGCCAGGGTCGCGGTGCTGGACCCGGAAGGAGCGGTCTTCCTGCTCCGGTACGACAACGAGGAGGTCGGCGTCCACTGGGCGATGCCCGGTGGCGGGATGGACGCGGGCGAGACGCCGTCGCAGGCGGTCCTGCGGGAGTTGCGCGAGGAGACCGGGTGGGCCGACCTCGAGATCGGCGCCGTGCTCTGCCTCTGGGAACACGACTTCACCAGGGCCGGCGTCCCCGTACGGCAGCATGAGCACATCTTCCTCGCCCAAGGGCCGCGCCGGGATCCCATCGGTGACCTGAGCGCCGCGCACGCGGCCGACAAGATCCTGCGCTGGCGATGGTGGACGCCGGACGACCTGTCCGCTGCCGTGGAGCCGCTGTGGCCGCCGCAACTCCCGCAACTGCTGGCCGGCGTACGACGAGACGGCCCTCCCGCAGAACCGATCGACCTCGGCTACATCGCGAACGGCCCCGTCGGCCCCGCTTGACCACGCTCAGCGGCCGGCTCCCGTGAGCGCTAACGGCGACCTGCCCTCCACCTCCGGGAGCGCTAACGGTGACGCAGGGTGAGGGCGGCAGGGTGGCTCAGGCCGCCTCGGTGCCGGTGGTGTCATCGCGCGAGCCGGGTCCCTCTGCGAACATCTGGACCAGGCCGCGGGGTGCGTCGTCGGCGAAGCAGAGGTCCAGGCCGGCGGCCGATCCGGCGGCCATCTCCGCGCTGCGGGCGAAGAGCGCCTCCTCGTACGCGGCGAGCGCCCGTTCGGTGTCGTCCGGGTGGGCGGCGAGCGCCAGGCCCAGTTCGGAGCCGTCGAACATGGCCTGGTTGGCCCCCTCCCCCGCGAACGGCGACATCAGGTGCGCCGCGTCCCCCAGCAGCGTCACGCCGGGAACCCGGTCCCAGCGGTGGCCGACCGGCAGGGCGTGGATCTTGCGGGGGACCAGTTCGCCGTCGGCGTCGGCCACCAGGGCCCGCAGGTCGTCGTCCCAGCCGGAGAATCGCTTGAGCACGGCCTCCTTGGCCGCCCCCGCGTCGGTGAAGTCGATGGTGTCGAGCCACTCCTCGGGCGCCCGGACGGCCGCGTAGATGTGCAGGCTGCCGTCGGTCACGCGGTGGGAGAAGATGCCGTTGCCCCGGCCGAGCGCGAACATTCCGCCGCCTCCGGCGAGGGCCGAGCCGCGCGGGTGGCGGGCGTCGGCGTCGAAGAGGTTGATCTCGACGAAGGAGATGCCGAGGTAGGCGGGCACAGCCGTGGAGACCAGGGGGCGGATGCGGGACCAGGCGCCGTCCGCGCCGACGAGCAGGTCCGTGGTGAAGGCGGAGCCGTCGGCCAGGGTGATCTCGTGGCGCCCGCCGTCCAGCCGCCGGGCGGCGACGACCTTGCCGCCCCAGCGGACGGTGCCCGCGGGCAGCGAGTCCAGCAGCAGGTCACGCAGGTCGCCGCGGTCGACCTCGGGGCGGTCGCCGTCGCCGTCGTCGGGTTGGTCCCAGTGGACGGTGGCGTGCTCGTCGAGGACCCGGGTGGCCTCGCCGCCGACGTGGACGATCGAGCGGAACTCCCCGTGCAGCCCGGCGGCTCGGAGTGCGGCCTGGCCGCTGTCGCCGTGGATGTCGAGCATGCCGCCCTGAGTACGGGCGTCGCGGGAGACGTCGAGGTCGTAGACGGCGGCCTCGATCCCGTGGACGTGCAGGACGCGGGCCAGGGTCAGGCCGCCGAGGCCGGCGCCGACGATCGTGGTGGTGGTGGTGGTGGTCATGGTGATCCCTCCGTGGAGCGGTGTCCGTCCCTCCGGACGATAGCGAACATGTTCGTTACGAACAAGTTCGTTATCCGGAACTTGTTCGGGACGAACGCGTTCGCTACGTTGTCCGCATGACCGCACAGTCCCGCAGCCGCCGTGAGCGTCCCGCCAAACCCGCGCTCACCCGCGACGGGATCGTCGCCACCGCGGTCGGCCTCATGCACGCGGAAGGGCTGCAGCGGGTCACCATGCGCCGCCTGGCCAAGGAGCTCGACACGGGCCCGGCCTCCCTGTACGTCTACGTGGCCAACACCGCCGAACTGCACGCAGCGATCCTCGACGAACTGCTCGGCGCGGTGGACCTGGCCCCCGCCAAGGCCCCCGGCGACTGGCAGGAGCGGATCGAGGCGGTGCTCACCTCGTACACGGGCGTGCTCTTCCAGCACCCCGCCCTCGCCCGCTCCGCGCTGGTCGCCCGCCCGTCCGGCCCCAACTACTTCAACCTCCTGGAGGCGCTGCTGTCGCTGCTCAGCGAGGGCGGCGTGCCCGGCGAGCAGGCCGCCTGGGGCGTGGACATCCTGCTGCTGGTCACCACCGCCTCCGCCGCCGAGCACTCCACCCGGGCCGAATCGGCGGAGGAGACGGCGCAGGAGTGGGACGCGGCCACCGAGGCGCTGGAGCACGTCTCCCCCGCCGAGCATCCGAACGTCGCCGCGCTCGCCCGCGAACTGCTCTCCGGGGACCCCGGGTCACGCCAGAAGTGGGGCCTTCAGATGTTGCTCAACGGCACGATGAGCACGCCGCTGCCGGATCAGGGGCAGGCGGGACGGTAGGCGGTCTCGCCGAAGCGCTCCCGCCACTCGGCCTCGGTCAGGTCGCGGCGACGGCCCGGCAGCCGGGACCCGTCGGCGTAGGTGCCCGAGCCCACCAGCAGGGCCCGGGCGGCGGGCGGGTCGAGAAGCAGCTCAGGAGGTTCCATACGAGTGCCTCATGAATGCGTTCGACGGGAAAGTCCGGTGAATCGTGACCTATCGCAGCCCGCGAGGCAAGGCACGCGACACGGCTTCTGTCATCTGCTGGCGCGACAACGGCTGATGCTACTCTCTGTTACATATTGATGACGTTTCGTGTAGTGGGGAGCTCTTGTGAAGGTCGCCTGCGTCGGCGGCGGGCCCGCCAGCCTGTACTTCTCGATCCTGATGAAGCGGGTGGACCCGTCCCATGACATCACCATCTACGAACGGAACCCGGCCGGCTCCACCTACGGCTGGGGCGTGACGTACTGGGACCAGCTGTTCAACTTCATGCACCGCGTCGATCCCGAGTCCGCGCGCGCCATCAGTGAGAGCTCGGTCCGCTGGGACAGCTGGGTCGTGCACATCCACGACCGCGCGACGATCACGGTGGAGAACGCCGACGAGGGCTCCGGCATCGGCCGGCGCCGGTTGCTCGACATCCTCGCCGAGCGGGCCCGCTCCCTGGGCGTGCACATCGCGTTCGAGCACGAGATCGGCGGCGAGGAAGAACTACCCGACGCCGACCTCATCGTCGCCGGCGACGGCATCAACAGCGTGCTGCGCGAGCACAACGCCGACCACTTCGGCACCGAGATCGCGGTCGGGCGCAACCACTACGTCTGGCTCGGCACCACCAAGGTCTTCGACTCCTTCGTCTTCGCCTTCACGCAGACCCCGCACGGCTGGATCTGGTGTTACGGCTACAAGTACAGCGGCGAGCACAGCACGGTCGTCGTCGAATGCTCCCCCGAGACCTGGGAGGGGCTCGGCTTCCACGAGGCGAGCGAGAGCGACAGCCTGGCCATGCTGGAGAAACTCTTCGCCGACGTCCTCGACGGGCACCCGCTGATCGGCCGCACCCAGGTCGACGGCAGCGCCCACTGGCTCAACTTCCGCACCGTGACCAACCGCCGCTGGTACCACGACAACGTCGTCCTGATCGGGGACGCCGCGCACACCACGCACTACTCCGTCGGCGCCGGCACCACCCTCGCGCTGGGCGATGTCGCCTTCCTAGTGGACGCCCTGCACGGGCACGCGGAACTCGAGCCCGCCCTGGCCCGCTACCAGCGCAAACGCAGGGCCGCGATCAAGGCGCCGCAGCGGTCGGCCCACTACAGCTCCCGCTGGTACGAGAACCTGCCGCGCTACATCGACCTGCCGCCGCAGCAGATGATGGACCTGCTCGACCAGCGCACCTCCCCGGTGCTCGCCCACGTCCCGCCGAAGTTGTACTCCCGGGTCGGCCGGATCCGGGAGGGGCTGGCGACGCTGCGCTCAGGTGGGCGGAGCTGGCGCACCACGTCGTCCGAATGAACCCGGCGGGTCATCCACCTGAGGCGGTCGTGGAGGCGAGCCGCGGCAGGCCGCGGACCTGGACCTCCGTGGCGATCTCCGCCACCGTACGGCCGTCGGTGCCGACCCGCAGATCACCCGCCCCGGCCCGCTCCAGCGCCTCCGCCTCGCGCGCGGCCCGCTCGGCGACGCGGCGCAGGGCGTCCTGGTCCAGCCCTTTGAGCTCGTCACCCGGCAACGCCGGCCCGCCTCCCGCGCCGCGCCGCGCGACGCGCTCGGCCAGCGTGCCGGGGCCGGCGTGCAGACGGCACACGGTCACGTCCGCTCCGGGCAGCAGTTCGGCGTACGCGCGTACGGCGTCGTCGGTGTCGGCCTCACCGGAGACGATCAAGTATCGAGCCCCGAGCGCCCGGTACCCGGCCCAGAGCGCCGCGAGATTGCCCGCCTTGAGGCGGTGACCCGCCTCCCGCAGGGCGCTGATCTGCTTCACGTCGACGTAGGCGGCTCGCACGCCGCTCCGGACGATCGCGCTGAACACCGCGTACCCGACCGTCGACTTCCCGGCGGCCGTGGCCCCGGAGAACCACAACACGGGCAGGGGCGCGCCCTCGGCCTGCGGCACGGACCCGGCTGCGCGGTGCGTGAGCGTGGACGTGGGCGTGGGCGTAGGCGTGAGCGTTGGCGTTGGCGTTGGCGTGGACGTGGGCGTGGACGTGGGCGTGGATGCCCCGTGTGACCAGCCCTCCCGGATCAGCCGCGCCGCCTCCGGCACCCCCAGCCCATCGGTGTCCACGCACACCTCGGCATAGTCGCTCCGGTCCAGGGCGTCCGCCTCGGCGAGGGAGTCCGCGACCAGGTCCGGCCGCCACCCCCGCGCGAGGAACCGCCCCTCCAGCTCGGCACGGCCCACGCGCAACCGGCGCAACGTGAACGCCGCATCGGGAAGGAGCCTCTCGTACGTGCGGACTTCCTCGCGGTCGTCGACGAAGCCCGCCAGCACCAGGCACCGCACCCCTTCCCGCCGGAAATGGGGCACCATCGCGGCGAGATTGCCCGCCCTGACGAGGTGGGTGCTGCCCTCCGGGGCCGGGTAGCACAGGCTGATCTGGTCGGCGTCAACGAACGCGGCCGTGACGCCGGCTTCGCTGAGCTGCGCGAACACCTCCCAGCCGACCGACGACTTCCCGACTCCTGAAGGGCCGGACAACCAGAGCACAGGCAGGCGTACGTCACTCATCCGCGCGACACTAGCGACCCTTCCCTGGATCGGCGACGCATTTATAGTAGAACGGAACCATACGTTCCCTTACACTGGGATCATGACCAGCGCACCCATGAGCGGCCGCAAGGCACAGGCCGCGCGGAACGACGAGTTGATCCTCCAGGCGGCCAGGGCGGTCTTCACCGCCGATCCCGGCGCGCCCATCGCGGCCGTGGCCGAGCGGGCGGGCGTCGGGATCAGCGCACTCTATCGCCGCTACCCCAGCAAGGAGGCGCTGCTGCAGAAGTTGTGCGGCGACGGGCTGAAGGCCTACATCGAGGTCACCGAGCGGGCGATGGCCGACGACGGCGACCCGTGGGAGGCGTTCGCGGGCTACCTGCGCGGCATCGTGGACGCCGACACGAACTCACTGACGATCAAGCTGGCGGGCACGTTCACGCCGACCGAGGAGCTGGGCCGCGACGCGGTCAGGGCCTCGGCGCTGGCCACCGACGTGCACCACCGGGCGGTGGAGGCGGGCGTGCTGCGGCCGGACGTGACGGTGGCCGACATCGCGCTGCTGTTCGAGCAGCTCGCCTCGATCAAGCTGGGCGACGAGAAACGCACGGCGCAACTCCGCCACCGCTACCTGACCCTGACCATGGACTCCCTGCGCGTGCCGCCCGCCCACCGCGACCTGCCCGGCCCGCCGCCCGAGGACGAGGAGCTCACGGCCCGCTGGAACCCGTCGGCCTAGTCCTCGCCGGTCTTCCAGTGATACAGGTACGACATCACGAAGCCGAGCAGCCCGGTCACCCCGGCCGCCACGGTCATCGCCATGCCGAGCGCGGACACCGCGCCGGAGACCAGGCCGGCGCTCCCGGCGACGAGGCCGACGGCCTGGACCAGCACGACGGCGATGCCGAGCACGAGGAACAGCACGAGGCCGATCTTGAACAGGATCATGGTGACGCTCTTCATGACGGGCACTCCTCTCAGATCGGCAGGACGCCGGTCGCGACCAGCACGCCGAGGATCAGGGACGGGATGACGAACCAGATGATCAGCCGGCCGAACGTCCTGGCCGGGTCCACCTGGGCGATGCCGCTGGCGATGTAGATCGGGGCCGCTCCCGGCGGGGACGCGCCCTCGGTCGAGGCGAAGATCATGATCGCGGTGGCCGCGGCGGCGGGGGCGACCCCGGCCGCGGTGAGCGCGCTGAAGGCCACACCGCCGACGGCGGCGATCGTCGCGGTGCCGGTCAGCGGCGCGGCGATGATGACGAGCAGCAGGCCGACGAGGGTGGCGATGACGACAGCGGGCGCGTCCAGACTCTGCATGATCGCGGTGAGCTGGTCGACCAGGCCCAGCTCGCTCAGGCTGCCGGCGGCCGCGAAGGCGAAGAACAGGGTGGCGCCGATGACGGCGTACCGGGGGGCCATGTCGCCGAGCAACTGGTTCCAGGCGCGGCCCGTGCGCGGCAGCCGCTTCCACGCCACCGCGAACGTGGCCAGCACGGTCAGCACCGGGATCCACACGACGATGCTGATGTCGCCGGCCGCCTCGCCGACCCGCGACTCCATCAGCGCCACGCCGAAGTTGAGCGTCATCAGCACCGGGACCAGGATGCCCGCGTACACCAGCAGCGAGGTCCACCCGGCCCGCAGCGCCGCGCGCAGCGGGACGATGTCGGCCGGGTCGGTGGCCGCGATGCGGTGCCTGCGCACCCACACGAACACCACCACGAACCGGTAGGCCACCGTCCAGAGCCCGCCCACGAGAGCGGGGACGAAGAGCTGGTCGGCGGTCAGCACGGGCGCCACGGCGGCCGAGCCGAGCAGCAGGAACATCGACGAGCTCGGCGGGATCGAGATGCCCAGCCCGGCGTTGCCCGCCACCAGCGAGGCCGCCAGGTCGGGCCGCCAGTTCGAGCGGATCATCCACGGGATGGTCACCGAGCCCACGGACGCCGAGATGCCGGATCCGGAGCCGGAGGGGCCGCCCAGCAGCGCGGCGGCGGAGGTCGAGACGTACCCGGCGCCGCCGCGCAGCCGGCCGAAGATCGAGTTCAGGACCGTGACCTGCTCCTGGATCAGGCCGAGCTTGGTGAGCAGGTAGCCCATGAACACGAAGGCCAGGGCGGCGAAGACGACCTCCTCGGAGAACGCCTCGCCGATGCCCGCCCAGGCGAGCTGGAAGAAGCTGGTGCCACCGAAGAGGCACACGCCGGCGAAACCGATGAGCATCGCCTCACCGATGTTGCGTTTCAGTACGCCGTTCCAGACGACGATGATGGCGATGTATGCGATGAGCGCCCAAACGGCGATTCCCATGGCGAATGGCCTCCAATGGGGGGAAGACGGGGGTGATCGGCGCGCGCCGGTGGCGGCCTGCTGTCAGGTTGTGGGGTGGTGCTGCGGGTCTGTGGGGTGGTGCGGCGGGTCGGCGAGGCGGTGGGCCAGGGCGACGGTGCGGCGGGCTCTGGCGACGATGGGGGCGTCCACGAAGCGGCCGTCGGGCAGCGCCACCGCGCCGACGCCCGCCCGTTCGGCCTCTTCGGCCGCGGCCACGATCTCGGCGGCCCTGGCTGTCTCCTCCTCGCCCGGCCGGAACGCCCGCCTGATGACGGGGATCTGGCGCGGATGGATCGCGGTCCTGCCGAACAGCCCGAGCGCGCGGCCCGTACGGCAGGAGGCCAGCAGGCCGGCCTCGTCCTTGACGTCCGGGTAGACGGACATGGGCACCGGCGGCAGCCCGGCCGCCGCGGCGGCGAGCACGACCTGGAGCCTGAGGTGGTTCATGGCCTGCTCGTCGGTGATGCTCAGCTCGGCGGCCAGGTCCTGCTCACCGAGCGCCACACCGGCCACGGTCGGGTGGGCGGCGATCTCGTGGGCGGCGACGATCCCGGCCGCGGACTCCAGCAGCGCGTACGCGGGAGCGCCCGCGACCGCCTCCAGCACGGCGGTCGATTCGACCTTGGGCAGCCGTACGGCGTCGGCGAGCTCTCCCACGGCGGCCAGGTCGTCGCGCCCGCGGGCGGTGGCCGGGTCGTTGACCCGCACGTGCACCTGGCAGCCGAGGCTCTCCGGGCGGGCGCGCAGGTAGGCGACGGCGTTCCGCCTGGCCTCGTCCTTGCGTACGGGGGCGACCGCGTCCTCCAGGTCGATGATCACCACGTCGGCGCCCGACGCCACGGCCTTGCCGAAACGCTCGGGCCGGTCGCCGGGGACGTACAGCCACGTCACAGGAGGGGCGTTCACGCGATCACCCCGTCCTCGCGCAGCGCGGCGATCGTCTCGCCGGAGTAGTCCAGCTCGCCGAGCACCTCGTCGGTGTCCCGCCCCAGGGCCCGCCCCGGCCAGCGGATCTCGCCGGGAGTGTCCGACATCCGGAACAACACGTTCTGCATGGTGACCGAGCCGAGCTCCTCGTCCGGCACCTCCACGAACGTCTCCAGCGCCGCGTACTGCGGGTCCTCGGCCAGGTCGGTGACGTCGTAGATGGGCGCGATCGCGGCCTGCACCTCCTCGAACCTGGCGATGACCTCCGCGGCGTCCCGCTCGGCGATCCAGGAGGCGACGGCCTCGTCCAGCTCGTCCACGTGCCGCACGCGCCCCTGCCCGCTGGCGAACCACGGCTGCTCGACGAGGTCGGCCCGTCCCACGAGAGTGACGACGCGCTCGGCGATGGGCTGGGCGCTGGTGGAGATGGCGAGCCAGCGGCCGTCGCGGGTGCGGTAGGTGTTGCGCGGCGCGTTGCTGCTGGAGCGGTTGCCGGTGCGCTCGGGCACGACCCCCAGCGCCTTGTACGCGCTCATCTGCGGCCCGAGCAGCCCCAGGATCGGCTCGATGATGGCCATGTCGATGACCTGCCCGCGCCCGGTCTGCTCGCGGGCCCGCAGGGCGACCATGATCGCGTACGACATGGCGAGGCCTGCGATGCCGTCGGCCAGGGCCAGCGGCGGCAGCGTGGGCGGGCCGTCGGGCTCGCCGGTCATGGCCGCGAAGCCGCTCATGGCCTCGGCCAGCGTCCCGAACCCGGGCCGCTTGGACATCGGCCCGAACTGCCCGAATCCGGTCATCCGCGCCACGATCAGGCGCGGGTTGAGCTCCAGGAGGTCTTCGGGGGCCAGGTTCCAGCGTTCCAGGGTGCCGGGGCGGAAGTTCTCGATCAGCACGTCGGACCGTTCGACCAGGCGGCGCAGGATCTCCTGCCCCTCCGCCCGCGAAAGATCGACGGCGGCGCTGCGCTTGTTGCGCGACAGCGTCTTCCACCACAGCCCCACCCCGTCCACGGAGGCGCCGTGGCCGCGCGAGGGGTCGCCGCGGCGTGGATGCTCGATCTTGACCACGTCAGCGCCGAAATCGCCCAGCATCATGGCGGCGGAGGGACCGGCGAACAGCGTCGCCGCGTCGATGACCCGCAGGTCGCCGAGGCTCGTCATAAGTATGTAACTTATAAGAAATATGTCATAGGTCAACCATGCGTCCATTTTGCGGAACACTGAGGGACATGTCACCCACCGAGCCCCGGCCCCCCATGAGCAAGGCCGACTACGTCTACAACGTGCTGCTCGAGGAGATCCAGTCGGCGCGGATCCCCGGCGGCACGGCGTTGCGGGCCGGGGAGGTGGCCAAGCGCCTCGGCGTCTCCGTCACACCGGTGCGCGAGGCGCTGCGCAGGCTGGAGAAGGACCGGCTGATCAGCTACGAGGCGCACCACGGCGCGACCGTGGTGGACCTGGGCGACGAGGCGCTGGTGGAGTACTACGGGGTGCGCGCGGTCGTCGAGGGCCTGGGCGCGCGCCTGGCGGCGGCCAGGATCACCCCCGAACAGCTCGCCGGGCTGCGCGAGCTGCACGCCTCGATGACCGAGGACGCCGGGCTCGGCAGGCACGACCGGCTCGGCGAGCGGAGCAGGCGCTTCCACCTGAGCATCGTGGACATCGGCGGCCCCGCCTTCCTGGGAGCCCACGCCAGGTCGGTGCGCGTCTGGTGGCGGCCCATGAGGATGATCTGCTCGGC
>NZ_JBHSPA010000113.1:62840-70087 GCF_042656245.1 Nonomuraea insulae
GTCGGTGCGCAACAGCTTCCCGGTGCCCGCCGAGGCGTCGTTGTGGCTGGACGCGACACAGGTCCAGATCCAGCTGGCGGCGCACGAGGGCATCCTGGCCGCCCTGGAGTCCGGCGACGCGGAAGCGGCGGAACACATCATGATCGACCACGTCCGCCGCGCCGGCGCCTACCGCCGGCACACCTGACCGCGGCCACGACCGACCCTGAGCACCACCGACCCCAGGCACGACACGACCGCGGGCACGACCGACCCCGGGCACGACCGACCGCCGACACGACCGACCGCCGACACGACTGGCCGCGGGCACGACCCGGCCGCCGCGATCTACCTGACGCGGGCGACCCCGGCCAGCCACGCCGTGCGCTCGGGCGCGCCGGCGGGCTCGTCGCCGTCGGGACGCCACTGAGGGACCCACACCAGCCCGGGTTCCAGTAGGTCCATCTCGTCGAACAGGCCCAGCACCTGCTCCCTGCGCCGGAAGTGCACGGTCAGCCCCAGCTCCCGGATGGCCGCCGCGACCGCCGGACGCAGGTCCTCGGGGTAGCCGTCCATGCTGAGCGCGGTCAGCCACAGATGGCTGCCCGCCGCCATGGCCCGGCGCAGCGCCACGATCCAGCCGGTGTCCGCGGCGGGGATCTCGTGGACCGACAACACGCCCACCGCCACCGGCTCGGCCCAGTCCACGAACGTCCGCACCACGGGGTGGTCCACCACGGAGACGGGATCGGCGAGGTCGCACCCGACGATCCTGACCTTGTCGCTGCCCTTGCCGGTGATCGCGTAGGCATGGGCCAGCATGTACGGATCCTGCTCCGCGTACACCACCCTGGCCGGCGGGAAGACCGCGTGGATGCTCTCGTGGGCCTGCGAGGTGCTCGGCAGCCCGGTCCCGTACAGGACGAACTGGTCCACCCCCCGCCCGGCCAGGTGCCGCACCACCCGGTGCACGTGGCGGTGGTGCGCGACGAGCGCGCCCGCGGGGTCGGCGCCGAGCCGCTCGGCCAGGGCCAGTGCCTCGCGGTCGGCGGTGAAGTTCTGTTTGCCGCCCTGCGCGGCGTCGTACATGCGGGCACTGCTCACCCCGGCGAGGTACGCGACCGGACTGTCGTCTATGGGCACCTGGTGACCTCCGTCCCGATCGACCAGGTTCATCCTGTCAGGAGGGAAGCGTGGAGCGTAGCCCGTCCAGCACGTCACTCGTGGCGTCGACCGGGTACGCCGACAACGACAGGCGCGCGAACGCCTGCTGGTGCTCCTCCACCCGCCGCCGATCCTCCACCACGATCGGCGCGTGCAGCAGGTGCAGCACCAGCACGTCGGGCCGGTCCCGCTCGGGGAAGCGCAGCAGCGTGAACGGCGGCCCCTGGTAGAGGTAGCCTGTCTCGGCGACGGGCCGGGAGATCTGCACGGCGATGTGCGGCTGCTTGGCGGCCAGGGTGAGCGCGTCGATCTGGGCGAGGCGGTCCTCGGGCCTGGCCAGCGGCGGGTCGAGCAGCGACGGCCGGTCGATCACGGCCCACAGGTGCGGCCCCCGGTGCCGGTCGAGCACCCGCTGCCGGACCGCGACCAGCCCGGCCGCGCGGACGGCGCCCTCGTGACCGGGTCCCTCATGGTGGGCAGGGCTCACGGCCACGGCGGCGGACAGCGCGTACGCCTGGGTCTGGAGCAGCGGGGGCACCTGCCCCGGGCCGTAGGTGTAGATCACCTGCGCCTGGTCCTCAAGCTCCACGAACGCCGACAACCCCAGCGGCACGCCGGGGGCGTCGTACCAGCCGGGCACCCGCTCCTCCCGCAACAACGACAGCAGCCGCGGCGTGTGCTCGCCCTCGCCGTAGAGCTCCAGCAGGGTGCGCACGGTGCCCTCGCGCGGCGCCACGAGCCCGTGCTCGATGCGGAAGATCGTGGAGGTGTTGAGCCCGGCGGCCTGCGCGGCGGACTTCATGGACAGCCCGCACCCGGCCCGCAGCGAGGAGAGCCGGGCCGCCACAACGCTTAACTGCATACGTCTGTCACAGGCATCGATGACAAAGGTCAGCGTTTACACCTGGTCTATTGCAACGGAGTGACGGGTGATGCACGATGCCACTCTAGTGCTCTGACACGCAATGCATATGCCAATCGGAAAGGCCGGAAGACTGTGGCGGACGCCTGGATCCTGCATCCCGACTACCGGACTCCCCCGGCCCCCGCCGACCTCGATCTCCCTCCAGGATCGTGGCGCCACCCCGAGGGGGGCCAGATCATGAACGGCACCTACGAGCGCCCCCTCCCCAAGCTCCGGGTCGAGGTGGTGACCGTCTGGTTCGGCTACGCGCTCAGCCACTGGCGCGGCCCCCGCATGCCGCGCTTCAGCAGCCCGATGGTATCGGCCTGGAACCCGGTGCTGGCCCAGGGCCTGACCGTCGATCCGCGTTCGCCGGCGCCCTACCGCGACGAGTGGTGGTGCGACCGGTGGATCGCCGAGGCCCTGCTGTATGGGCGCAAACCGTACGGGGCCTTCACCCTGCCCACCGAGGAGGCGCTGCGCTGGTTCGCCAAGAGCGGCGGCACGAACCTGGTCTACCACGCGCAGGCGGACGGCGACCTGGTGCGGGTGGTGTCGGGCACGTCGGAGCGGTACGCGCAGCTCTTCGACCTCGACGCGCTGATCGCCGACTACCGGGAGGCGCTGCCCCGCGACCTGGCGGACAAGGAGGCGGCGGCCCTGGACGCGCACCGGCCCCTGTCCCCCGCCCTGCACTACGTGCTGGGCGAGGACGCCGAGACGCTCTTCACGCGGGCCCCCCTGTCGGTGCGCGGCCTCACCCTCGGCTACCCGCCCCGCGAGACGGCGGCCCGCATAGCCGCCCAGTGAGCGCGCGCGGGACCGGCGTCGCGACATTTGTCTGGACATTCTGACCTCGGTTAAGCTGATCAGCATGACCCGCGACCTCGCCATCGACCTGGACCGATCCAGCCCAGTGCCGCTTTATTTCCAGGTGGCCGAGCAGATCGCCGAGGCGATCCGGCGAGGTGATCTGACCCCCGGCTCGCGGCTGGACAACGAGATCCTGCTGGCCGACAAGCTCGGCCTGTCGCGGCCCACGATCCGGCAGGCGATCCAGTATCTGGTGGACAAGGGCCTGCTGGTGCGCAAGCGCGGCGTCGGCACGCAGGTGGTGCACGGCCAGGTCAAGCGCTCGGTCGAGCTGACCAGCCTCTACGACGACCTGCGCAGGTCGGGGCAGGAGCCGGCCACGCAGGTGCTGGCCCTGGAGTCGCGGCCGGTGGAGGAGGGGATCGCCGGCATCCTGGGCGTGGAGCCGGACGCGCAGATCCTCTACCTGGAGCGCCTGCGCTTCGCGGCCGGCGAGCCGCTGGCGGTGCTGCACAACTGGCTGCCGCTGGGCCTGGCCCAGCTCACCCCGGCCGACCTCGAGAGCCGCGGCCTGTATGAGTTGCTGCGCGGCGCGGGCGTGCGGATGCGGGTGGCCAACCAGCGCATCGGCGCCAGGGCGGCGACCCAGGCGGAGGCCCGGCTGCTGGACGAGCGCAGGGGCGCGCCGCTGCTGACGATGATCCGCACCACCTACGACGACCAGGGCAGGGCCGTCGAGCACGGCTCACATGTCTACCGGGCCTCGCACTATTCCCTTGAGGTCACCCTCATCGAGCGCTGAGGCGGCCCTGCGCCTGAGGTAGAGCGTGGTGGCGATGCCGAACACGACGGCGACGGCGAGCGCGGCCCAGGAGAAGTTCTTCAGCCACTTCTCCGCGACGAGCCCGAGCGAGAAGACCACCGCGGTGGTGCCGCCCGCCCACACGATCCCGCCGAGCACGTTGGCCACGGCGAATCTCCAGTAGGGCATGCGCAGCGCCCCCGCCAGCGGCCCGGCCAGGATGCGCAGCAACGCGACGAACCGGCCGACGAAGACCGCCCACATGCCGAACCGCCGGAAGTAGTCTTCGGCCTTGCCCACGTGCCGCGGCCCGAAGTGCCGGGGGAAGCGGCGGCCGAGGCGGGCGAACATGGGCGCGCCGCCCTTGCGTCCGACGGCGTATCCGGCGGAGTCGCCGACGATGGCGCCCGCGCTCGCGCACGCCCCCACCCAGACCGGGTCCACCACACCCTTGGAGGCCAGGATGGCGGCGCTGACCAGGACGATCTCTCCGGGCAGCGGAATGCCGAGGCTCTCGAACCCGATCACGAACGCGACCGTCGCGTAGAGCCACCCGGCGGGGATCACCTGCAGCCACTCGTCGATGTGCACCCAGGCAAGCCTAGCCCCGTTGAGGCTCAGTCGAGGTCGCCGGTCTCCATGTAGATCTCTCTGACCACCTCGACCCGGGCGGTGAAGCGGTGCTCCCCGGTACGCGAGACGCCCAGGTCGAACATCCCGTCCATGGTGTCGCCCGCCACGAGCCGCCGCCGGGAGGCGTCCGGCCGGTCGAAGGTCACCGGCACGGGCCGCTCGAACCCCTCGCCCGGCGGGACCATCCGGACGGCGAGAACCTGGTCGAAGTCGGGCCTGGCGGTGATCTCGTGCGCGAGGTGCAGCCCGCCGGGCCGGCCGAAGCACAGGTAGGTCAGCGTGCGCCGCTCGTCGTGGCGCAGCGTGGGGTCGAGCCGCTCGAAGTGGATCACGCGGACGACGCGCGCGGTGACGTCCTCGGCGATCGGCACACCGCCGCGTTCGAAGTGCCCGCGTACGACGGTGCCCTTGACGGAGGTCCTGGCGGGGCCGCCGCCGGCCGGGTCGAGTTCGAGGATGTCGAACGGCTCGGGCACGAAGGTGTGGACGCCGTCGGCCGCCGCCTTCAGGTCGCTCCGCACGGCCTCCCGCACGTCGCCGCGGAAGTCGACCTCCATGAGCGCCTGGAAGCGGTGCGCCGGATGCCGGAACATCGGCAGGTGCGAGAAGTAGAGCGGGTCCTCGCCGAACAGCAACATCCCGTGGACGTTGAACGTCTCCGGATGGTCGTCGTGGTCGTGCATGGTGGCCTCCGAATCGCCTGGACACCGCCAGTAGAGCGGGCCGGCCGGCTGAGCGCCTGAGTAACGGCTACTCAGGTTCCCCCGGCGTCCGCCACCTGGGCCGGTGCCCGCCCGTCGATGGCCGGGGCCAGCATTCCGGACTGGTTACGTTCGTTTTACGGACACGTACAACCCTTGGCAACACACCTTCCGGACACCTAAGGTTCAGTGCAATGCCACACATTACTGGGAAGGTCCATGACGTCTAAGCAGGTCAAGCCGCCGGCCGGCGCCGTACGCACGGCCGCCGGGGTCGTACGGCCGCTGCCGGGAGTGCACATCACAGGTGGTCTGCTCCACCACTGGCAGCATCGCAACGGCACGGCCACGATCCCGCACACCATCGAGCAGCTGCGCGAGGCGGGCAACGTCGCCAACCTGGGCCGCCTCCTTGAGCGGGACCCGGCCCCCTACCGCGGCCGCTACCCCTTCCTGGACACCGATCTGTACAAGACCCTCGAAGGGCTGGCGTACGAGCTGGGCGAGGGCCGCGCCGCAGAACCGGTGCGGGAGTTCTACGAGGAGGTCGTCGGCCTCCTGGAGAAGGTCCAGGCCGGGGACGGCTACCTCAACTCCTTCTTCCAGGACCCGGCGGCCACGAAGAAGCCGTGGCAGGACCTGGCCTGGGGCCACGAGCTGTACAATCTGGGCCACCTCATCCAGGCCGCCGTCGCCGCCTCGCGCCGGATGGGCGACGACCGGCTGCTGCGCGTGGCGGCCCGTTTCGCGGACCTGGCGGTGGAGCGCTTCGCCGACGGGGGCGTGTGCGGTCACCCCGAGGTGGAGATGGCGCTGGTCGAGCTGTTCAGGGAGACGGGCGTGCGCGCCTACCTCGACCTGGCCGGCGCCTTCGTGGACCGGCGCGGCTCGGGGCAGCTCAAGCACAGCATCTTCCCCGGCGACTACTTCCAGGACCACGTGCCCTTGCGCGAGCTGCCGTCGGTGACGGGGCACGCGGTGCGCATGGCGTACCTGGCGGCGGGGGCGGCCGACGTCTCCCTGGAGACCGGCGACCGGTCGTTGTCCGAGGCGCTGGAGCGGCTCTGGGACGACATGGTGGCGAGCAAGCTGTACATCACGGGCGGGCTGGGCAGCCGGCACTCCGACGAGGCCATCGGCGACCGCTACGAGCTGCCGTCCGAGCGCGCCTACAGCGAGACCTGCGCGGCCATCGCCGTCATGCAGTGGGCCTGGCGGATGTTTTTGTCCTCCGGCGGCGCCAAGTACCTCGACGTGTTCGAGCGCGTGCTCTACAACGCCTACGCCGTGGGCCTGTCGGAGGACGGCAGGGCGTTCTTCTACGACAACCCGCTGCAGCGCCGCCCCGACCACGAGCAGCGCAGTGGCGCCGAGTCGGGCGGAGAGCCGCTGCGCCGCGCCTGGTTCGTCTGTCCGTGCTGCCCGCCGAACATCGTGCGGTGGATGGCCCAGCTCGCCGACTATGTGGCGGCCGAGCGGGACGGCGCCCTGCTGATCGCCGCCTACACTCCGGCCCGGATCGAGTCGGCGGAGCTGGACCTGGCGATGGAGACGGCCTACCCGTGGGACGGCGACGTGCGGCTCACGGTCGGGCGCGCGCCGCGGGAGCCGTACCGGCTGGTGCTGCGCGTCCCCGGCTGGGCGCGCGAGGCCGCCGTCACCGTCAACGGCGAACCCTGGGACGCCGAGCCCGCCGACGGCTGGCTGACGGTCGAACGCCGCTGGGCGGCGGGCGACGAGGTACGGCTCACGCTGCCGATGCCGGTCAGGGCGCACGGCTCCCATCCCTACCTCGACGCCACCAGGGGCGCGGCCAGTGTGGCCCGCGGCCCGCTGGTCTACTGCGTCGAGCAGCAGGACAGCCCGGAAGCCGCGGTCGATGACCTGGTGATCGGCGCGGCCGACATTGTTAACGCGAACATCGGGCGGCGTGACGGCACCGTCGTGCTCGGTGTCGCGGCCCGCACAGCTCCCCCGCCCTCCGCGGAGCTCTACCCCGAGCTTCCGCTGGAGCAGGCGCTCCCCGAGGCGACGGTCACCGCGACCTTCGTCCCGTACTTCCTATGGGGCAACCGCGGCCCCGAAGCCATGAGGGTCTGGGTGAGAACCCCGGCGACCAACGGAAAGAAGGCGACATGAGGAGATCGGCGGCGCTCACGAGCGTCACCATGACCGCTGTGCTGGCGCTCACCGCGTGCGGTGGCGGCGGGGGCGGAGGCGGCGCGGGACCCGCCGGCGGCGCGCCACCCGG
>NZ_JBHSPA010000114.1:0-35299 GCF_042656245.1 Nonomuraea insulae
GCCATGCCCTCGCCCCGGCCATGCCCTCGCCCCGGCCATGCCCTCGCCCCGGCCATGCCCTCGGCCAGCCTAGGTGCCTGTCCTGGCTCCGCTTCGTGCCTGCCCTGGTCCCCAGCCCAGGTTCCGGCCTCACCTTCGCTGGACTCAGCCCAGGCCGGGCCCAGTCCACGCTCTCAGCCCCCTGCAGGCCAACAGCACCAATTCCGAGCATCGGCCACCACGTACCGGGCCCACCGTCCGGGCCCACCGTCCAGTGGAGAGTCGCCGCTGAGTGATCGCTCGACCGACTAATGGGACTCACGCAACGCCGAAGACCAAGCAGAGCCGCCCGTTATCCACAACCACACGCCAGCCCCACCCCACTATCCCCAGAATCCCGTTCGGCCCCTCCTCCACCACCCCGCATCCGCGAAGGTCAACGCCCAGCCCCGCACCACCGACTGACCGACCGGAGACGGCACATGGCCAAGGAAAGCAAGCTCGAACTCGGCAAACGCGGCGAACAGATAGCCGCGACCTACCTGGAGGCCGAGGGCATGAAGGTGATCGAGCGCAACTGGCGCTGCCGTCACGGCGAGATCGACATCATCGCCGAAGAGGGCCCCAACCTGATCGTGGTCGAGGTCAAGACCAGATCGAGCAGATCACACGGCACGGCCCTGGAATCAGTCAGCCAAGCCAAGCTGGCGAGGCTGCGCATGCTCGCGGCCAAATGGCTGTCCACGCAACCCCGTACGTTCGAGGCGATAAGAGTAGACGTGATAGCCCTCGAACGTTTCGCCGGCGACTTCGCCCTGCGCCACGTACGGGGGGCGATCTAGATGGCTGTGGCCCGCACACGCAGCGTGGCCCTGATGGGGGTTACGGGCCGCACGGTCGAGGTCGAGGCCGACGTGGGCAACGGCCTGGCCGGCATCCACCTCATCGGACTCCCCGACACCGCGCTCAGCGAGGCCCGAGATCGGGTCAGATCGGCGATGGTCAACAGCAACTACCCCTGGCCCGACGCCCGCATCATCGTCAGCCTCTTCCCGGCCAGTCTCCCCAAGCGCGGATCCCAGTTCGACCTCGCCATAGCCGTCGCGATTTTGGGCGCCGCCGGAGTGGTTCCCGCCGAACGTGTCGTGGAGCCGTTCTTCCTCGGGGAGCTCGGCCTGGACGGCCGCATAAGACCCGTACGCGGAGTGCTCCCCTCGGTCCTGGGCGCGGCGAAGCACGGTGACGTCACGGTCGTCGTACCGTCCGCGAACTCGGCGGAGGCCGTCCTCGTACCTGACGTGAAGGTGGTCCCTGTCGCGCACCTGCGCCAGCTCGTGGAGTGGCTGCGCAAGGGAGACGACCCGCCAGAGCCTGAGATCGAGGAGTGCGCGGAGCCGCCCAAGTCCAGCACGGCCCCTGACGTCGACCTGGCCGACGTCGTAGGCCAGCCGGTCGCCCGCAGAGCCCTCGAAGTGTGCGCGGCCGGCGGCCACAATCTCTGGATGCTCGGCCCACCGGGCACCGGCAAGACCATGCTGGCCGAGCGCCTCCCGACCCTCCTGCCCGATCTGGAGCTCGACCACGCTCTGGAGGTCACGGCCATCCACTCGGTCGCCGGCGTCCTGCCGCCCAACGCCCCCATGATGAGCCGGCCACCGTTCATCAACCCACACCACACGGCGACCTCCGCTGCGATCATCGGCGGCGGAAGTACGATCGTCCGCCCCGGAGCCGTCTCCCTGGCCCACAGAGGGGTCCTGTTCATGGACGAGGCCCCGGAGTTCCCCCGTCATGTCCTGGACGCGCTGAGACAGCCGCTGGAGGCCGGCCGTGTGACCGTGTCCAGATCGGCGGGCTCGGTCACGTTCCCGGCCAGATTCATGCTCGTCCTCGCCGCCAACCCCTGCCCCTGCGCCCAGACGGAAGACCAGGGGGAGATGTGCAGATGCACCCCCACAGTCCGACGCCGTTACCTCGGCAGGCTCTCGGGCCCGCTCCTCGACCGCATAGACATGAAGGTCCCAGTCGCTCGCTCGTCCAGACGCGAACTCCTGGCCGACCGTCAGTTCGTGGAGACCAGCAAGACGGTGGCCGAACGCGTCCTGGTGGCTCGGGAACGAGCCGCCAAACGCCTGGCCGGTACGCAGTGGCGCTCGAACGCCGAAATCCCGTCCTCCGTCCTCCACGCCGACTACCGCCCGCCCGCCGAGGCCATGCGTCCCTTGACGTCCTGCCTGGACTCGGGCTCTTTGACCGCGCGCGGCCTCGACCGCGTCGTCCGGGTCGCCTGCGCAGTAGCTTGGCAGACGTGAGAGTCATTATCTACACAAGACAGTCTCAAGACCGCTTGGGTGAAGAGCTGGGTGTGACCCGGCAACGTGAGGACGCCGAGACCCTTGCCCGCCTTCGCGGCTGGACGGTCGTGAGAGTGATTGTGGACAACGACATGTCCGCCTCGGGCAGGAAGCCCCGGAAAGGCTTTGAAGAGCTTCTCAGCGCTCTACAGGACGGCGAGGCAGAGGCCGCCATCGCCTGGGACTGGTCACGCCTCGAACGCAACCGGCGTGATGGTCTGAGGCTGATGGAGATCGGCGAGAAGATGAGCGTCACCTTGGCGTTCGTCCGAGGCTCCGACATCGACCTGTCTACTCCGGCCGGGCGACTGGTCGCCGACATGATGTCCAGCGTCGCCCGGCATGAGATCGCCCAGAAGAGCGACCGGCAGAAGCGTGCCGTCCTCCAGGCAGCGCAAGAGGGTCGCTGGGTATCCGGTCGCAAGCCGTTCGGCTATGCCACTGACGGCGTCACCGTCCTGCCGGAAGAGGCAAAAGCCATCCAGGATGGCTATGACCTGTTGCTGGCTGGAGCGACGCTTGGGGAGATCGCCCGAGAGTGGAACGGCCGAGGCTTCAAGGGGCAGCTGCGGGACTGGAAGTGGGACAGCGTCCGCAACACCTTGAAGAACCCCCGCTACGCCGGGTTGCGTGCCCTCAACAAGGAGATCATGGGGCCTGCCGAGTGGACGCCGCTGGTGTCGGAGATGACCTGGCGGGCCGCGCAGGACATCTTCGACAAGCGGGCAGCCATCACCGCGCCTCGGGGAGCCAAGCGCCTGCTAACTGGCCTGGCGCTCGATGCCGCCTGTGACGCGACGGTTCACGCCGGTGGAGCGTTCGGGGGCTACCCGATGTATCGGTGCAGCGGGTACCTGGCACAGCCGGGAGGGAAGGCCACATCAACCGGAAAGCCTCACGTCAGCCGTAAGGCTCTGCCGGTGGAGGCGTACGTCATCGGCCTGGCGCTGGAACGGCTGTCCCGCCCGGACGCTGTAGACCTCCTCGTGGATCGAACCCGGCCCGACGCCGAGGTGCTACGCCGTGAGGCCAACGCCCTGAGAACCCGGCTGGACGGGCTGGCGGTGGACTACGCGGACGGCACCCTAACCAAGGCGCAGGTGCGTATCGCCTCCGAGAGGATCAACACACGTCTTGCCGAGGTGGAAGCCGACATGGCGGACGCCGGTCGTGTGGACATCCTGGCTCCGCTTATCTCGGCGGACGACAAGTGGGCCATGTGGGAGGCGCTGACCATGGGCCGCCAGCGCCTGGTTATCGACACTCTGCTGGAGATTCGTCTTGATGCTCCCGGACGTGGTACGCGTACGTTCCGCCCGGAGACTGTCCACCACGAATGGAAGTAGTCAACACAAAAGAAGCCCCATCCGTGCAGGTGGATGGGGTTTCTTTATGGGAGCGAGAGAACGAGACCGGCTTGGCGTAGGAGTTCTCCGCACTCCCACTGTAGCCCGCGAATCCTTCTCTTATGTGCAGCACCCCGCGAACCGTCTCCGGGACACGGAGTGCTGCGAAGAAATCTCAGAAGATTTCCTCATGGAGAGTCTACTGTTGAGCAGCGACAATTCAAGTTGAGAGCCTGTCTCGTCAAGGGTTTCAGCAGGTCACAGCCTTGATCGTGGTTGCACTTGCGCGTCCATTGCTTTAGTCTCAAACATGTCGCAAACAAAAAGTGCGGCACGCGGAATGATTGCCGGATAGCCGTGTCAGGCTATACGTGGCGTGCACTGACGCTGATGCGGTCGCCGAGGCAGGGTCCGTTCTAAGAAACGGGCACGGTCGGGACCTTCCTCCAGGGTACGCCGCCACAGGGAATCCTCAGCAAGAGCTGAGAACTATCTGTGGCGGCGCGTGCCCTGTTCGAGGGAGTCACAGTGCAGGAATTCTCCGGAGATAAGCTCCGCCACTACATCAAGTCGCGCGGTTTCTCGGTAAGCGAGTTCGCCGAAGCCATTGCCCGTCACCCCGGAGCGGTTTACGGGTACATGGAAGGCCATCGGAATCCTTCTCTTGAGATCGTCACGATCATGGCAGACCGTCTCGGTGTCAACGTGGGCGACCTCTTCACCGACACGGACCTGGAAAACGCGGTTGCCGAGTTCTGCCGCGACATCATCCGCGCAGGTCTCGACAGCCTGGCGACGCCGGGCGGTCGTGAAGAAGGTGCCCTCCTCGATGAGGGCATGACCCCAGCAGGGCTCCTTCTTAACCGTGTTCAGGGCGCTCCGCACAGGAGCGAGGGCAAGGTCGTGCTGGAGGCCATCGAGCGTCTGAGTGCGATCGTTCCCGACCTGAGCGAGTGGGCACAGTCGAAGCTGGGCCTGCCCAAGGGCGCGGCATGAACACGGCCATGGAGCTGCGCTCCGTCTTCGAGTCTCTTGGGGTTGAGGAGTATGTCCGGATCCTGGTGGACGCCGCTCCGCCCCTGAAGCTCTGGCAGCGTGACCGGCTCGCTGTCCTCTTCCGGGAGGCGGCGTGAGCAACCCACTGGATGCCCTGTTCGGTGAGCAAGAATTCTGCGACAGATGCCAGGAGGTCACCGACCTCTGCCAGTGCGAGGCTGAGGACCGGCCCGTCGCGGAGGTCATTCCGATATCCCCCTCATCGCCTGCTGCCACCGAGTCGGTGATCCTTGGTGTCGAGCAGCATCGGGGTCAGCTCCGCATGGCGCATCGCTTCATTCGGGAGCATGCTCGTGGGCTCCGGCACGTCCACGGTATCGGCTGGCATAAGTGGGACGGAGCCCGATGGCTCCTTGATGATCAGCGGGCCGACATCGAGGCGTGTGTCGCCACGATCAACCAGGCAGTTCGAGAAGCTGACGGCCTCACAGGTCAAGCGGCCAATGACCTTCGAGCCGACGTTCACCGAGTGGAGTCCGCGTCCGGGGCCGAGGGCATGCTCAAGTTCGCCGCCGCCCTGCGTCCGATCACCACCGCGTCGAAGTCCCTCGATGCAGATCCGTACCAGTTCAACATGCCTTCCGGGACCTTGGACCTGCGTACGGCAGAGGTCCGCCCCAACAGGCGGGATGACCTGATTACAAAGGTTGCGGGCGGCTCCGTGGAGGGCGTCTCCAGCGAGGAGTGGGAGGTGTTCCTCAAGCGCATCCTGCCCGACGAGGAGGTCTGCTCCTTCGTCCAGCGCCTCTTCGGGTACGCGATGCTCGGCAAGGTCACCGAGCATCGCATGCCGATCTTCACGGGGGCGGGAGCGAACGGCAAGGGCACGTTGCGTGACGCGGTCCTGGCGGCATTCGGGGACTACGCCATCGAGATTGACCCCGCGATGCTCATGGAGTCGAGGCATGAGCGCCATGGGGCCTTCAAGATGCGCTTGCGGGGTGCCCGGCTGGCCTTCTGTTCCGAGACGGAGAAGGGCAGGCGCTTCGCTGAGGCGACCATGAAGCGACTGGTTGGCGGCGATCAGATCGAAGCGAACTACATGCACAAGAACCCGATCACGTTCGATCCTTCACACACGCTGATCATGCTGACCAACTTCCTGCCTAAGGTCTCCGGTGATGACCCAGCCGTGTGGCGTCGCATCCTGGTCGTCCCGTTCGACGTGGTCATCCCCGAGGAAGAGCGTGACGGCGAGCTGCCCGGACGGTTGAAGGCGGCTGCCTCTGCCGTCCTCGCCTGGACGTATCGGGGCTGGCTCGACTACCAGGCGGGGGGTCTCAACCCTCCTGACGCAGTGATGGCACGCACGCGGGCGTACCAGGAGAGCAGCGACACGCTCGCCCGGTTCCTCTCCGATCGGACCCACGCCATCCCAGCCGGTCGGGAAAAGGCTCGTGACCTCTTCACTGCCTGGTCGGCATGGTGTCTGGCCAGCGGCGAAGAACCGGGGACGGAGGTGGCCTTCGCCGACTCCATGGCTAATCGAGGGTTCGAGAAGGCGCGCACCAGTGCCGGGAACGTCTACCGGGGCCTGGTGCTCACCGTCGAGATGGACGAAAGCCCCTGACCTGCGGGAGTGCAGGGTTGTGCAGGGTTTTCCAAAACCTTCTATCCGTGCGCACGTGGAGAGTTTCGGAAAACCCTGCACAACCCTACACGCCCCCTCTGACCTGCGTTTTTACCGATAGCAGTTGGCGACCGACCTTTTACGGAGAGACACATGGATACATCGCCCATCGAAATCTGGACCACCGTCGCCGTCACCCCGCTGCCGTCAGGTTGGCGCAATGGCTATCGGCTGGGAGGTGAGATCTTCATCTACCCCTGCCCGGCCGTCCTCCTTCAGGAGAAAAGGGAAACCTCTCGCTTCCGTGTCACTGAGAGCGGCCGAGAGGTCTGGAATGACAGCACCCTCGACCCGCCTTACGAGACCCGTGCGGTCTTCGCCGAGAACGATCGCGGGACCTTGGACCCGGCCACCGACACCGACAACTACATCGGCACCATCGGCCCGGATGAAGACCTCGATGCATTGCTGAAGGGACAAACCCCGGGCGAGGAGGGGAGCTGTGATCACAGTTGAGTTCCTCAACGAGCTGCTGGAGCGGGAGTTCCAGCACCTCCTGACGCACTACCAGCGTCACCGGAACCCGGTGACCGCCAGCCACATCGTGGACATCCTGGCGAACTCCACCACCCTCTCCGACGACCCGATCTACCGGAGGACCGCATGACCAAGGAGAAGCCGGTCACCATCGCCGAGGTGGCCAAGCACTACGGCGTCTCGGCTGACGAGCTGCAACGAGTGATCGACGAGCACCTTGACGAGCTGCTCTACGACGGCAAGGCGTACTACGACCCTGTTCGGAACGCCTATGTCATCGACGGAGGGCCGTCATGACCATCCAGCCCATGCGATCGGTGGTTCCGACCTCCGGCATGGCCACCGCGTCCCTGGTCTTCGGGCTGGTCGGGTTCTTCGGGGGCTGGTGCGCTTTCGGCCTGCCGTGCCTGATCGCCATCGTCTGCGGTCACTTCGCCTGGAAGGAGACCAAGAACGGCTCCAAGGCCGGGCACGGCCAGGCCGTCACGGGACTGATCCTCGGGTACGTGATCGTGGTCCCCGCCGCCCTGGCCACCGTGCTCATCGTCAGCAGCATGCTCGGCTTCGGCACCTCGATGATCCAGGTTGGGAGCTACCAGCCATGAGCCAGGATCGGGCCGACGAGCGGGTCCAGGAGTTCATCGCGGACGCCACGCGGCGGCGAGAGGTACGTAGGCGAGCACAAGCCGAGTTCGCTGAACGGCGGACCTATGGGCTGGAGAAGCGGCACGTGACCAAGCTTGCCCATTCCGGCCTCACGGTCGAGCCACAGGCGGCCGAAGAGTCGGGGGTGGTCCCTTGGCCTACCCCCTCCCCTCAAAGGGCCTCAGATTCGTGCACTAAGACCGTTTGGAGTTGGACATGGTGACCCTGATCGTCGCCCTGAACATCGCCGTCCTCATCGAGTTGATGGTTCTCCATGTGATGAGCCGGCGAGCCATCGCCAAGGCCAACCAGGTGCTGGCCAGACATGAGGCCGCTGTTCAGCGGCATCCAGCGGTCCGGCAGGCGGAGTCTCGCACCGGCATCACGTTCAAGAGCATCAACAACAGGGACCCTCGGGAGGTGCGGTGAACGTCCTGTGCGATCTGTGCGGCTCCGAGGTTGCCGACCTTGCCCACGTGTGCGCCCGGTGCGGAGAGCGGCTGCGCCGGGGCCTGGAGGACGTGGCCAACCTCGCCGAAGAACTTGAGGTGACGCTCACCGGTCGGGCACGGATGTCGGCTGGTGCGCTGCGACGGTCCAGCGAGAGGCGCTTGCCGTTCCACATCGCGGCCTCAGAGAAGGGTCACAACCTGCGGCAGGTGCTCGTCGGATGGGTGCGTCTGGTGGCTGATGAACGAGGTGTAGGGCTCCCCGCGGACGACCTCATCTCCATCTCCCGCTGGCTCCTGGCGCACGTCGAATGGCTCCGCCATCACCCCGCTGGCGGGGAGGCGGTGACGGAGGTAGGCGACGCCGTCCGTGCCGTGAGGATGGTGATCGACCGGCCCCCGGACAGGCTGTACGCAGGTCCGTGCGATGCCTGTGGGATGCCGCTGTACGCACGCCCCGGGGACGTGGAAGTGGCCTGTCGCCACTGCCCTGCCGATGACGAGGAGCGGCTCGTCTACGACATCTCGGCACGCCGGACGTGGATGCTCGGGGAGGTTGAACACTACGTAGGGAACTCCGCCCGGGTGTCGTCCGTCCTCATCGGATTGGGCGTCAAGGTTGCGGCCTCAACTATTCGAGTGTGGGCGAAGCGAGGAAAGCTGGCTCCCTGCTCGTACGATAAACCGTCGAAGCCTGGCGGTGATCCACTTCCTCTGTATCGGGTTGGCGATGTTGTCGAAGCCGCAGCCCGGAAGTCGAAGAAGGCCGCCTAGCACGTGCCGGTTGACAAAGCAATACCTGTAACGGATCATACGGATAGCCTGGGATACATAGCTGAGGGGCTCGACTTCAATCGAGCCCCTTCCTGCTGTCAGGATGAACCGTCGTCTTCCTCCGCGCGAGCTTCTAGTTTCGCTTGCCTCATCCTCTCAACTTCTTGCTTCTGCCACTCTTCATGGCGTTCCCAAATCTCAATTTGATCCTGCACGGTATGCAGGGCGTTTTGAACGTCCTTAGGCATCGGTGCCAATGAAGCGCCGCGTCCATGGCGGCCTAAGAGGTCGAGCAGGTGGTGACAGATCCTGTGCCGAGTCACCGATTCGACAGTTCCGATGTAGTCCCACCAGGTATCTGCGCCGATGAAGGCAGTGTGCATGTCGTCGAGCCGCTGCCGGAAATCGTCGTCGGAGAAATCACCAATAACTACCTGTAGCTGCAGGAGCCAATTGTTCCGCTCCTTGATCCACGCGTCATCCAGTTCCTGAGCGGGTCGATCCTCCTCCGGAGGGCGCGGTTGGTTGCGTCGCATGGCCCAATGACTTCGATGCTCGAACTCCTCGCTTGGTTTGGGATCAAGCTGACGCAACTTGACCACAGCCTCACGTGCGATGAGCGAGGCGGCACGCTCTCGCTCATCCTTCGACTGCTGCGTATGCGACCACCGGGTCGTGAGGAGCGAGATCCCGCCACCGATGAGCACGCCCACCAGGGTGAGGACGCCTTGGATCCAGTTCACCCTCTGACTATCGCCCGCATGAGCAGGTGTTGCCAGAGTAGCCGGGCGAATCGGCAGAATTGATCACCATCTCACCGCTACGCTCCCGGGTCATGGCAGACCTAGACTTACTGCAGGCGTGGGCCATGTGGTTCGACAACGTCCAGGTGAACGAGCACACGCTGTACGGCTGGTCGATCTTGGCCCTTGGGCGCACGGGGAAGGTCATGGCCTTCTTCGGTGGCATGACGGTGGTGCTGGACCTTGTAGGGCCTGAGCGCCTAAACAAGTTCGGGGAGCGGCATAAGCGCTTTGACCCTGACCGTTCGAAGGCTTATACGATTTTTCTTAATGTCATCGTCGTAGGGGTGCTCCCACTCGCATTATTCACTCTCGTGATGTTCTGGTTCGCAGCTCTGGGGATGGTGGGGATCTGGGGCTTTTTCCCTGTTTTAATCATGTTCCCAATAAGCAATATACTAATGAGTGACAGTTTTCCTCGCCGGGCTATTCGAGGCGTCGCCAGAGGTTTGAGCAGCAAGCGGTGGGAACCCGTCATCCGTTGGGGAGCGGTGATGCTGCTTTTCGCAGGATTCCACTTCGACATGCTCGCTTCATAGGCACCCGATGTTGACGTAGGGGGGTTTGACCATGGCTGATCGACGCCCCCCGGACCAGGTTGAAGACTCCCGTAACCGCCGTGCCGAGGTAATGCGGCTGCGCCGTACCGGCATGACCTACGAGGCCATCGGCAAGCAGCTGGGCGTCACCAAGCAGGCCGTCCACAGGCTGTACAAGACGACGCTCGCCGAGATCCCCGTCGAGGCAGTGGAGACGTACCGAACCGAGCAGGTTGAGCGCCTAGACGCCCTGCTCGTGAAGGCCAACGAGGTTCTGGAGCGCCACCACATCACCGTCTCGAACGGCCGGGTGGTGACGCTGGACGGTGAGCCTCTGCAGGACGCCGGCCCATTGCTGGACGCCATCAAGACGGTCTTGGACATCGAGACCAGGCGGGCGAAGCTGCTGGGCCTGGACACCCCGGTGAAGCAGCAGCTGCAGACGGACCAGACGATCACGTACGCGTTCGAGGGCGTGAACCTGGACAGCCTGCGCTGACAGGGCGAAGCCCGGCCGGGCTCATTCCCGGCCGGGCTTCTCGTGCTACTTCCCGTGTAGGTGGTAGTGATCGCGGATGAACTCGTAGGTGAGCCTCACTGACGAGACGATCGCTGAGACCGTCCCCGGCACCCACCACCAGCGGCTGGGCTGGTCGTGCTTGGAATCTGAAGTCATCGGGGATTTCTTTCTCTTGGTCGTACCGCAGGCACGGAGATGCCTGCGGTGGCCACCGACGGCGCATCGTCTGGTGGATGCCACTTCGCCGCTGTCGATGGTCTTGGGTACGGCCACGAGTTGGATCAGAAGAAACCGTAGCCACTTCCTTCACACATTGCTGCTCAAAAGGGATAGCCCAGGGCCGAAAGCCGCATACGAGTCATGCCGAAAGGGTGGCGATCGTGGGCGTTGCGCTTCGACACCACTACCGGCCACGCGGTGTGGCAGCTGCCCTCTTCGACTGCCGCGCGCCTGAGGTCCTCCTGAGCGGACCCGCGGGCACCGGGAAGTCCCGGGCCTGCCTAGAGAAGCTGCACATGATGGCGCTGCTCAACCCCGGGATGCGCGGCCTGATCGTCCGCAAGACGGCGGTGTCGCTCGGCTCGACCGGCCTGGTCACCTATCGCGAGCACGTCGCCAAGGAGTCGCTGGTCGCCGGAGACGTCGTCTGGTACGGCGGATCGCCCCAGGAGGCCGCCGCCTACCGCTATACGAACGGCTCGACGCTCGTGGTCGGCGGCATGGACAAGGCCACGAAGATCATGTCGTCGGAGTACGACATCGTGTATGTCCAGGAAGCCATCGAGCTGACCGAAGACGACTGGGAAGCGATCACGACCCGGCTCCGCAACGGCAAGGTCAGCTTCCAGCAGTTGATGGGCGATACGAACCCGTCGATGCCGACCCACTGGCTCAAGGCCCGGTGCGACCGTGGTGACACGGTGATGCTCGACTGCCGCCATGAGGATAACCCCGTCCTGTTCGACGACGGCGGTCAGCTCACGCCGATCGGTACGGACTACATCGGCAAGCTCGACAAGCTCACCGGGGTACGGCACGCCCGCCTACGCAAGGGCCTGTGGGTCGCCGCTGAAGGACTGATCTACGAGGACTACGACCCGGCCATCCACCTAGTGGACCGCTTCTCCATCCCTGACGAGTGGACTCGCTGGTGGGCCGTGGACTTCGGCTACACGAACCCTTTCGTCATGCAGTGCTGGGCCGAGGATCCCGACGGCAGGTTGTACCTGTACCGGGAGCTGTACGCGAGCCGGCGAACCGTCGATCAGCACGCAGCGGACATCCTCAAACGGGTTACCAGGCGGGACGGACAGTGGTCCGAGCCGAGGCCACGGGCCATCATCTGCGACCACGACGCCGAGGGCCGTGCCGTCCTGGAGCGGGAACTCGGCATGTCCACCGTCGCGGCCAACAAGAAGGTCACCGAGGGCATCCAGGCGGTTCAAGCTCGCCTACGCCAGGCCGGTGACGGCAAGCCTCGCTTGTTCATCCTTCGGGACTCCCTGGTGCGGCGCGACGCCGAGCTGGTGAAGGCGAAGAAGCCGACGTGCACCTCCGAGGAGGCGGTCGGCTACGTCTGGGACCAGGCCCCCGGCAAGCCTCCCAAGGAGACGCCGGTCAAGGAGAACGACCACGGCATGGATGCGCTCCGCTACCTGGTCGCCGAACGCGACCTTGGCGCACGACCACGAGTCCGCTGGATGTGAAGGAGTCCGCCATGCCCAAGAGCGTGCTCGCACGCCTTGCTCCGGCCATGCCGGTCTTGCTGGTGATCGCAGGGCTCGTCCTACTGTCGGCCGCCGCGTGGACCATCGCCGTCCCGGCCGGGCTCGCCGTAGCCGGGCTGTCGGCGTTCGTCCTGGAGTGGCGCATCACCGGGGGGAGTAAGCCTTGAGGTCCCTGATCGGCGGTGTCGCCAGCCTGCTCAACCGGGCCCCCATCCCCTACGCGGGTCGCCATCGACCGGGACTGCCATTCATGCAGTTCAACGACTCCGAGGCGCAGCTCCAAGCCATGGGTTCGGTCGGCACCCTCTTCGCGATCGTGCACCGCACCAGCAACGCCACCTCTCAAGTGAATTGGCGGCTGTGGCGTCAGGCTGCGAGCGGCAAGGCTGAGGATCGTACGGAGGTCACGCGGCATCTGGCTCTGGATGTCCTGAACAGGCCGAACCCGTTCATGACCCGGCAGGAGTTCATCGAGACGTTCCAGCAGCACCTTGACCTGACAGGTGAAGGATGGTGGGTGGTTGGCCGAGATCTGCGGGCTACGTTCCCGATGGAGCTGTGGCCGGTACGCCCAGACCGCATGGATCCTGTCCCGCACCCCACCGACTTCCTGTCCGGATACGTGTACTGCGGCCCAGACGGCGAGCAGGTGCCGCTCAAGCGGGACGAGGTCATCCAGCTCCGCATGCCCAACCCACTCGACCCGTACCGAGGTATGGGGCCGGTGCAGTCGATCCTCACCGACCTGGACTCCAGCAAGTACAGCGCGGAGTGGAACCGGAACTTCTTCGCCAACTCTGCCGAGCCGGGCGGAATCATCGAGGTGGACAGACGTCTTGGTGACGAGGAGTTCGACGAGCTGCGGATCCGCTGGAACGAGCAGCACCGAGGCGTCGCCAATGCTCACCGGGTGGCGATCCTGGAGCAGGGCAAGTGGGTGGATCGCAAGTTCACTCAGCGCGACATGCAATTCGCCGAACTCCGTAACTCCTCCCGCGAGATCATCCGCGAAGCGTTCGGCTTCCCCAAGGGGATGCTCGGCACTGTCGATGATGTGAACCGGGCGAACATGGAAGCCGGTGAGGTGATGTTCACCCGCTGGATGGTCGTCCCGCGACTGGAGCGCATCAAGGCGGCACTGAACGCCGAGTTCCTCCCCCTGTTCGGCAGCACCGGGCAAGGCGTCGAGTTCGACTACGACGATCCCATTCCCATGGACCACGACATGGTCAACGCCGAGCGCGACTCCCGAGCGAAGTCCGCACGGCAACTGGTCGAAGCCGGATACCACCCCGACGACGTGGCTGTAGCCGTAGGGCTCCCGGCCATGAGGTACGTCGGACGACCTGTCCCTCTGCCGCAGGGTGACACGGCGTAGACCCCCACAGACGCAGGACCATGAAGGAGGCCAAGGTCAATGCCATGGATTGAGATGGTCGCCGACTGTCCTCCACCGGGCTTCAAGGCACAGCTGCGCGAGAAGCGCCCCTGGTATGAGATCAGGAACGCTGCCAGCGATGAGGCTGAGCTGCTGCTCTTCGACGAGATCGGCGGCTGGTACGGCACCTACGCGGACGAGTTCGTTCAAGAGTTGAAGGCGATCACCGCGTCGAAGGTGACGGTCCGCCTGAACAGCCCAGGCGGCTCGGTCTTCGAGGGCATCGCTGTGGCCAACGCTCTCCGTGCCCACCCGGCCCAGGTGATCGTCAGGGTAGAGGGCCTGGCAGCCTCGATCGCCTCGGTGATCGCCCTGGCTGGCGACCGGCTCCAGATGATGCCCCAATCGACCCTGATGGTGCACGAGGCCAGCGGAGCCTGCCTTGGCAACGCAGCCGACATGACCAAGATGGCCGAGGTGCTCGACCTCCTCTCCGACAACATCGCCGACGCGTACGCCACAAAGGCCGGAGGCAGCCGCGAGCAGTGGCGAGCGGCCATGAAGGAGGAGTCCTGGTACACCGCAGACGAAGCGGTGGCGGCAGGGCTCGCCGATGAGGTGTTGCGGGACATCAAGCCCGCCGAGGAGTCGACGAACTCCTGGGATCTGTCCATCTTCCGCTACGCCGGACGCCACCATGCGCCGGCCCCTGCTAATGGCGCAAACCCCGGTCTGGTTAAGGGCCAGGTAGACCGCCACACGGCAGCCCATCTCAACGACGGCGGTGGCGACACCGGAGCCCGTCACCCCCATCCGGACGAGGTCGCCTTTGACGTCGTCGCATTCCGTGAGGCGTTGAAAGGAGCCTTCGGCATATGAATACCAATGTGATTCCTACCAGCGCCGATGACCTGGAGGAGATGCTCACCGATGGCCGCGTGACGGCCATGTTCGAGGACGGCAAGCCCAAGCCAGAATTCGGTGAGTTCATCCGGAACTACGCCAAGGTGCTGCAGGGCAAGGGCACCGAGCTGGCCGCTCAGGTTCGTGAGGAGACCCAGCGGGTCCTAGCCGAATACCTGAGGGAGCACGGCACCAGCGAGGTGAACCGGCTTGACCTGGCCCCCGGCAAGCAGGTCAAGCCGTCCAACACCGCGCCAGGCGCGAAGGTGGACGCCCTGTTCAACAGCCACGCCGACTTCCTGCGCGCGGCCTGGTACCGCAACGGCAGCCCCGAGGCCGTCCAGGCGCAGGAGCAGATGCGCGGCATCCGCAACAGCTACGGCTCGACCATCCCTGCGGACGGCGGATTCCTGATCCCCGAGACGCTCCGCTCGACGCTGCTGCAGGTCGCCCTTGAGATGGCGATCGTCCGGCCCCGAGCCACCGTCATCCCCATGGACAGCCTGCGCGTCCCGTTCCCGACGATCGACGAGACCACGCACGCCGGTTCTGTGTACGGCGGCATGGTCGGCTACTGGACAGAGGAAGCAGGCGCGCTGTCGGAGACCGAGGCCAAGTTCGGCCGGGTCGTCCTGGAGGCGAAGAAGCTCACCGGGTACAGCGAGGTGCCGAACGAGCTGTTCCAGGACAGCATCGTGTCGTTCGCCGCGTTCCTCAACCAGGTGTGGCCGAAGGCGATTGCGTTCTTCGAGGACCTTGCGTTCTTCTCCGGGACCGGCGTGGGCGAGCCGCTCGGCTTCCTGAAGGCCCCGTCCGCCGTGTCGGTGGCGAAGGAGTCCGGCCAGGCCGGAGACACCATCGTGTGGGAGAACATCGTCAAGATGTACTCCCGGATGCTGCCGTCCTCGCTCGGCAGCGCCGTGTGGGTGGCGCACGTGGACACCTTCCCCGAGTTGGCCACGATGGCGCTGTCCGTCGGCACCGGCGGCGGCCCGATCTGGCTGAACAACGGCGTCGAGGGCCCGCCCATGACGATCTTGGGTCGTCCGGTCATCTTCAGCGAGAAGGCCGAGACGCTCGGCGACGCCGGCGACCTCAACTTCGTGGACTTCAGTTACTACCTGCTGGGCGACCGACAGGCCATGTCAATGGAGACGAGCCCGCACTACAAGTTCGCCAACGACAAGACCGCCGTCCGGATCATTGAGCGTGTCGATGGCCGCCCGTGGCTGCAGTCGGCGATCACCCCGGCGAAGGGCTCGAACACGCTGTCCGCGTACGTGAAGATCGCGGCCCGCGCCTGACATCCGCGCCACCCCCGGTGGGCCTTAACCTCCCCGCCGGGGTCTCACCAGGGCAGGCATCGAAACCCCTGCCCGGAAAGGCACCACCATGAAGGGCCTTGGCCGAGTCTTCAACGTCGTCGCGGCTGCGAGCGGCGTGCACATTCCTCTGAAGGGCGCGACCGCCGTCACCTTCGTAACGTTCCTCGACGCTGGCACGCAGGTCGCCACCATCAAGCAGTCCATCGACGGCACCAGCGAGGCGGTGTTGGACTGCGACGTCTACCCGCACAAGGGCCCGGGTATCGGTGGCACGTGGACGGCGATGGCGGAACAGGACGACACGCTCGACCTGTCCACCGACGCCACCAACGACTGCATGGTGTTCACCGTGGACGCCGCGCAGCTCTCCGCCGGTTTCAACTGCGTCGAGGTCACCGTGTCCGGCGGCATCTGCGTCGCCATCCTGCATGACCTGGTCGTGCAGCGTAAGCCCGCGAACCTCGCTTCCAACGTCGTCTGAGAGGGCTGATCATGTCTGTACTGATTCAGGGCGACCAGCTCCGCACCATCCTTGAGGGCGTCAAGGTCGATCGGGCCACGGCCCTCCCGGCGGCTGGCTCGCTGTTCACCATCACTGGTGGCCGGGTCCTGATCAAGGCCATCGTCGGTAAGGTCACCACGGCCGTCACCGTCGCCGATGCGGGAACCAAGCTGGTCTACAACCCCACGGCGACCGGCGCGAGTGTGGACCTGTGCGCCGTGCTGGACCTCGGCACCACGGACAGCGCCGTTGGTGCGTACCTGACCATCACTGGCGTCGTCGCGAACGCAATGCGCTCGACCCTGCTCTACGCGACCGGCCGTCAGGCTGAGCTGATCCTGGAGACCGGCGCAATCGAGTTGTCCACGGGGGCCACGGACGGTTCGATCGCGTGGACCGTGCTGTACGTGCCGCTCGATAACGGCGCGTCTGTGGTGGCGGCGTAGCCGTGGCCTTGTCCGTGTGCCTGGCCTGCTCTACGGCTTTCGCTGTGGGGCTGGCCAGGTGCCCGCAGTGCCTAAGCCCCGACCACGTAGAGCAGGGACAGCCCATGCCGAAGATCACACGCCAGGGTGGCCCGTCGCACGAAGTGGACGAGTTCACCGACGCTCACGGCGTCACCTGGCGCAACGCCAACGACTTCACCGAGGAGGAGCCATCTCCTGGGAACAGCTCATCGACATCGCCAGAGAAGCCGCAGACGAGCGAGACGCCGAGCGAGACCGGCCGCCAGCAGCCTGCCCGCACGACGGCGAGCCCCTCCAAGAGGGCCCGCAAGGGCAGCTCCACTGCCGCTACGACGGATGGACCTGGTCCGGCTGACAACTGAACACCTCGACCTCTCGGGAGGAACACGTGGCGATCACGACGCCGGTCTACACAACCCGAGAGGCCGTCAAGTCGGCACTCGACGTAAAGCTGACCGCACGCAGCGACGCGCAGATCGACCGAGCTATCGAGTCAGCGAGTAGCACGATCGAGGGCTTCCTGCACAGGGTGTTCTATCCCGAGCTGGGCACTCGCTACTTCGACTGGCCCAACGGGCAGTACACCCGCCCATGGCGGTTGTGGCTGGACGCCGACGAGGCCATTTCGATCACCTCGGTGACAAGCGGGGGCGTGACCATCGATTCCTCGGACTACTTCCTTGAGCCGGCGAACTCAGGCCCGCCGTACAGCCGACTGGAGCTGGACCTCGACTCCGCGGCTTCCTTCGGAGGCGGTTCCACGCATCAGCGGTCGATCGCCATAACGGGCCTGTTCGGCTTCAAGGACGAGTCACAGGCGGCCGGAACGCTCTCGGAGGACCTGGACACCTCAGAGACGGCTGTGGACGTCTCAGATTCTTCACCTGTCGGAGTCGGGGACCTCATCCAGGTCGGCGATGAGCGGATGCTCGTCACCGGCAAGACGATGCTCGACACGGCACAGAACCTTGGCGGCAACCTATCCGCCTCGGCGGCCGACGTGACCGTGCCTGTGACTACGGGCTCGGCCTATGCGGTGGGGGAGACCATCCTCATCGGCTCGGAGCGCATGCTCATCGTCGATGTCGCGGGCAACAGCCTGATCGTGAAGAGGGCCTGGGACGGCAGCGTCTTGGCCGCACACAGCAGTGGAGCGGACATCTACGCCCTCCGTACGCTCACCGTCCAGCGAGGCGTGCTCGGTACCGTGACGGGTTCTCACAGCACCTCAGCCGCCATCAGCAGGCACGTGGTGCCCGGCATGGTGCGGTCCCTGTGCGTCGCCGAGGCCATCAACACCCTGCTTCAAGAGGGCTCCGGCTACGCCCGCGTGGTCGGCTCCGGCGAGTACCAGCGGGAAGCCGCTGGCCGTGCGCTGCGGGACATCCGCGAGCAGGCGTACACGGCCTTCGGCCGGAAAGCCAGATCGCGAGCTGTGTGATGGACATCGACATCGACACCAGCACGAGCGGGCCGGTCTTCAACGGTCAGGCACGTGCTGCGGTCACCGCCTTCATCGACGAGGCCGAGGAAGAGATCGCCCGCCGTGGCGTGAACATCGTCCACTCCGAGCTGGATCGCGTACTACGCAACCCGACCGGCTACTACGAGGGCCACATCCAGACCGACCGGACGACCGGAGACTCGGTCGTCACGGACGGCGGCGTCATCTACGGCCCCTGGCTGGCAGGTGTCGGCTCACGCAACGCCCCGGAGACCCGGTTCGCGGGCTACGCCCACTGGCGGCTGGCCACGCAGCGGCTCCAGGCCGAGGCAGCCGACATCGCCGAGAAGGTCTTGCCCCAGTTCATTCGCCGGATGGAGTAGTCATGTCCCTGGACGCTGCAAGCATCCTGGACGCCGTTGTGTCCCATGCTGCGGCATCAGGACACTTCGAGCGTGTCAACGGTTTCGAGCCGACCAACGCGCCCGGCAACGGCCTCACCGCCGCTGTGTGGGTGCAGGAGATTGGCCCGGTGCGTTCCGGCTCCGGCCTGACTTCGACCACCGGCCGTCTGGTCCTCAACCTGCGGATCTACGCCTCGATGCAGCAGGACCCACCTGACGCGATCGACCCGGCAATGCTCGGTGCGCTGGACGCCTTGATGACGGCCTACAGCGGCGACTTCGAGCTGGGCGGCAACGTCCGCAACGTGGATCTGCTTGGCCAGGCAGGCGTAACCCTCTCGGCCCAAGCGGGCTACATCCAGCAGGACGGTGCCACCTATCGCGTGTACACGCTGACCATCCCACTCATCGTCAATGACCTCTGGTCGCAGAGTCCCTAGGAGGCGACGTGCCCAAGCAGTCAGGTCTCGGTGATCGCCTTCTGGTCGCCGGATACGACCTCAGCGGCGACATCAACAGCCTTGGCCGGATCGGTGGCGGGCATGCCCCGCTGGAGGTCACTGGCATCGACAAGTCCGCGATGGAGCGCATCGGCGGACTGCGTGACGGGGCCATCGAGTTCACGTCCTACTTCAATCCGAGCACCGACAGGGCGCACGATCGTTTCTCGGCGCTGCCCGCCGCCAACCAGGTCGTCACCTACCTCCGGGGCACCACGCTGGGCAACGCGGCGGCGGCGATGGTGGCCAAGCAGATCAACTACGACGGCAGCCGTGGCGACGCAGGCGAGTTCACCTTTGAGGTTCAAGCCCTGGCCAACGGCTACGGCCTGGAATGGGGAACGCAGCTCACCGCAGGCGTACGCAGCGACACCGACGAGACCGAGGGCACCTCCTACGACTTCGGCGAGGCCACATCGTTCGGCGTGCAGGCATACCTCCACGTGACCGCGTTCACCGGCACCTCGGTGACCGTGAAGCTGCAGGAGTCGGACGACGATGGCGACTCCGACTCGTGGGCTGATGTGACCGGAGGCGGTTTCACCGCCGCGACCGGCGTCGCCTCGCAGCGCATCGCCACCGCAGGGAATCAGGCGGTCGAGCAGTACCTCCGGGTCGTCACGACCGGTACCTTCAGCAGTGCCTCGTTCGTGGTCGTGGTGGTCAAGAACGAGTTGGCGGTGACTTTCTAATGCGGCCCGTCAGCCGGATCACGCCGCAGCTCCCAGTTCATGCGTTCCAGACCTACCAGGTCATTGCACCACCCTCGACACACTGGCGGACTGCCACCTGCGCCGAGGCGGACTGTCCGGCCTATCTGCAGGGGTGGAAATCCCTCATCGACGAGAGCACCGACCTCGGCCAGAAGCAGGCGCACTACATCCGCCGCGAGGCCCGACGCCGGTACACCGAGCGCCGCGACGAGGCCGGGCTCACCGTCTTCGAGTTCGAGGCCGGGCAACGGTGCTTCGCCCCTCACCAGGTACGTCTTGACCGGCCAGAGGTCTACCTAGTGCGGGCCGGCGACTGGAGGGGGAACCCGAACGGTCAGATCCGCCGCTACGATCGAAGCGATCAATGGGTATATGATTTCTCTGCGCATCAGGAGAGGATCAATACCCTGCGGGAGCGTGCTTGACAGCCAAACGGAGCAGGACGCACGAGACGTACCACAACATGGTCCGGCGGTGCTCAAACGCCAACCGTTCCGACCACAAGTACTACGGCGCTCGGGGCATCGTCATTTGCGAACGATGGATGCCCCGTCCCGCTCCGGACGGCACGGGATACCGCAACTTCCTTGCTGACATGGGCGAACGCCCCGACGGAGCGAGCCTCGACCGGATTGACGTGAACGGCCCATACTCGCCAGAGAACTGCCGCTGGGCAACATCCGCAGGCCAAACGCAGAACAGACGGAGAGCCACGGTCACATGGGAGAAGGTGCGCGGGATCCGCTCGAAGGCGAGTGAACCGATCGACGAACTCGCTGAGCAATACGGGCTCACACCAACCCAGATCAGGAACATCCTCCGAAACACGTCCTGGCAGGAAGACACCGTGTGGTGGGCCGTCCCGCCGCTGAGAACCCCAAAGCTGACTCCCGAGGACGTGGCTCGAATCCGGTCACTCAAAGGACGAACGCACAGATCGATCGCCGAAGAGTACGGCGTCAATCAGTCCACGATCACTCGGATCCGCAGCGGTGGGTTGCGACCCCCGGGCTAAGTCGGGCAGCAGGCCAAGCAAAAGCAAACGAGCAAGGGCTCATCGCATTCAGCGGTGGGCCCCTTGTCATGCCCCGACGAGGGGGCCCAGATGGCGAAAGAGGGGGACGCGACCATGGACAACCTTGGCCACCTCGACTATCCGCACCAGTCCGGAAGCCTGCTCGGCTGTCCCGCGTGCGAAGCCTACTGCCACTGCACCGAGCATCACGACGAGGACTGTGACCACCCGCACGGCGATCTCCTTCACCACACCGCCCGCTGCGTCTGGCTGGGACACGGGTAGCGGAGTCGCGCTTCGAAGGGTGAGGGCGTTTGGCCGGAGAACGTCGTAGTCGATCAATACGGTCAGTCCATGATTCCTTCTGCCGAACCACGCCCTGAGGACACCAAAGAGTGCACCCGCTGTGGGGAGACGAAGCCGCTCACGGAGTTCTACAAGGCGGCGGGGAAACCCGAGGGCAAGGTCATGTCGCGGTGCAAGGCGTGTGAAGCCGAGAGAGCCCGCAAGTGGGTCAAGGACAACCCTGAGCACGCCAGAGAGACCCGCCGCCGCTACGCCCTGTTCAAAACCTATGGCCTCATGCCGGACGCGTATTGGCGCCTCTTGCAGAAGCAGGGCGGTGTCTGCGCCATCTGCGGTCAGGGCGAGCCCAACGAGCCCGGCAGAGCGAGAAGCATGTTCTACCTCGCGGTTGACCACTGCCATAAGACGGGCGAAGTCCGGGGCTTGCTCTGTCGGAAGTGCAATAGCGCCATTGGGCTCTTAAACGACGACCCTGAGCTGTTGATCAGGGCAATCAGCTATCTGCAGAGAGAAGGTGGGTCCAATTTCCAAGGAAAGTGGACTGGGGTGGACGACCCTGTCGGTTGACACCTCGGGCGGCAGCGCGAAGGACATCCGCAACGACGTGACCAACTTCGAGTTCGCCACACCCCGAGCCGTCCAAGACGTGACCGGCATCGACAAGAGCGCCATGGAGCGACTGCTGCTTCTCGCCGACTTCTCGATCACGCTCAACGGCGTCTTCAATGACGAGGCGGACAAGTCGCACGACGTGTTCAAGACCGTGCCCTCTACGTCGGCTGCCCGTACGACCACCATCACCGTGTCGGGACAGACCCTCGCCCCCGAGGTGCTGTACACCGACTACTCGCTGGAACGTGGGGATGATGGCTCGCTGACCTGGTCAGCGCCGGGCGTTCTCGCCAACGGCACCGTACCTGAGTGGTCAGCCTGACATGGGCTACAAGCGACCGGCGAGGGTCTACAAGCTGGTCTTCAACGAAGACGACGACATGGCCGGGCTGGAGGTCAAGGCCCGCTCCATGTCCACAGGCGGCCTGCTCGACATGGCCCCGCTTCTCGACCTCCAGCTGTCCGCCTCGCCTACGGCCGAGGAGATGGAGAGCATCGCCGAGCTGCTGGAGCGGTTCGCCGGCGTACTCGTGTCCTGGAACCTCGAAGACGATGACGACGAGCCGGTCCCCGCAACCCTGGAGGGTCTGCTCGATCAGGACATCGACTTCGTGCTGCGGATCATCCTGGCGTGGGCCGATGCGATAAGCGGTGTCCCCGCCCCTTTGGACGGGCTGTCACCAGGTGGAGAGCCGTCCCTGGTGGCGTCGATTCCCATGGACGTGTCGTAGCCAAGCCTCGCGCGCTGGAGCACGCCCAGTGGGTGCTGACCATGTGTCAACGGTTCGGCTGTCTGCCGTCCCAGCTCCTCGCTGAAGATGCCTCATTCCTACGCCTGCTGAAGCTCGAAGAACTCGGGTCGGAGGGGTGAGCCTTGGCTAACGAAGTCACGATCACTGTCCGGGGAAGCGACCGAACGGGGAACCTGTTCTCCGGCATCGCGGCCAAGGCCAACACCGCGTTCTCCCAGATGCGCCAGTCGATCCGAAGCCACCTGGACGGCTCGGTCAAGGACGCGGACAGCTCCGGCAAGTCCATCGGGTCGCGGCTCGTCTCCAGTGTTGGCAGCGCGATCAGCAGTGGAGCAGGGGCCATCCAGAACGCCCTCTCCAGCGGCTTCCAGGCGGCCTCGTCGGCTGCAGGTCCGGTTCTTACGGCGGCCCTCGTCGCTGTCGTTGCGAGTGCGGCCCCCGTCGTTGCCGCAGCTCTAGGTGGAGCCCTCGTCCTCGGTCTGGGAGCAGGGTTCGTCGGCATCGGCGCTCTGCTTCTCGCGGAGAACGAGAAGATTCGCGCTCAGTTCGCCAAGACCGGCAACGAGATCAAGACGATCATGACGGACGCGGCAAAGCCGCTGATATCGGTCGTCCAGGAGGCTCTCAACGCAGCAAAGGGCCTGGTCAAGGAGTTCAATCCGATCTTCAAGGACGCCTTCAGTCAGGCGTCAGGACCGCTGAAGGAGTTCATCGGTCAGGTCAAGGCGGCAGTCCTGGAGCTGAAGCCAGCCGTGCAGCCGATCATGGACGCCTTCACTGGCCTGCTCGGGGTGATTGGACCATCCCTGAAAGGGATCTTTGCGGACATAGCAGTCAGCCTGGGTGATCTTGCCAAGGTCGTCCTGGAGAACAAGTCCTTGATAGGCAGCATCTTCGTCGCGCTGCTCCAAGCGATCCCCTTGGTGATCAGCGGGATCAGCGGGATCATCGACGTCTGGTCGAAGATGTTCAGTGCCTTCAACGGCTTCCTCCCGGTCTTGACCGGCATCTTCAACAACGTCAACCAGGTCGTGCTCGGCTCCGTCGAAAGAATGCTCGGTGCCCTGCGGTCCGTCGGTGAGGGGCTCAGCAAGATCCCCGGCATGGAGGAGTTCGGCCGGAAGATGGTCGCCGGTCTGGACGCGGCCATCGCCAAGGTGGGCGAGTGGAAGACGGCATCAGCCGAGCTGAATCGACAGGTCGAGATCAAGGCGAACATCAACGACCTGCAGATAAAGCTTGACCAGGCTAAGGCCGCTCTCGCCGATCCCAACCTGACCAAGGAGCGGCGGGCCGAGCTGAACGCCGACATCACGAAGCTGCAGGTAGCGAAGGCGAAGGCGATCGCCGAGCTGGGCGATCCCAAGCTCATCAAGGAGTACAAGTCCTCCATCACCACTGGAATCACCGAGCTGCAGTCCAGGATCGCCACGGCGAAGAAGGAGCTGCAGAACCCGGAGCTGACCAAGGAGCGCAAGTCGAAGCTGAATGCTGAGATCTCGCAGCTTCAGGCTCAGGTCGCGGCGGCCAAGGCAGCACTCGCGTCCATCCAGGACAAGACGGTCCGCATCACCACGGTCCGCACCGAGGTGCAGGAGTTCGCAGCCAAGATCTCCCAGCAGAAAGCGAGCGGCGGCATCATCGGCGCTGCTGGCGGTGGTCCTCGCTCCAACATGACGCTGGTCGGCGAGCAGGGCCCGGAGTTGGTCCGGCTTCCGTTCGGCTCCTCGGTCATCCCGGCCGGACAGACACGCAACATGCTCGGCCAAGGAGGAGCAGGCGGCGTGACGGTGAACCTCTACGTCCAAGGCTCCATCCGCAGCGAACGCGACCTGATCTCGCTCATCAGAGATGAGCTGGTCAACGGCGGCTTCCGAGGAGCGCTGAGCAACGCATGAGCACTCCGCGGAAAGGGCCGGCGAATCCCTTGACCAAGCACATGAAGGAGGCGTCGTGACGCTCGTGGTCGTCAACCAGGGCGAGGAGGATCTCCTCGACGCGATCCTGGCCGTGAACTACACCCTGCGCCTGTACAAGAACGACGTCACCAACGGGCTCACGGCTGGTCAGATCGAGGCCCTGGACGAGACGGACTTCACCGAGGCCACCTTCACCGGCTACTCCTCCAAAGCCTTGACGGGCGGCAGTTGGACGACTACGGCCGGAGACCCCTGTGTCGGCGTCTATGCCCAGCAGACGTTCACCTCCACCGCCGACCAGTCGGCGCAGCCCTGCTACGGCTACTACGTGACCCGCACCTCGGACGGGGCCCTGCAGTGGTTCGAGGACTTCTCCTCGCCGCTGACGGTTGAGTTCAACGGTGAGGGCATCGCTGTCACGCCCAGGCTCACGCTCGCGGATACGGGGGACTGATGAACCCGAGAGAGCGGGCCGAGGCCATCAAGGACGTGGCCGCCCGGGACTGGCGGGACAAGAAGCAGCCGGTCATCGACAAGGCTCGGGGTCAGAACCGGCTGGAGTTCTACCAGGAGCCGGACTTCATCTACGACAAGGACGGCGAGATCGTCGGCGTAGACGCCTGGGTGCGTCTGTACGGGCCTGACGGTAAGGAACTGAGGGTTGACCCTCACCGCCGCATCGTTAACCCGCCTACGGTCCCACGTTCCGGCGTCCAGGAGATGGACACGGGCAAGAGGGACGACCGCGGGCAGCCCATCAAGGACCGCATCCTCACGCCAGATCCTGCCGTTGCCTTCTATGAGGCGGTGTGGGACTCGGTGGAGAGTGTCCCGAACGCGAAGGGCTGGCGCACCCGAGGCACCGTCACCACGGTGTTCGGCGTTAGCGGCGATGGGATAGTGCGGGGATTCAGTAGCAATTACTCAACTGCCCGGTCGACCGCTTCGCAAGTTTCAAGTAGTGGAAGTGTCGGCCAGTCCTTTAGTGTTTCTGACTACTTCTGCCATGAAGGTTTCGTTGGGTTTGACACGTCGTCACTTGTGGACTCCGACATGGTTTCCGCCGTGGAACTCGCACTATGGCTGGAAACTGACAGCAGTAACACCGATTATACGCTGGAAGTTCGAGATCGGGACTGGGGCGCTTCTCTAGAGCTCGCCGATTATGTGGCGGGCGCAAGTCTTGGAGGCTTCACGCGAGTTGCGACCTTGACTACAAGTGGTATAGGCGCGGCTGGAGCTTATAAAGCTTTCGCCTCGGATGCTACATTCCTGACTGTCTCGAATATTAAAACGGGGACTGTTCGTCTTCTTGTCAGTTCCGACAGGCAACGAAGCGGCACTGCTCCCACGGGAATCGAAATGGTGACGTTCAGTTTTTCGTCTGCATCTGGAACCACGCAGGATCCTAAGTTGACGATCACCCATGCAGGCATCGGTTCATTGCCCGTCTTTCAGCCCCGTCCTAACCGAATCTGGAGGCTCCGCTGATGTCCACCGGACGCATCTACACGGTCCCGTGGACCGGGACTGTCACCAACGCTGGCGGCAACACCGACCTGTGGGAGATCTCTCCAGCGGACGACCTGCCGTGCAAGATCCGAGGCATCCGACTGGGCCAGACCTCCGAGTTGGGTGACACGGCCGAGGAGAGCTTGAGGATCACCATCCGGCGTTTCCGTGCCACGGTCACATCCGGCTCCGGAGGTTCATCTGGAGCGCCCGAAGAGGTCGGGAGGTCGAATCAGACCCCCTCATTCGCCGTTGAGGTGAACAACACCACCGTGGCGACCACGAGCGGCGACAACGAGGTGATCGAGGAGATCGCCTGGAACATCCGGAACTCACCATTCGAGATCTGGTACCCAGATCCCCGATTCTCCCCGGCCGCCATCCAGGGGGAGGCGCTGCTCATTCGATGCGAATCCACCGTCGCCGACGACCTCACCTTCGCCGGGACGCTTTGGATCGAAGAGGGCTGACCTAGCCGAACGGAGGGCTCATGCCGAACACCGTTGTCTTCCGGCAGCCGTTCCGTAAGCGGGGACAGGCATGGCTCCCGCCGTCACGGGCCATCACGCTCATCGGCGACGTCACCGGCTCTGGGGGAGTTGTCCTCGGCGGTTCGGCTCTCGTGGCGTTCGCTATGGTGCCGTCCGGTGGCGTGGAAGTCGCCGGCTCAGGCAACGCCCTGTTTAAGCACACCGGCCAGGTCCCTGCGGACATCGTGGTGGAGTGGGACTTCGACAACGACGGGGACTTCTCCGAGGACGTTGAGGACATCACCTCCTACATCCTGTCGCTGGAGACATTCACCGGCCGCGACTGGCCGTCCCTGCTGACCGGCAAGGCGGGTCCAGGCAAGTTCCGCGCGACTCTGCGGAATGACGACGATCGGTTCTCCTACTTCAACACCAGTTCGCCATTGAACAGCTCGCCTCGCAGCCTGAAGACCGGCCGTAAGGTCCGAGTGCGCACCGCCACGGCTACGAATCCCGACCCGGCCCTGCTCGTTAAGGATCGCTTCAGAAGAGCAGACGGAGCCATGGAGGCCGACGAGACCGGGAAGCTCTACTCGGAGCCGCTGGCGACCAACAAGGTGCAGAACTCCAGCTTCGAGACCAACACGACCGGATGGACCACGCAGACCAACAGCACCATCACCCGGGTCACCAGCGTCGCTCATAGCGGCTCTGCCAGTCTGGAGATCAAGCGGTCGGCCACCAACCCCCCGTTCTACCTGTACGGCCCTAAGTGCACGGGCGTGGACACGGGAGCGACCACGGGTGACACGGTCATCATCTCGGCGTGGGTCTATGTCCCGGCAGCATCGTTCCCTAAGGTGACCCTTGTCGTCTTCGGTGCGGCGGGTGTGACTTACACCTTTGCCGACGCCACGGACCTCGCTCCGGACACCTGGACTCAGGTCTCACGAGTAGTGACGCTGACGGACACCTTGGATGACATCGACATCCAGTTCTGGACCGACGACAGCCACGCCAACGGGGACGTCGTCGCTTACGTCGATAACATCACTGCCACCGTGACGAGCTGGGCCGTGACCAGCAGCAGGGCAGTCGCCACGGAAGAGGACGGGACACATCTCGCCGTCGTGGACTCTGGCTCTGCCGACTACTACGTTCAGGCCCGCGTGAGCGTCCTGGGCTCCTCCGCCAACCGCGTGGGCGTGGTCTACCGGTACGTAGACAGCAACGACTACAGCGCCTGCGTGCTCAACGCTGCGTCGGGCGTACTGGAACTCTTCGACGTGATCTCTGGCGTAGAGACGCCCGTAGCGAGCCGTAACATCGAGGTGTACTCCGGGGCCACCATCGGCGTTCTTGTCGAGGGCACCTCCGTCACGGCCTACCTGGAAGGCGTGCCGTTCTTCGTCGGCCTGGCGGGCAACACCTCCGCCGAGTCGGTGGGCATCTACGCCGAGTGGGGCACCGCAGACGACCGGCCAGAGATCGACGACCTGTTCGTCTGGGACGGCCTGCCCGCTCAGGTCGCCGGGATCCTGTGGACCGGTGACATCTCGGAGCTGACAGCCTCGGTGTCGGCGGGGCCGAAGAAACTCGCCTCGATCTCCGGCGAGGGGCGACTGTCCAAGCTCGCGACACAGCAGATCACTCCGCCCGCCAGCCTCGCAGGCCGCAAAACGGGTCTACTGGTCGGCAACGTGCTGTCAGAGTCCATGCTCCTGCACCCTCCTGGGGTGATCGACGAGGGCGATATCACCACAGGCGTCTTCGCCATCGATGAGACCAACGCCATGGAGGTCGCCCGGCGCGTAGAGGAGACCGAATTCGGCTTCCTCTACGAGACGCAGGAGGGCCATGTTGCCTTCGCTGCACGCAGCGCACGGGTCGATGCCACCTCGGTCATGGCCTTCACTGACGCGATGGACGGCAAGTACGGCTACCACCAGCTGGAGCCGTACGACTGGCGGCGCGAGGTGTTCAACCGCGTCATCGCTGGGGTCTCTCCATGGACCGAAGGTGAAGAGGCGACGCTGTTCACTGACCCTGGACCGTACGCCTTGACCTCTGGACAGACACGGGCGCTCCAGGCGTCCTATAACGGAACCGTAGTGCGGTGGACCGGCCACACACGTGACGTGAATGGCCCCGGAATGCCCGTGGTGGCCGACTTCAGCAGCCAGGCCACGGCAGGGACACCATCGAGCACGTTCGATGTGGATCTGCCCTCGACGGTTAATGCGGGCGATCTGCTATTGATTTTCGCCGGATGGGGCGCGGGTACTTCAGCACCGGGCTGGTCATCGCTCGCCTCTGGTTACGCACTCGGCAAGGTAGCCGTTGGAGACGAGGATGGAACGACCGTATCGCTGACGCGTGGCTTTAGCGGCGAATGGGCCGTGCAAGTGTTCCGCATCACTGGCTGGCATGGAACGCTCGCCGAGGGCGTCGTCGCGATCAACGGTGGAAATAGTGGTGGTCTCTTCAGGGATCCCGATCCTTTTCTGGTGAACTTTCCTTGGGGGGAACTGCCCACCCTATGTATCGCTGGGCACGTAGTTAGTATTAGACCGGGCACTGATCCTGGGCCACTGACACAAGCTGGCGTGCCAGCCGGTTATGCAAATGGCCAATTCACTCACGACACATCCGAGCCCGTTCCCGAGACTTACCTCGGCACTGCACGCCGCGAGATTACCGGGGCAGTCTCGGAGGATCCGGGACCTTTCAACATTGACCCCAACCCTCACAGCGAGGCCCCGTTTACGGTGGCGATCCGAGGGGGTGGTTCGGGATCGATCACGCAGGTGACCGACCCTACGCCCTCAGGATCGAATCCCAGCTTCACCATCGAGTATGTTCCCAGCCTCGGCGGTACGACGCAGTCGCATCAGAACATCGAAGTGACCGGCATTCCGCTGGTGCGTGGCGACCAGCGACTCGTTCAAGCCGATGACTTCAACTCTCAGGATGAGCACAACGCGATCCGCACCTACACCAATCCGGCCAACCTGTTCGCCACCGCTACGGATGCTCTCGCGTACGCCAACCTCGTGCTGGAGACGCACGCCGACGACCGCCCCATCTTCTCGCTGAGCTTCTACGCGACAAAGAGCAAGGCGTACCGGGCGCAGGCGTACACCCGCCGAGTCGGCGACAAGGTCACGCTGACCGCCACCAACAACGCGGGCATGGGCGTCTCGCAGGACTTCTTCATCGAGTCCATCGCCCACAAGTTCTCCCATGGCAATCGCCTCTGGGAAGTGACCTGGGAGCTGTCTCCCGCTTAGCCAGAGGGGGTTCCTTGACGGAGATCATTGCTGCCTGCGTTGCCCTGGCCGCTCTGGCGGGCGGCGTCACGGTCATCGCGAAGCTGGTCAAGTTCTTGAGGAAGATGAGCGACGCGATCGACGACTGGCAGGGGGAGCCGGATCGCCCTGGCGTCCAGGGACGACCGGGCGTCATGCAGCGACTGGAGAAGATCGAGGCCCAGCTCAAGCCGAACAACGGGCACTCCACCCGAGACGTGGTCAACCGAGTCGAGCAGACGGTCCGCCGAGTGGAGGACACCCTCGCGGCGAGCCTTGAAGCACAGCGTGGAGACACCGACTGAAGAACGACACGACCCCCACCTCCAGCATGGAGGTGGGGGTCTTTCTTGCGTTTTAGGGGAGCCGGGGCCGTGCTCGCGGGTGTGGGCAGACGGCCCCGGCTCGGGCCTCGGGGCGGTGGGATCCGAGGCCCTTTCCGGCGTTAGGACGTCACCGTCCGAGCCGGGGTCCAAAGGGGCCGGCGAGCGTTGCGGCTGCCCGCCGAAGGGCGGCAGCGAAGTCTCTGCTCGTGTCACCGTCCAGCAGCTCGAACAGGTCGAGCAGGTCCGCTATGTCGGCGGCCTGAGCGCAGTTCAACTTCCATACGCGTGGGGCCCTGCGCTCCTGATAGCGGGTGATGGTGAAGGCTGGTGGGTTCGGCGGCATCTGGGCGATGAAGAGCTGAAAGGCCGCCACTGTGCCCAGCTTCCACACACCGAGCTGGGCCGAGTGACCTGCCAGACCGTCCGAGTGGTCCCACGTACACCAGGGGACATAGCAGGAAGTCGTCATCGGGATTCCTCACGGAGCAGAGGACGCAGGATCACTGCGTCGTGCAGAAGCACGGAACAGTCACCAGTGTTCCGGAGTCCTCATCGATACTGGTGAGCTGCTTAGAGCCAAAGCAGTAGCGACAGCCCAGCGTGGCCGCGATCCATGGGTCAGCCCACACCTTGTGCTGCCATGCAGGCGGCGGAGGAGGTGGTTCCTCATCGTCCTGCCCTCGCTCGGCGGGTTCGTTCGTTCCGCCGACCCAGCCGAGACCGCCGCAGAATTGGCAGGCGAGAAAGAGGTCGCCGAGCCTGGTTCCTCGGCGGCCGTCGCATTGAGGGCAGGTGATGGGGTCCGTCACTTACGGCCGGTTCCCTTGCACGCCGTGCACTTCACCCACTTGCGCTCTTTGTTCTTCTTGCCGTTCAGCTCCATCCACTCGCCGCCCGCTCCCATGCAGGTGCCGCAGATTGGGGGCTCTTCGTCGCCACCCTTGGCCATGCTTGGACAGTACGCCTCACGTGGCGGCACTTGGGCTGGCTGAGGGCGTGAAGCGGGAAGCCAGGGGTTCGTCTCCATCAATACAAGCATGATCAGCTCCATTCGATACTTCCTTGGGTGTAGTGGCGGTTTCATGCGGGCTCATGACTGCCGAAAGCGCCTGGGCCAATGTCAGGTATGGGTCGCCCTTGGCAGGCGTTCGACATGGGAACCCCGGGTTGCGGTTCCGTCGCGATCCAGTACTCGTTGGCGATGGGCATGGCCTTCACCTTGATGATCTGGGCGTGACAGAACTGGCAGACGGCCTCGTGGTCCTGCGGAGGGACGGGAGCAATGCCTACGGGGTACATCAGTTATCCCGCCGCTCTGAGGCTGGCGAATATTTCCATCTGACGCATCAGCGCGTCAGCAAGGCGCGTGCCGGTGGTGCACTTGATGTTCCGGAGGATCCCGGCCTGCCGCATCGGGGCAGTCAGCTCACGCCGCAGCCTGGCGCACCATGCCATCGAGCCTGGGCGAAGCTCGCACGAGATCTCCCATTCCGGAAAGATCTCGCCCAGCATTTCAGCCAGGCGTGTCGCCGCTCTTGGCGAGGGCAAAGCCCTTTCGGTGATCGCGAGCAGTGTCCGGTTGGCGGCCTCCAGGAGGGCATCCAACTCGTCGTCGCTCATCGGATCGCTCATCGTGCGACCTCCTGGTGAAGCTGCGACAGGAACTCCGTGAGGACGTCACCGGCCCTCTTGCGCGCGGCTTCCTCCGACGTGAAGGGACCCTCGCAATCCCGCGCCCCGAACGGGCCAGGCAGCTTCGGGTGCAGGGTCGGGCCTTGGCCACCCTTGTCGATCGTGAACGCCCAGATGTCGCCGACCCAGCCGTATACGTAGCGCATCGGCGAAGCCGTTCGGTCCTCCCAGCGGATGGCGGGGGCCGTCATGACCTGATCACCAGCTCGGTCAGGCCGATCAGCCGCAAGGCCGTGGACAGCGCTTCACCGGGCTTGAGGTCGGCGACGCGGAGTTCGCCGACACGAAGTCTGATCACCGGTCCGATCTCGCCCGGATCCTGTTGTACGAGTTCGATGAAGAGTGTCGGCGTGTACCCCACGTCTTCGAGGCTCAGGTTCACTGTGCGCAGCTCGGCTCGATGCAGGACCGAGCCGGTGGTCGCCAAGTGGGACTCCGTGCACCACTCGGGACAGGTGATCGTGACGCATGCCATCTCAAGCACCGCCCCACAGCCTGACGATGCCGCAAGGGAGACGGCGGCCTCGGATGATGGGCTTGGTAACCACATAGTCGAGCGGGTGATCACGATCGACGCGAGTAGGCCGGATGTAACCAACAGCTCCGGCAGGCGAGTTCATGAGTGCGGCGACGACATGAACGGTGGCCCATCTCTGATCACTGGTTACGCCACAGGAACCACGGTGGCTAGAAGTGAGAACCGTCCACTCGTAGAAGGCGACGCCGACCAGGATGGGGATCACGGCCTGCCGACGCCGCGTCACGTCGTCGTCGGCAGACCTGCTCATGGGAACAGCGCCTGTAGGCGCTCGCATTGCGGGTGCGGACCCGTGACTGTCCATGTCAGGCACGCTACGAACGGGGCAATCAGCCCCTCAATGATATTTCCCGAGATTTCTTAAAGATCTTCTTGTGCTCGCCTGATCAAGGCTTTGGCTTCCTGGCCGTAGACGGCCAATTCGGCGATGCCGTCGAAGTGTTTGAGGTACAGGGCAATCTCTCGTGGCTGAGTGATGTTCAGGGCGGCGCTCACGGTCTCCGTGGCCACGTGCCGCTGGTCGAACATCCAGTACCCGGCATGCGGCCCCAGCACGTAGTCGGCGTGCCGGGGGATGACGCCGAGATGGAGACGAGGCAGAGCGGCCATCTCGGAGATGACGTGCTCCAACTGGGGGCGCATCACCTCACTGCCGCCCACCCGGGTGTAGAGCGCCTGCTCGGCGATCAGGATGTGGAAACGCCGCTGACCCATACGGAGGATGGACTGGCGGCCGAGGCGGGTCGCTACGGCGGCGTCCAGGTCGTTCGGCGTCTCATAGAACGTGATGACGCGCGACATGATGGCGCGGGCGTACTCCCGGGTCTGCAGGAAGCCGGGGATGTGGAACGGCTCCCAGATCCGGAACAGCATGGTCGCCAGGTCATCGGAACTGAGCACGTGTTGGACACGACGCTGCCCGCCCCGCATCTGCCGTCGCCACTCAACGTACTGAGCCTCGATGGCCCGCACGGTGGCGATCAGCTCGGGAACCTGCTCCTCAGCTCCACAGGCTCGACACCACGCCCGGATGTCGTCCTCGCTGGGGGCCTGCCACGCGTGCTCCAGCTTGGACACGCGTGGCGGACGCCAGCCCAGGCGCAAGGCAAGCTCCCGTCCGTTGAGTTCCGCATCTCGGCGGATGTCTCGCAGACGGGAGCCGAGGGCCTCGCGGGCGGGATCAGTTGGGGCAGACACAGGTTGGGATCAGGTGATTGGCTCGGTGTTCATGTACGCGGAGTGAATGTACTCCGCATGCGGTATCGCGCGCTCCCAGACGAGATCACGCGCTGTCGCGTAGCGGCGGAGCAGGTGCGCATCGTCCGTGGCGACGAACACTCCCGCGCGTCCGTCGCCGGGGAACGTGCTCAGCACGAGATGCTCATCATCGAACAGCCAGCAGTCCTCTTCCGGCAGATCGATGTCCGTGGCCAACTGTCGTGGCAGGTAGCGGATGTCCTCTCCGGCCTTGACGTTGTCCCCGGCGATGTCGAGCAGCCACCGGGTGTAGGGGGCGTGCGGCACGGTGACCACACGTACGCGTTGGATCAGGCATTCCGCCGACGTCTCGCGGAGAAACGCCTGCCAGGACCTCCGCCAGGCATGATCGTCGTGCTCGCCGGCCCGCCACTTCCTGAACGGCTCCGTCTCGCTGTTCACGTGGTAGCTGTCCTTCAGCTCCAGGTGGAACGCGCGCTTGGCCGTACGGAAGTGCTGCTGGAAGTCCTGATCACTGAGACGGGCCATGCGCTTCCCCTGCCGGAAGGTACTTCATGAGCCGCTTGGGAACTCGGATCACCAGTTCGTTCGCGGGCACGCCGCCTATGGCGGCGATGTGCTCGGGGTCGCTGACGGCGAAGCCCTGGATGACGTAGTCGTCTCCGTCCTCCCACAGGGTGGGGGAGTGCCCGCCGTCGGTCGCCTTGCCGAGGAACTTCAGGCTCATCTGATCGCCTCCTCAGAGGAGTTTCTAGAGATTTCCCGAACGACGGGATCGTGCGTCACCTGGCGCAGCCTGTCAAGAAAGTCCTCAGTCTCCGACTTCAAGCTGAGTGCGGTCGGCCGGATGGACCTCCTGCTCGCCGTCACGATGGTGAACGACGAGAACGGGAGTGCCGTCGGCGATGCCCAGGCGGCGCTTCTCGGCGTCGCTGGGCATGCGAGCGGCCACGCGTGCTGAGCCCTCGACCCGGACCACCTCGGGCTCTTGTGCAGGGCGGACCATGGAGCCCGCGCCCTTCACGGTAACGAGGACGCCCTCGTTCCTCAGGACGGCCATGGCATCCCGGACGGTGTCTCGACCCACCTCATACTCCTGGGCGAGCCGGGATTCGGATGGGACCTTCTCGCCCGGCGAGAACTCTCCTGCATCGATCCGCTCGCGCAGCAAGTCGGCGAGCTGCCTGTACACGGGCGTATAGCTCGATGGATCGATGCTCATGGTCTCGGACCGTAGGTACCCCTATGGCCCCCTGCGGTTGTGGCCCTAGGGCCATAGGTTTACCCTAGGGTGCATAACTATTTGCCTTCGTGAGGAGAAGGCAAACTGCGCATGCCTCGGGGGAGAGCCTGTGCTTGACTCGGCTACGCCCTGCGGGGTTGGGGAGAGACTGTGAGCCTCACCATCACCGACCGCGTTGAGTACGACGTCAGCCATCACGGAGCGGGCACTGCCTCGGCCACCCGATGTGGATGGCACGGCATCAATCGTCCCGACGAGCAGTGCGACGGCACTCCCGTCGAGAGCGTAGAGATACGGGATGCCGGAAAACGCACGCGTTGGATCGCGGCTTGTGAGCGTGCAACGCGTCAGATCGACGATCTACCTCACCAGCGCCATGTCGCCTAACTCAGTTGGGTGTAGCTCTTTTGCAGTGACTGGTTCGATCAGGCGCTGAGGGTGTACTCGTCCGGG
>NZ_JBHSPA010000115.1:0-205423 GCF_042656245.1 Nonomuraea insulae
CGGACCGGGCGGCGGACCGGGCGGCGGATCTGGCGGCGGATCTGGCCGTCGCGGGGTGGCAGGAGAGCGACCGGCCGCTCGACGAGTGCGTCGCGCTGGCCACCGGCGGGCTGGACCCGGACGGCGGCGTGATGCTGCGTGCCGTCTGGCGGCGCGAGGCGCGGGAACTGGTCGTGGCCGTCCATCACGTGGTGATCGACGGCGTGTCCTGGCGGGTCCTGATGGAGGACCTGGCCACGGCGTGGCGGCAGCTCACCTCGGGCACGCCGATCGAGCTGCCCCCGGTGGGCACGTCGTTCCGGCGCTGGACGCAGCTGCTGGAGCAGACGACGTTCGACGCGGACCGCGGCTACTTCCAGCGTCCCCTGCCGGCGGCGGACGGGCCGGTGGGCAGGCGTCCGCTGTCGGAAGCCGACACCGTCGCGCGGGAAAGGGTGCGCGTCGTCTCGGCCTCCCCCGAGGTCACGGCCGCACTGCTGGGCGAGATCCCGGCGAGATTCCACGCGGGCGTCAACGACGTGCTGCTGACCGCGCTCGCCGTCACCCTCGCCCGGTGGCGTCGCGGCCTCGGGCAGGAACAGACGTTCGCGCACATCGAACTCGAGGGCCACGGCCGCGAAGGACGGGTCGTGGCGGGCGCCGCCGGGTTCGAGCCGGAGCTGTCGCGGACCGTGGGCTGGTTCACCACGCTGTTCCCGGTGACCGTGGACCCTGGCGCGGCGGCCGATCTCACCGGCCCCGGCTATCTGTCCGCCGCGCTCAAGGCGGTCAAGGAGGACCTCGCCCGGGTTCCGGGCAACGGCGTGTCCTACGGCGCCCTGCGGTATCTGGCCGGCATCGGGTTCGACGCCTCCGCCCCGCAGGTGTTGTTCAACTATCTGGGCCGCTTCGACGGGGGCGCGTCCGAAGACTGGCAGTTCGCGGGCGCGACGGGGCAGCTGGGCGAGAAGCGCGACCCGAGGATGCGCCTGCCGCGCGCCCTGGAGTTCAACGCGATCGCCGAACCCGGCCCCTCCGGCGAGTACGAACTGGTCACCGCCATCTCCTGGCCTGACGGGGTGTTCACCGAGGAGGACATCGCGACGATCGGCGAGTATTTCCTGGCGGCCTTGGCGGGGCTGGCCGCGCTCGACGCGGGCGGCCACTCCCCCAGCGACTTCCGCCCGGTGCCCCTCACGCAGGCCGACGTCGACGCCCTGGACGGCCCGGCGCTGCTGGACATCCTGCCGCTGACCCCGTTGCAGGAGGGCCTGTACTTCCACTCGGTCTTCGACGACGACTCGGCGGGCAATTACGTCGAGCAGCAGCTGATGACGCTGGACGGCCCGGTGGACGCCGATCGGCTCGCGGCGGCGGCCACCCGGTTGCTCGCGCTGTACCCGAACCTGGCCGCGCGGTTCGTGGCCCTGGCCGACGGCCGGGTGGTCTCGGTGCTGGAGAGCGGCGCGGTGGCGCCGTTCACCACGCTGGAGCGCCCCGGCATCACCGACGGCGAGATCCGCGACTACGCCGAGCGGGACCGCCGCGCCGGGTTCGACCTGGCCACCGGCCCGCTGATGCGCTACACGCTCATCCGCGCCGGTTCCGGCAGGAACGTCCTGGTGCAGACCGTGCACCACATCGTCGCCGACGGCTGGTCGGTGCCCGCGATGTTGCGCGCGATGCTGGCCGAATATCACGCGCCGGGGACCGTGCACCCGCGCGGCGGCTTTCCCGGCTACGTACGCCGGCTCGCCGAACGCGACGACGAGGAGAGCGACCGGGTATGGCGCGACCAGCTCGCCGGGCTGGCCGGCCCCTCGCTGGTCGCCGAGGGGCACACCCCGTCCGGCCGGTTCGCCGACACCGCCGTGGAGCCGGGTGACGACGTCGACGAGGCCGCCAGGTCGGCGGGCGTGCCGCTGAGCGTCGCCGTGCACAGCGCGTGGGCGCTCACGCTGGGCGGCATCCTGCACAGCGAGGACGTGGTGTTCGGTTCCACGGTGTCCGGGCGTGACGCGGATGTGCCCGGCATCGAGGACATGGTGGGGCTGCTCATCAACACGATCCCCGTACGCGCCCGATGGACCGGCGGCACCACGGCGGGCGAGCTGCTCGCCTCGGTGCGCGACCATCAGAGCGCGGTGCTGCCGCACCAGCATGTCTCGCTGACCAGGATCGGCCGCCAGGCGGGCGGCGGACCGCTGTTCGACACCCTGGTGGTGTTCGACGTCGCGACCGACGTGGACGCTCTGCGCAGGCCCGGCGACGAGCTCGTCATCACCGGCATCGTGAACGAGGGCGCCCCGCACTATCCGTTGACGCTGGTGCTGGAGCGCACGCCCGACGGCCGGCCGCGCGCCAACCTGATCTACGACGGCGCGTTGCTGCGGGAGACGAGCGCCCAGGCTATCCTGCGCACGTTCACCCGGGTGCTGACCGGCCTGCTCACCCGGCCGGACGACCCGGCCGGCGACCTGGCCGGCGACCTGGCCGGCGACCCGGCCGGCGACCCGGCTGGCGACCTGGCCGGCGACCCGGCTGGCGACCCGGCTGGCGACCCGGCTGGCGACCCGGCTGGCGACCCGGCTGGCGACCTGGCGCAAGACGACGCCCGGCCGCCCGCGCCGATCACTGCGGCGACCCTGGGCGGGCTGTTCGACGCCGCCGCGAACCGCGACCCGGCCGCCACCGCCGTCACCCAGTGCGCTCTCGACGGCGGCACCCGGTCGCTGACCTACGGCGAGCTGGCGCAGGAGAAGAACCGGCTGGCCGCGGCGCTGCGCGCGGCCGGTGTCGGACCTGGCGAACGTGTCGCCGTCGCCGTCCCGCGCTCTCTTGAGCAGGTCGTCGCCCTGGTCGCGATCGTCTCCGCGGGCGGCGCGTACGTGCCGCTGGATCTGGCTTACCCGGACGAACGGCTGGAGTACATCCTCACCGACGCCGCCCCTCGGGTCGTTCTCGTGGACCGGGACCAGCGGGACCGCTTCACGGAGCTGGCGGCCAGGGCGGGCGGGCCGGCCCGCGTGCTCGTCCAGGGGGACGATCTGCCGCTGGACACCACCGCGCCCGAGGTCGACCGGCACGATCCGGCATACGTGATCTACACCTCCGGATCGACCGGCAGGCCCAAGGGCGTCGTCGTCCCGCACTCCAGCGTGGTGGCGCTGCTCGCGAACACCCGGCCCGGCATGGGCTTCGGCCCGCACGACGTGTGGGTCCAGTTCCACTCCTACTCCTTCGACTTCGCGGTGTGGGAGTTGTGGGGCGCGCTGGCGCACGGCGGCGAACTGCTGGTGCCCGAGTACGGGCTGACCCGCTCCCCCGTCGACTTCCACCGGCTGGTCCGCGAGCGCGGAGTCACCGTGCTCAACCAGACCCCATCGGCGTTCTACCAGTTCATCGAGGCCGACCGGCACGCCGGAGAGCCGGTCACCTCGCTGCGCCGGATCATCTTCGGCGGCGAGGCGCTGGATCCGGGCCGGTTGCGCGGCTGGGTCGAGCGGCACGGCACCGGCTCCCCCGAGCTGGTCAACATGTACGGCATCACCGAGACCACCGTCCACGTCACGCACCGGGTGCTGACCGGCGAGGACGTCCGCGACGACGCCAGCCCGATCGGCGGCTCGATCCCCGGCCTGGTCACCTACCTGCTCGACGACCGGCTCCGGCCGGTGCCGCCTGGCCGGGTGGGCGCCATCTACGTGGCCGGCGACCAGGTGTCGCTCGGCTACCTGGGCAGGCCGGGGCTCACCGCGGGCCGGTTCGTGGCGAACCCGTTCGCGGGCGGCGGCTCCCGCATGTACCACACGGGCGACCTCGCCTACCGCACGCTCGACGGCGAGCTGGTCTTCGCCGGCCGCGCCGACGATCAGGTGCAGCTCAAGGGTTTCCGGATCGAGCTCGGCGAGGTGGAGTCCGCGATCAGGGAGGCCGCGGGCGTGGTCGACGCGGCCGTCACCGTGGCGGACAGCGGCGATCACCTGGTCGCGCACGTCGTGGGCGAGGTGCCCGGCGACCTCACCGGCCTCCTGTCGGCGAAACTGCCGGCGCACATGGTGCCGGGCCGGGTGCTGCCGATCGACGCGCTGCCGCTGACGGTCAACGGCAAGCTGGACCGCAAGGCCCTGACGGAGCGCGCCGCGCGCGACGACGCTCCCGTGCCCGCGCGCGACGACGCTCCCGTGCCCGCGCGGGACGGCGCCGCCGCGCCCGCATGGGACGGCGTCCCCGCACCCGCGTGGGACGGCGTCCCCGCACCCGTGCGGGACGGCGTCCCCGCGCCCGCGAGGGATTCCGCGCTGGCCGCGCTGGTCGGCATCTTCGCCGAGTCGCTGCCCGGCGCCGAGGTGCACGCCGACACCGACTTCTTCGGGGCCGGAGGCGACAGCATCGTCGCCATCACCGTGGTCAACCGGGCCAGGGCACTCGGCCTGCCGGTCGCCCCGCGCGAGGTGTTCCTGCACAGGACGCCGCGCGCGCTCGCCGAACACCTGGGGACCTCCACGCAGCCCCCGGCGCCCGCCCGCCGCGAGGACGGCCCGCTGACGCCGACGCCGATCATCCTGCGCCAGCGGGAGCTGGGCGGCTCCCTCGCCCGGTTCGCCCAGGCCAGGACGCTGGTGGCGCCGGAAGGCGCCGGGTTCGACGACGCCGTGCGCGCCGCGAACGCCGTCGTGGCCGCGCACCCGGCCCTCCGGCTGCGGCTGCGCGCCGAGCACGGGGTGTGGGCGCTGCGCACGGAGCCCGCCCGCGAGGTCGCCGTCGTCCGGATGGACGCGACCGACGCGGCCGACGCGGCCGACGCGACCGACGCGACCGACGCGACCGACGCGACCGACGCGACGACCGCGGCGAACGAGGCAGCAGGACGCCTCGATCCCGGGTCCGGGGAGATGATCGCGTTCTCGTGGCTGGCGGCGAGCCGCACCCTGGTGGTCACCGTGCACCATCTCGCCGTGGACTCGGTGTCCTGGCTGGTCCTGCTGGACGACCTGGCCACCGCCCTGCGCGGACAGGTCCTGCCACCTCCGACCACGTCCTACGCCGAGTACGCCGACGCGCTCGCGACCCGGTCCGCCCATGTGATCGACGACCTGGAGCACTGGGTCACCACGCTCGAAGCGCCCCTCCTGCTGCCCGTGGCAGAGGGGCTGCGCGAGACCACCGTGGAGGTCCCGCCCGAGGTGACCGCCCGCGTGACGCGGACCGCGCCCACCGTGCTCGGCATCGGTCTCACCGAGTTGTTGTGCGGCGCGCTGCGGAGCGCGCTGACGCACATCCAGCCGTCGCCCGCCGATCTCGCGATCGACCTGGAACGGCACGGCCGGGTCCCGGTGCTCGAACACCACGACTACACCCGGACGGTCGGCTGGTTCACCTCCATCGCGCCCGTGCGGCTCACGGCGCTCACCGATCCCGTCGCGGCGGCGCGCGAGGTCGCGGAACGCCAGCAGGACGAGCGCGGGCACGTCGCCTACGGCCAGCTCAGATACCTCAACCCGCAGACGGCCCCGCTGCTGAACGCGCGCCCGCAGGTGCTGTTCAACTACCTCGGCAGGGGCGGCGAGTCCCAGGTGCCGCACATCGCCGGCGGCGACCAGGGCAGCCCGTACGCCGTCGAGGTCAACGCGTGGACCGACGCGGCCACCGGAACCCTGCGCGCGGCCTTCACCCTCGCCGAGGGCATCCCCGACGAGCTCACCGAGCACTGGCGGCGCGCGCTGGAGCGCATCGCGGACGCCTGCGCGACGGCCGAGCGGACCGCGCCGGTGACCCCGCTTCAGAGGGGACTGTACTTCCAGGCCCAGCTGGCGGGCCCGGCCGGGCACTACGTCGCGCAGAGCTACTTCACCTTCGACCGGCCTCTGGACACCGGCGCCCTGGCCGAGGCGATGGCGTACGTGATCGCGCGGCACCCGGTGGTGGGCGCCGGTTTCACCACCGACGCCGACGGCAACCCCGTCCAGGTTCTCGCGGCGGGCCGGCGGGTCGACGTCCGCACGGTCGTGCTGCCGACGGAGGCGGAGGTTGAAGCCCTGCGCGCGCGGGACCGCGACACGGGCTTCGACCCGGATGAGCCGCCGTTGATCCGGCTGACCGTAGTGCGCCTGCCCGGCGGCCACGACGGCCTGCTGCTGAGCTACCACCTGCTGCTGTGGGACGGCTGGTCACGCGAGATCGTGTTGCGGGACCTGTTCGACGCCTATCAGGCCGTCGTCGCGGGAGAGCCCCTGGACCCGGCCCCGGCCACGCCGAGCTTCGAGGACTACGCCCGGGCGCTCGACGGCAGGGACCTCTCCGCGTCGGAACGTTTCTGGGCGGAGCACCTGACCGGCCTGCCAGGACCGACGCTGCTCGCCGGGCCGGCACCGTCGCTCTCCGACGACCTGCCGCGCGCCCTCATGCGCACGCTGTCCGCCGGACAGTCGGAGCTGCTGCGGGAGGCGGCCAGGACGCACGGCGTCACGCTGAACTCGGTGCTGACCGGCGCGTTCGGCCTGCTGCTCGGCGCGCACACCGGCCGGAGCGACGCCGTGTTCGGCGTGACCGTCTCCGGACGGGAGGGCGAGGGCCTGTCCGGCATCGTCGGCGTCCTGCTCAACACCGTGCCCATGTGGACGCGGGCCCGGCCGGCGGACACGGCGCGGGAGTACCTGTCGGCCGTGCAGGCGGCCAGGGTCGCGGCGATGGAGCACGAGCACCTGGGGCTCGGCGAGATCCAGCGGAGCAGCGGGCACGACACCCTGTTCGACAACCTGTTCGTGCTGCAGAACTTCCTGGACCTGGACGCGTTCGCCGAGCTCAACGCCAGGCACGGCATCACCTCGGTGCTGGCCGACGACTCCACGCACTACCCGTTCACCTGGGTCGTCACGCCCGGCGACCGGCTCACGGTCAAGCTGGAGTATCGCGACCACGACACGGAACGCGCCCGTCGTCTCCTGGACGACTACCTGCGCGTGCTGGAGGACCTGGCCCGGTCGAGCGGGCCGATGGGCGCGCTGCGGGGGCTGGGGCCGGAGCCCGAGCCGGCCGGGCGTTCGCACATCGGCACGGACACGGTGGTCGACCGGTTCGACCGGGCGGCGGACCGCAGCCCTGGGCGGGTCGCGCTCGTCGCCCACGGCCGGACCATGACGTTCGCCCAGCTTCAGGAGCGCAGCCGCGCGGTGGCGGGGGTGCTCGCCCAGCGCGGCATCGGCCCGGAGAAGACCGTGGCTCTGGCGGTCCCGCGCTCGCTCGACTCGATCGTGGCGCTGTTCGCCGTGCTGCGCGCCGGGGCCGCGTACGTGCCGCTGGAGCTGGACCACCCGGACGAGCGGATCTCCGCGATCGTCGCGGACGCCCGGCCGGAGGTGATCCTCACCGTGAGCGCCGTCTCTCCCCGGCTGAGCGGCGAGCTGATCGAGCTGGACCGCCCCCTGCCCGGGGCCGAGCCGTTCGTGACGTTCGACCCCGACGACGCGGACCGGCTGCGGCACCCCGCGTACACGATCTACACCTCGGGATCGACGGGCAAGCCGAAGGGCGTGGTGACCGAGTACGCCGGGCTCACCAACATGCTGATCAACCATCAGCGCCGGATCTTCGAGCCGGTGCTGGCGGAGCACGGCCACCGGGTCTTCCGTATCGCGCACACCGTGTCGTTCGCGTTCGACATGTCGTGGGAGGAGCTGCTGTGGCTCGCCGACGGCCACGAGGTGCACATCTGCGACGAGGAGCTGCGGCGCGACGCGCCCCGTCTGGTCGAGTACTGCCTTGAGCACGGGATCGACGTCATCAACGTGACCCCCACCTACGCGCAGCAACTGGTGGCCGAGGGCCTGCTCGACGACCCCGCGCGGCGCCCTCCGCTGGTGCTGCTGGGCGGCGAGGCGGTCACCCCGGCGTTGTGGCGGCGGCTCGCCGAGACCGAGGGGACGGCCGGCTACAACCTGTACGGCCCCACCGAGTACACCATCAACACCCTCGGCGTCGGCACCTTCGAGTGCCAGGACCCGGTGGTGGGCGTGGCGATCGACAACACCGACGTGTACGTCCTGGACCCGTGGCTGCGGCCCGTGCCGGACAACGTGCCCGGTGAGCTGTACGTGTCGGGCGTCGGCATCGCGCGCGGCTACCTCGGGCAGCCCGAGCAGACCGCGCACCGGTTCGTCGCGTGCCCGTTCGGCGAGCCCGGCGAGCGCATGTACCGCACGGGAGACCTCGTGCTCCGGCGGCCCGACGGGAACCTGATGTACCTGGGCCGCACCGACCAGCAGGTCAAGATCCGGGGGCACCGGGTCGAGCCGGGCGAGGTCGAGGCCGCGTTCGCGGCGCACCCGGCGGTGCGCTTCGTCGCCGCCGTCGCCCAGCCCGATCCGCAGGTGGACGGCGCGTACCGGCTGGCCGCCTACCTCGTGCTGGACGGCTCCGACCTGGCGGCGGTCGCCGCCGAGGTGGGCGCGGGGCTGCCGGACTACCTGCGTCCCACGCACTACGCCCAGGTCGACGCCATCCCGCTGACCGTGAACGGGAAAGCCGACACCAAGGCGCTGCCGGAGGCCAGGCCGCTGGGCGCGCTGACCACGTCGGGCGAGCGCGGCCCGGCGACCGGGACCGAGACCGTGGTCTGCGAGTTCTTCGCCGAGGCGCTGGACCTGGACGACGACGAGGTGAGCGCGGTGAGCGACTTCGTGTCCCTCGGCGGGCACTCCATGCTGGCGGTGCGGCTGATCGGGCTGCTCCGCCGCGAGTACGGTCCCGTGATCACCATTCGCGATCTGTTCGCCCTTCGTACCCCCGAAGCGATTGCCTGCCACCTCGATGACAACTCCTGACCAGCGCGGGCCCCGTACGGGGTCCGGCATCCTCTGGACCGCGCTGCGCCGCAACGCGGGCCCCATGACGTGGGGCACCGTCCTCATGGGCATGTACCAGGCGGGCGAGACCGCCTTCCCCATCGCGCTCGGCCTGATCGTCGAGCACACGCTGCGGGAGCGCAGCCTCGGCTCGCTCGGCCTGTCGATCGCGGCGCTGGCCGTGATCATCACGACCGTGTCGTTGTCGTGGCGGTTCGGGATGCGCATCCTGCAGAAGGCCAACACGACAGAGGCGCACCGCTGGCGGGTGCAGGTCGCCGCCTGCGGGCTCCAGCCGGTGGCCAGGGACTTCGACCTCAAGTCCGGCGAGGTCCTGACCATCGCCACCGAGGACGCGGACCAGACCGCCGACATCATCGAGGTGGTGCCGCTGCTGATCAGCTCACTGGTCGCGGTGCTGATCACGGCGGTCGCGCTGGGCATCGCCAGCGTCCCGCTGGGCCTGCTGGTGATCGTGGGAACCGTCGTGATCCTGACGATCCTGAGCGTGTTGTCCAGGCGGATCGGCACCGGCACCCGCGAGCAGCAGGCCAGAGTGGCGCGGGCGGGCGCTAAGGTCGCCGACCTCATCACCGGCCTGCGCCCCCTGCACGGCTTCGGCGGCAACCACGCGGCGTTCCTGTCCTACCGGAAGGTCAGCACGGAGGCGAAGAACCAGGCGATCACCGTCGCCAAGGTGAACGGCGCGTACGCCGGCGCCGCGCTGGCGTTCAACGCGATCCTCGCCGCCTCGGTGACCCTGACGGCGGGCTGGCTGGCGTTGAACGGCCAGATCACCATCGGGCAGCTCGTCATGGCGGTCGGGCTGGCGCAGTTCATCATGGAGCCGCTCAAGCTGTTCTCCGAGATGCCGAAGTACGTGATGATCGCGCGCGCGTCGGCGGAGCGGATGGCGCTGGTGCTGGCCGCGCGCCCGGTGATGACCCCGGGGACGGAGCGCCCTTCCCCGGGCGGGGACCTCGAGGTCGACAGCGTCCGGTACGGATCCCTGCGCGAGCTGAAGTTCCACGTCTCCGCCGGTGAGTTCGTGGCCATCGCCGCCTACCAGTCGCGCGCGGCGGCCGACCTCGCCTCGATCCTGGCGGTGAACGTCCCGCCCGGCACGTACGAGGGCGTGGTGCGGGTCAGCGGGCGGGAGACGGCGGACCTGTCGATCGAGGCGATACGCGAGCACATGCTGGTGAACCCGTACGACGGGGAGATCTTCGAGGGCACCCTCCGCACGAACATCGATCCGGCGGGCGCCGGCCACCTGGTCCCCGAGGCGGTCGAGGCGTCCATGCTGACGGACGTCATCGCCCTCCACCGCGAAGGACTCGACTACGGCGTCCACGACCGCGGCGCGAACCTCTCCGGCGGGCAGCGCCAGCGGCTGTCGCTGGCCCGCGCCCTCGCCGCCGACACCGACATCCTGGTCCTGCACGATCCTACGACGGCCGTCGACGCGGTCACCGAGCAGCTCATCGCGCGCAACATCGCGGAGCTGCGCAGGAACCGCACCCTGATCGTGATCACCAGCAGCCCGGCCTTCCTGGACGCCGCCGACCGGGTCCTCGTCCTGGACGGCGGCGTCATCACCGCCGAGGACACCCACCGCAACCTGCTCGCCACCGACGAGAACTACCGCCTGGCCGTGGCCCGGTGACGCGACGGTGCCTAAGACCTGGCTGAGTGATACACCCTGGCCGTCCGCGTGTACCCGACGGCGGTGGCCACGCGGTCGGCGGTCCCGGTGCCCAGCTCTCGTTCGGTGATCCACAGGCCGAGATCCAGCCCGGCGCTGAGGGCGCCCGCGGTGATGCGATCACCGGCGTCGACGACACGTTCCTCCACGACCTCCACGCCGTAGGACCGCAACTCCTCGTACGCGTTGTGGTTGGTGGTCGCCTGCCGATCGGCCAGCAGACCGGCGGCGGCGAGCAGCAGCCCGCCGGTGCACACCGAGGCCATCCAGCGGGTCGCCGGCGCCACCGCCGCCAGCCGGGCCGGGAGCACGCCGTGCCGCGCCTCGGCCCAGGAGCCCGCTGGGGCCCGGTTCAGCCACCCGCCGCCCGGGACGATCACCCCGTCGGCCTGCCCCTGCCCCAGCACGGCGGGCACATCGATCTTGACGGAACGCATGCTGGTCACGGGGCCCGGCCGCTCGGCGGCGACCAGTTCGACGGTGAGCCCGGCCACGGACAACACCTCGAACGGCCCGAACGCGTCCAGTTCGTCGAAGCCGTCGAACACCACGATCTCGATTCGCACGCGGCCAGCATCGCGCCGTGCCGCCGGTCCGGGCGAGTGGCATGCTTGCCATCATGCGTAAGAAATCCGCCACGCGTCGCGTCGCCGTGCTCGCCCTGCCATCGGTGGTGGCCTTCGACCTGACGATCGCGACGCAGGTGTTCGGGCATGAGGGGCAGGGCCGATACACGGTCACCGTCTGTTCGCTGAACGGCGGCGCGGTGCGCACCACGACGTCCGGCCTCGGCCTGACCGTCGAGGCCGGCATCGACGCTCTCGACGACGCCGACACGGTCCTCGTGCCCGGGTTCGCCCGCGGGCGCGCACCGGAGCGGGCACTCGCCGCCCTGGCCCGCGCTCATGACCGCGGGGCGCGGATCGCCTCGATCTGCACGGGCGCGTTCGCGCTGGCCCAGGCGGGCCTGCTCGACGGCCGGCGGGCGACGACCCACTGGTTCCACGCCGCCGCGCTGGCACGCGAGCATCCCCTGGTCGAGGTCGACGCCAATGCCCTGTACATCGACGAGGGTCAGGTGCTGACCAGCGCGGGGCTGGCCGCCGGCCTGGACCTGTGCCTCTACCTGGTCGGCCGCGACCACGGCCAGCCGGCGGCCATCCAGCGGGCCCGTCACATGGTCACGCCGCTGCACCGGGCCGGTGGCCAGGCACAGTTCATCCCCTCCGGCGAGTCCGCCGAGGACGCGGAGCTGGCCGGCGTCACCGCCTGGGCGAGCGCCAACCTGCACCTGCCCATCACCGTCGACGACCTCGCCCGCAGGGGCATGCGGTCCACCCGCACCCTGCACCGCGACTTCCAGCGCCGATTCGGCATGAGTCCGCGGGCCTGGCTGATCCAGCAGCGTCTGCGTGCGGCCTGCGCCTTGCTGGAGGACAGCGACATCAGCGTGGACCAGGTCGCCCGGCGTACCGGACTGGGCACCGCCACCAATCTGCGCGCGCACTTTCATCGAGCCTTCGCCACCACCCCCACCGCCTACCGCCGGGCCTTCACTCCCTGACGGATATCGTGCGAGGTGAAAGGAGTCAGCGCTCGCTCCATGAGCACCGTGTCGATCCAGCGGCCGTGCTTGTGGCCGACGCCGGTCAGCCGGCCGGCATGGGTGAAGCCGAAGCGCTCGTGCAGCGTGAGCGAGGCGCGGCTTCCGCTGTCCGCGATGACGGCGATCATCCGGCGGAAGCCCGCCGCCGCGCACCGGTCCACCAGGGCGCCGAGCAGAGCGCTCCCCAGACCCATGCCGGTCAGGTCCGGGGCCAGGTAGATCGAGTTCTCCACCGTGTAGCGGTAGGCCGGTTTGGCACGCCACGGCCCGGCGTAGGCGTATCCGGCCACGTCGCCGGATCGTTCGGCGACCAGGAACGGCATTCCCCGGGCGGCGAGGTCGTCGAGCCGCCGCTGCCAGTCGGCGGCCGGTGGCGGGGTCTGCTCGAAGGTGATCACCGTGTGGGAGACGTAGTGCTCGAAGATCTCCGCCACGGCCTTGAGATCCGCGGGGAGCGCGGGGCGGATGATGGCCTGGGGAGGCGCCATGACGTCCTCGTTTCTCTATAGTGAAATCTAATGCCATTATAGAGGAATGTTGGATCTCGCGGCATTGGGCCGGCGTATTCAGACGTCGCGGCACGACCGGAGCCTGACCCTTCAGCAGCTGGCCGAGGCGGCCGAGGTGAGCGTGAGCATGTTGTCCTCGGTCGAGCGCGGGCAGAAGGTGCCCACAATCGTGGTTCTCGCTCGCATCGCGGACGGCCTCGGCATGGCGCTCGTCGATCTCATCGCCCAGCCCGAGGACAATCGGGTCATCGTGCGCCGCGCCGCCGACCAGGACACCATCGACGAGCCCGGCGGGTGGCGGCGGACGATCGTCTCACCGGTCGTGCCGGGGGTGAACTTCGAATGGATCCGTACGGGCCTGCCACCGGGCTGCGACGCCGGCCGATTCCCGGCCTACGCCCCAGGCTCCCACGAGTACATCGTCGTCGAGTCCGGCACCCTCCGGCTGACCCTTGGCGACAGGTCCGTCGAGCTGAACGAGGGCGACTCGGCCTACTTCGCCGCGGACGTCACCCACGCCTACGCCAACGCGGGTCCAGGACCGTGCACGTACTACGTCGCCGCGCTCATCATGCGCCCCCGTGCGGCCCAGCCACGCCCCACGTCCGACCGGAGCTAGCGCGCGGCGATCTTCGGCGCCGCCCGCATGCCGAAATAGACGTACGGCGTTCCGTCCGGAAACGTCCCGAACACCAGCGGCAGCCACGGCGCGCTGACCGGGCCGAGCCCCGGCATCGCGAGCACCGTGCCGGACACCGCCACGAGGTCGGTCTCGATCGGCGGTGAGTAGCCGGCCATACCGCCTGTGAGCTGCAACCGCAGCCACGGCACACCGTCCCGCTCGCCGATCGTGATGCGCATGCCTTCGCGTTCGTACGTGCCCGCGAGCGCGGCGACATCCACCGGCCCCGGTTCCCCTGCGGGGGCGAAGGCGTCAGGCATCCGCACTCCGGCCAGCTCACCGAGCAGCTCCTGGAACAGATCCACGAACAGGCCGGTCGCGCCGCCGCCATTGGTCAGCAGCGCGGCGATGACGCCGCTGCCAGGCACGACCCGCAAGTAGGAGAACTGCCCGACCGAGGCGCCGTCGTGACCGTAGCCGGCGACACCGTCCCAGTCGTACAGCGCCCACCCGTGGCCCCATCCGGACGCCATGAACGTCCATCCGTCCAGGCAGTCGACCACGCGCCGCCGCATCGCCGCCGCCGACCCGGCGGACAACACGCGCCTGCCGCCGGGCGCGACACCGCCGTCGAGATGCATCCGCGCGAAGCGGACCACGTCGGCGGCGGTGACGAGGACGCGCCCGTACGGCCCCGCCGAGCGCGGCAACAGGTCCCACACGGGCGCCGGCTCCGGGTCGCCGCCCAGCTCGCCGAGATGGCTCATCGCCACCCGGAACCGCAGCGCCTCCTCCGGCAGGGTCATCGAATGCTCCAGGCCGAGCGGCGCCAGCAACCGCTCGCGCAACGCCTCGTCCCAGGTCTGGCCGGTGATCACTTCCACGACCCGGCCGAGAATCGCATATCCGGTGCTGCAGTAGGAAACGACCGTCCCCGGCGGGCAGTCCTGGCCCACGGTCGCGCACGCCTCCACGTAACGGGCGAGGCAGTCGTCACCGCGGCCGGTGTCGTGGGTGAAGTCCCCGGCGATCCCGCTGGTGTGACTGAGCAGCCGCCCGATCGTCACGCTCTTCGTGACCTCCTCGTCGGCGACCGCGAAGCCGGGCAGCACGTCGGCGACCCTGCTGTCGAGCCGCAGCTCACCGGAGTCGACGAGCTGCATCACCAGCGTGGCCGTGTAGACCTTGGCGATCGAACCGGACTGGAACACCGAGTCCGTGGTCACCTCCACTCCGGTCCCCCGGTGCAGCACGCCGCTGGCCAGCTCATGGATGCTCCCGCCGGACAACACCGCGAGGGCGGCTCCCGGCACGTGATGGGCGGCGCGCAGCTCATCGAGCCTGGCCTGCCAGCGATCAGCGTCGAATGGCGATGACGACATCAGGACGGTCCCCTCTTCCGGACAAAGCGCCGCACGGTGTACAGCGCTCCGCACACTGTACGGAGACCGCATATCGTTCGCAAGCCGTACACTGTTCGGACCAGATCGTCGTGAAGGAGAGCGCATGCCGGCCGACCAGCAGCCGTACCCGTCGGTGTGGGCCCGACCGCGGCGGTCCCGGCGCGAGCAGCAGCCGCTGAGCCGGGAGCAGATCGTGTCCGCGGCGCTCGAACTGCTGGACGCCGAGGGCATCGACGCCCTGAGCATGCGCAAGCTCGGCACCCGCCTGAACGCCGGAGCCACCTCGATGTACACGCACGTGGCCAACAAGGACGAACTGATCGAGCTGGTCGTCGACGAGGTCTACGGCGAGGTCGAGGTGCCGGCCGCCGATGATCCGGCGGGCTGGCGCGGGGCCGTCACCCGCTGCGCCCACAGCCTGCGCGCCGCGCTCCTGCGCCACCCCTGGATCGCCTCCGTGCAGGGCGAGGCCGGCGTGGCCTATCTGGGGCCGAACGTGATGCGGCAGAACGAGGCCATCCTCGCCCTGTTCGAGCAGGGGGGCTTCACCCTGGAAGCGGCCGATCGGGCCCTGAACACGGTCGTGGCGTACGTCATCGGGGTGTCGACCAGTGAGGCCGCGTGGCTGACCAGGCTCGCCCGCAGTGGCCGCAGCGAGCAGGAATGGGCGGAGAGCCTGTGGCCGGCCGCCGAACAGGCCGTGCAGGACTACCCGCGGCTGCGGAAGCTGTACGCCGCCCGGCGAAACCAGGACGTGAGCGCCACCCGCGACGACGAGTTCGGCACCGGGCTCCAGTGTGTCCTCGACGGCTTGGCCGCCCGCTTCTCGCCCGCCTGAGCATCCGGGATTGAGGCGCGGCTTCGACCCCTTCCGATTTGTTCCATTCGCGCGCTTCGTCCATAGGCCGAGTGGAATGCTTGATCATGCTCCGCTTCCGCGAGTGCAAGACGGTATCGGCTGGTCGAAGCCGTACCAAGAAGTAGAGGGAGATCCATGATCAACCGATATCGGACCCTGCTGGGCGCGGTGGCGGCCTTCGCCACGCTGGGGACGGCCGCCGTCGCCCCCGCGCAGGCGTCTGCCGTCGCGCCTGTCAGCGTGACCTTCGCCGCCGCGGAGGACGTGTTCATCAGTCAGGCCGAGCCCGCCAAGAGCTTCGCCACCGCGACGTGGATGAGCGTGTGCGGCGACAGCTGCGGCAGCGCCACCGCGGGGCAGCGCATCGCGCTGACCCGGTTCAAGGTCACCGGCATCCCGGAGAACGCCGAGGACGTCAAGGTCACGCTTGACGTGGTGTCGGCCAGGACCACCGACACCACCGTCTCCGTCCACCCGGTGACGGGCTCCTGGACCGAGGCCGCCACCACATGGAACACCCGGCCGACGGTGGGCGCCTCGGTCGTGGACTCGCACACCGGCTTCACCGCGGGCGCCACGGCCAAGCTGGACGTGTCGTCAGCCATTCAGGGCGACGGCACCTACGCGTTAGCCCTGACGGGGACGGAGGCCACCACCACCGTCCTGATGTCCTCACGGGAGACCGGCAACCGCGGGCCCAAGCTCACGGTCACCTACACCGAAGGGAGCGAGCAGACCGCCGGTCCGCTGCCCTTCACCCTGCCGGGCACGGCGGCGCTGCGGGCCTCGGGCAAGAAGGTGTTCGCGCACTACTTCACGCCGTACCCGGTCTCGCTGGACAACCAGGCGCCGGCGAACGACTACTACGCCAGGAACTACCTCAAGCCGGAGGGCGAGAGCGGCAAGCACGCCGCGTACGGCGGGCTGCTGCGCGACCGGCCGCTCGGACGTGACCCGATCAGCGGCGACTACGCGCTGGCGGACCTCAAGACCGAGGTGAAGCAGGCCATCGCCGCGGGGCTGGACGGTTTCACCGTCGACATCCTCTCGGTCACCAGCGCGCACTGGACGCGGGTGCAGAACCTGATCAAGGCGGCCGAGGCCGTCGACCCCGCCTTCAAGATCGTGCTCATGCCGGACACGAACGGGCTGGCCTCGGTCGACAGCGCCACCCTCGCCACGTCCATCGCCAAGCTCGCCGCCTCGAAGTCGGTCTACCGGCTCGCCGACAACCGTCTGGTCGTGGCGCCCTTCAAGGCGGAAGGACGGACGGCGGCCTGGTGGTCGGACTGGATGAAGACCATGGAGACGCAGCACGGCATCAAGGTCGCCCTGGTGCCCTGCTTCCTGGACTTCAACAAGTACCGCGACGCGTTCGCCTCGATCAGCTACGGCTTCTCGAACTGGGGCGGCCGCAACCCGGCGGCCAACTCCGCCCTGACCACGAACATCGACCGTGCGCACGGCCTGGACAAGATCTGGATGCAGCCGGTGTCGATCCAGGACGAGCGTCCCAACCAGGGCGTCTTCGACGAGGCCGGCAACACCGAGAACCTGCGGGCCACCTGGAAGGGCGCGATCGACGGCAAGGCCGACTGGGTCCAGCTCACCACCTGGAACGACTACTCCGAGAACACCCAGTTCGCCCCCTCCAGGAACGCCGGCTGGACCTATCTGGACATCAACGCCTATTACCTGACCTGCTACAAGCTCGGCTGCCCGAAGATCACCAACGACACGGCGTACCTCACCCACCGCGTCCAGCCGGCCGCGGCCGAACCGTCGTACGCGCAGACCAAGCTCATGAAGCTACGCAGTGGCAGCACGGCGGCCCGCGACACGGTCGAGGTGCTCAGCATGCTCACCGCGGCGGGCAAGGTGTCCGTCACGGTCGGCGGCACGACCCAGACCTATGACGCGCCCGCCGGGGTGTCGGCCAAGACGGTCCCGCTCAAGGCCGGCACCGCCTCGGCCACGGTGACCAGGAGCTCCGCCACGGTGGCGAAGGTGACCTCGCCGTACACGATCACCGCCACGCCGTACGTGCAGGACCTGCACTACCGCGGAGCCTCCAGCGGCCGATGACCTGACGCCGGACGGCCATCGCTCCCGCCCCTGCCGCCGGCTTCGCGGCGGGGGCGGCGGGGTTCAAGAGTTGGCGGGGGTGAGCGTGAAGTAGGGGGAGAGCCCCAGGTCGTCCGCGGACTCCAGCAGCCTGTACGTCAGTTTGCCGTCGAACGCCACGACGCGAACCTCGTCCTCGGCGCCGTTGTCGTACTCCCAGCAGTACAGATGCGACTCGTCGTACCAGCCGAGCACCTTGTCGCAGTCGGAGGAGAACCTGCGCACCTGGTCGCCGGTGCCCGCGTCCCAGACGCAGTGATCGCCGTCGTCGCCGCCCGGGCAGTCGGTCACGAACGTCGTGCCCGAGGGCGAGAAGATGTCGAGGGTGCCGGACGCCGGCGGCCCGACACCCGGCACGTCTCGCGTGTGCCGGCCGGAGGCGTCGAAGAAGCGCAGCCCCTCGTTCTTTCCGTAGACGACGACCACGCCTTCTTCGTCGCCGTCCCAGCCGAAGTCGCTGTCGCGGATCGCGTCGTCGGCCACCTCGACCACATCCACCTTGCTCCGGGCCACGTCGACGATGGCGAAGCCCCTGGTGGTCCAGACGTCCTTGCCCTGTTTGTCGTCGGCTTTCCTGTTGAGGTTGAGGAGGATCTTCGAGCTCTCCTTCGACCAGGCGCGCAGGCCGGTGTCCAGCGGTTTGCGTACGGTCTTCACCCGGAAGCTGGAGCCGGTCTGCCGGTCGGTGATGAGGATCGAGTCGTGACCGTCGGAGGTGTAGTCGTCCGACCGGCTCGCGAGATAGCGGCCGTTGGGCGAGACCAACGACTCCAGGTTGTCCGGATACCGGTCGAACGTGCCCCGCAACGACTGCCGGGCATAGTCGACGTCCTCCTCAAGCTTGTCGTTGTAGACCTCGTACGCCGTCAGCGTGATCGGGTCGGACGGGCGCTCGTAGAGCGTGATCGCCCCGCCGGGCAGCGTGGTCTTCACCGGCGGGGCGGGGGTCGCCTCCCGCGACGGCGCGGCCGCCGATGTGACGGCGGCCGGCGGCGGCGTGGGCGGCCGCAGCAGGCCGGGCACGGCTGTCCCGGCCACCACGACGGCCACCGCGACGGCCACGGCGATCAGCGCGGCGGCGGCGACGAGGCCCGGTCTGCGCGACCGCCTGACGGGGCCGGACTGCGGCGCATCGTCAGGAGCGGCCTGTCTGGTTCCCTCCGCGAGCGGGTCGGCGCCCGGCTCCGGATTGCGCAGCAGGTGCGTGATCACGTCCATGGCCGTCGGCCGGCTCGCCGCTTCCTTGGTCAGGCACTGGCGCACCAGGTCGCCCAGCCGTCCGTCGAGCAGGCCCAGATCGGGACGGGACCTGAGCAGCCGGTGCATCACGGCGTGCGTCCCGTCGGTGCCGAACGGCGCTCGGCCGCAGGACGCGAAGACCATGGTGCCGGCCCAGGAGAACATGTCGGCCGCGGATCCCAGGCCGCGGCCCATGACCTGCTCGGGAGACATGTACGCGGGCGTCCCGATCTGCGTGCTACTGGTCATGGTGTCCGGGCCGAGCGTGCGTGCGATCCCGAAATCGATCACGCGCGGGCCGCTGGAGCCCATGATGATGTTGCCGGGCTTGAAGTCCCGGTGCACCACGTCGGCCTCGTGGATCGCGGCGAGCGCGGTGGCGGTGCCGATGGCCAGCCGTTCCAGGTCCCCGCCCGAGAGCGGGCCGTCCTGCCTGACGACCTGATCCAGCGAGCGGCCCTCGACGTACTCGCTGACGATGAACGGCCGGCCCCGTTCGACGCCCGTGCTGAGCACGGCCGCGGTGCAGAACGCCGCCACCCGCCTGGCGACCTCCGCCTCCTGGAGGAAGCGCTCGAGGTTCTCCTCATCGCCGGACGGGTACAGCCATTTGACGGCCACGCGCACGTCCATGGGGGTTCTGGCGAGGTAGACAACGCCCTGTCCCCCTTGCCCTAACCTGCCGAGAAGCTCCAGGCCACCCAACTCCTCAGGGTCACCGGGCATCAGCGGCGTGAAGTCAGACATGCGTCATTGTGATGCCAGGCAGTGGATCTACCGCAAGCCGCCGAGCGGTAAATCCTCGCTTTCAGTCGAAGATCTCGTGGACGGTGTCAGGGGTGGTGTCCAGCTCGACGCGCACCCGTTCGATCGTCCCCGTGAAGGGGAACCCGTGCGGATAGTCCCAGCTCACCGGTGACAGCGCGTCGCGGCCGAGCACCATCCCCTGCCAGCCGATCAGATACTTCGCGGTGGTGATCGGCTCCTTCCTGCTCGCCGGACGGCCGTCCACCTCCAGCACGGCCACACCCTGGCAGGATCCCGTCCGCGTGAAGACGACCGACAGGACGTGCTCGCCCTCGGGAAGCAGGCTGTGACCGTGCAACCGATACCTGGTGCCCTGGTGGTTGTATTCGTAGTGCGGCCGATCGCCCGCGACGTAGAGCACGTGGCCGCCGTTCACGTCGCCCTGCGAGATCAGCACGCCCTCGTCGCCCGCGCGCAGCCGTACCTCCGCGTCGATGCGGTAGGACCGGTCGTAGATCAGCGGGCTGACGCCTCCCGGGATGCGGCTCATCTCCGGGTAAAGGGTGAAGCTCCGCCGCCGCCTGGGCGAGGCCGCGCTGTGGTACATCGCGGCGCGCTCGGCGAAGTTGCGGTCGTCCAGCGGGAAGACGTCGTACCGCTCGGCCTCGGACCACCAGCGGCCGATCAGTTCGTGCAGCACGCCGGGACGCTCGGCGGCCAGGTCGTGGCACTCGGAGAAGTCCTCGTCCAGGTGGTACAGCTCCCACCGGTCGTCGTCGTAGGAGGTGCCGCGCTCGTGGTAGGCCACGGCCTTCCAGCCCTCGTGCCAGATCGCGCGGTGCCCGTACATCTCGAAGTACTGGGTGGGGCGGCGGGTGGGCGCCGCCGCGTCCGCGAAGGTGTAGCTCATGGACGTGCCGTGCACGGGCAGTTGCGCCACCCCGCGGTACGTCTCGGGCATCCGCGCCCCGACGGCGTCCAGGATCGTCGGCGTCACGTCGATGACGTGGTGGAACTGCTCCCGCACCTCCCCCGCGGGCACGTGTCCCGGCCAGGAGACGACGAGGGGAGCCCGGACGCCGCCCGCGTGCGTGTTCTGCTTGTACCGCTTGAGCGGGGTGTTGCCCGCCTGCGCCCAGCCCCAGGGGTAGTTGCCGTGGCAGCGAGGGCCGCCGATCTCGTCAAGGCGGGCGTGGTTGTCGGCGTGCGGGACCTCGTCGCCGTTCTCGTACGCGATCGAGTTGGTGTTGCCGAGACCTCCGCCCTCCTGGCTGGCCCCGTTGTCGGACATGAGCACGATGAGGGTGTTCTCGCGGGTGCCGATGCGGTCGAGGTGGGCCAGGAGCCGGGCGAGGTGGGTGTCGGTGTGCTCCATCATCGCGGCGAACGACTCCTGCAGCCGCGCCGCGACCGCGCGCTCTTCCTCGGGCAGTTCGGCCCAGGGGCGCACGCCGTCGTTGCGCGGAGCGAGCGCGGTGCCGGGCGGGATGATCCCGAGCTCGATCTGCCGGGCGTGCCTGCGCTGCCTGATCACGTCCCAGCCCTCGTCATAACGGCCCCGGTAGCGGCGCAGGTACTCCTGCGGCGCCTGATGCGGCGCGTGCCCCGCCCCCATGGCGAGGTAGAGGAGGTACGGCTTGTCCGGCCCGACCGACTTGTGGTCCGAGACGCAGGCGATGGCCCGGTCGACGAGATCCTCGGTGAGGTGGTAGCCCTCCTCCGGGGTCCGCGGCGGCTCCACCCGGTGGTTGTCCTGGACCAGTTCGGGATAGTACTGGTCGCTGATCCCCTCCAGGAAGCCGTAGTAACGGTCGAACCCCCGGCCCAGCGGCCACTGGTCGTAGGGGCCGATCGCGCTGGTCTGGTCCATCGGGGCCACGTGCCATTTGCCGAACGCGTAGGTGTTGTAGCCGGTGTCGCGCAGCACCTCGGCGATCGTGGCGGCGCGGTGGGTGATGGTGCCGCGCTTGCCGGGGAAGCCGCTGTCGGCGTTCGACAGCAGGGACATGCCGACGGCGTGGTGGTTGCGGCCGGTGAGCAGCGAGGCCCGGGTGGGCGAGCACAGTGGCGTGACGTGGAAGTTCGTGTAGCGCAGCCCTTCGGCCGCGAGCGCGTCCATCGTCGGTGTGTCGATCTCCGAGCCGTAGCAGCCGAGGCTGCCGAACCCGACGTCGTCGAGGACGACGACGATCACGTCCGGCGCGCCCTCGCGCGGGGTGGGCGGCTGCGGCCACCAGGGCGTGGACTCCCCATAGGTACGCCCCACATGTCCGCTCGTCATGCGTTCATCCTTTCTTCGAGCTGGCGCAGGGTCAGGCCGCGCGTCTCCGGCGCCAGTTTGTAGGTCACCACCACGTTGATCAGGCACAACCCCGCGATCACCAGGAAGGAGACCGCGCCGAGCGCCTCGTACATGCTCGGCAGCGCCAGCGTCCCGACCACGCTGCCGGTCTTGCCGACCATGTTCACGATGCCGACGGCCCGGCCGCGCACGGAGGCGGGGAACAGCTCGGGCGCCCAGGAGTAGAAGGCCAGCGAGGTCCCGCCGTTGATCACCGCGATCGTGACGGCGAAGGCCACCAGCACGAGCCACGGGGTGCCGAACCCCGCCCAGATGAGGAACGTGCACACGGCGGCGATCGCCGTGCCCGCGATCGCGATGAAGCGGCGGCCTATCGACTCGATCACCCACAGGCAGACGACCAGGCCCAGGATCACGGCCAGCGCCGTCGTGGCGGCGGTGAACAGCAGCGAGGTGAACGTGCTGGGAGTGACGATCCGGCCGATCAGGGTCGGCTGGTAGAGCAGCACGGCCGAGCCGTAGAGGTTGTTGCAGCCCCAGTACACACAGAGCATGACCACCATGATCACCAGCGGCCTGCGGAACAGCAGCCGCATCGGAGCCGGTTGCCCCCTGGCCGGCGTGGCCGGTTCGGCCTCCGGCTCCTCCTGGCCGGAGGTGGCGTAGCGCCAGGCGGCCACGGCCTCCGCGTGCCGGCCGTGGGCGCGCAGCCAGTACGGCGACTCGGGCGTGCGGCGGCGCAGGAACAGCAGCACCACCGCCGCGATCGCCCCCGTGGCCAGCACCCATCTCCAGTGACTCACGTCCGAGGCGGTGAAGACGATCAGCGTCACCGCGATGGCGGTCAGCGCCCCCAGCATCCACGCCACGCCGCCCAGGCCGGTGAACGTGCCGCGCCTGCGGGACGGGATGAACTCCGCGATCAGGGCGGCCGAGGCCGGCATGTCCGCGCCGATCGCGAAGCCGACGAAGAACCGCAGCGCGATGAGCTGCCACACGTCGTTGACGAACAGGAAGCCCAGCGAGGCCAGCACGAAGACGGCCATCGAGGCGAAGAAGACCGGCCGGCGGCCGAAGCGGTCGGTCAGCGGGCCGGTCAGCAGGGAGCCGAGCGCCATGCCGACGAAGGCGGAGGCGCCCACCATCCCCAGCAGGCCCGGCCCCGGCTTCAGCTCCGGCGTGATCCCGAGCAGCGCGCCGGACAGGACCAGCAGGTCGTAGCCGTCCACGTAGTAGCCGCCGATGGCGGTCAGCGCGATCCTGCGCTGGCCTGTGGTCATGCGACCGGCGTCGAATTCGACAGTCTCGCTCGTCATGCGGGCGAATCTATGCGGGCCTCCAACTATTCGTCTATTGCCACAGTGCGACTCAACACCATACGTTTTCCGGATGATCGAGCGTCTGGACCTGCAGCTCAGCTGGCTGACGACCTTCGTGGCCGTCGTGGATCACGACGGTTTCACCGCCGCCGGACGTGCCCTCGGCCGGTCGCAGCCCCGGGTGAGCGCGCATGTCGCCGCGCTGGAGCAGGCACTCGGCGCGACGCTGCTCATCCGTACGAACAGGGAGATCACGCTGACGGCCGTCGGCGCCAGGTTCCTGCCCAAGGCGCGGGCGGCGCTGGCGGAGATCCAGGCGGGGGTGGAGGAGGTGCGCACCCTGCGTACCAAGCTCAAGGGGCGGATCACGGTGGGCGGCTACCCGGGCCTGAGCGCCGTGCTGCTGGCACCGTTGATGCAGCAGTTCCGGCGGGTGCATCCCGGGGTGACGGTGGTGCTGCGCGAGGGCGATCCGCTGCAGCTGGAGGAGGCCATGGTGCACGGCGAGGTGGACATCGCCCTGCGCACCTCGGACGTGCCCCAGGTGCACCACAACGTGCCCTCCGCCCATCTGTTCCACGAGAAGATCGTGCTGGTGGTTCCGAAACGGCATCCGCTGGCCACCGCGTCGCCGCTCGATCTGGGGCTGCTGTCGGACGAGACCGTCATGGTCACCGGGGATCCCGACGGCGGCTGGGCCGACTACCGCGACCGGCTCGACCGCATCGGCGCCGATCCCGCCGAGATCATGGTGATCGCCCAGGCCACCACCATTTCCGCCCTGGTCGCCGCCGGGCTGGGGGTGGCGATCTTGGGAGCGTTCGCGGCCCAGGTGGCGGTGTTCGGGGACGATGTCGTGACCCGGGCGCTGCCGGGGCCGCTGTGGCAGCGGGAGATCCGGCTGTACCGCAAGGCGGGGCGGCTCGCCACGCAGCAGGTGGACGCGTTCGTCGAGCTCCTCCACCAGGAGGCCCCGTCCCTGACCGCCGGCACCGCCGTCTGGCCGCTGTAAACGAGAGGTGTGGTTCGGCATCCTGGGACCGCTGGTCGCCACCGTGGGCGGCCGGTCGGTGCACCCGGGCGGTCCGCGGGCGCGGGCCACGCTCGCGGCGCTGCTCCTGGCCGACGGGCGGATCGTGCCCGTGGAGCGGCTCATCGACCAGGTATGGGGGGACGAGCCCCCGGCTTCCGGGCGGAACCAGGTGATGATCGCCGTGTCCGTCCTGCGCAAGGCCCTGCGTACGGCCGGGGGCGATCCCGACGTGATCGAGACCGTGGCGTCCGGCTATCGGATACGTACCGTCGATCTCGACGCTCACCAGGCGGAGCTGAGCCTTGAACAGGCGCGTCGGTCGCCGCTCGCGGTGAAGGCCGCGCTGCTGCGCGAGACGCTCGGGCTGTGGCGTGGGCAGGTGCTGGCGGGGATCGACAGCCAGCCGTTGCGTGCGGTGGCCGATCGGTGGGAGGAGCTGCGGCTGAGCGTGCAGGAGGACTGGGCCGAGGCGGAGCTGGAGCTGGGCAGGCATCGTGAGCTGGTGGGCGTGCTCGGCGTGTCGGTGGCCGAGCATCCGTTGCGTGAGCGGATCCGCGCGCAGCTCATGCTCGCGCTCCATCGGTCGGGACGCCAGGCCGAGGCTCTGGAGGTCTACGACCGCGGCCGCTCGGTGCTGGTCGAGGAGCTGGGGCTGGAGCCGGGCCAGGTGCTTCGCGACATGCATGCGGCGATCCTCCGCGACGAGCCGGACGTGCGGTGGAGCGGCGCCGAAGCGCTCGTCACGGCGCCGGGCGACGAGTCGTGCCCACGGGTCCGGCCGGCTCAGCTCCCTCCCGCGGTGTCGGCCTTCACGGGCCGGCGCAGGGAGCTCGGCGCGCTCGACGAGCTGCTCGATCGGCGGGACGGCGGCCGGGAACTGCCGCTCTGCGTGGTGTACGGCATGGCCGGAGTCGGGAAGAGCGGGCTGGCGGTGTCCTGGGCGCATCGTGTGGCCGACCGGTTCCCCGATGGGCACCTGTTCGCCGACCTTCGCGGACATGACCGGCACGCGCCGCCGCTGCCCCCCGAAGCCGTGCTGGCCAGGTTCCTGCGCGCGCTCGGCATGCCGGAGAAGGGGGTCCCGGCGGGTCTCGACGAGCGCACCGCGCTGTTCCGCAGCCTGCTCGAAGGCCGGCGCGTGCTGATCGTGCTGGACGACGCGGCCTCGGCCACGCAGGTGCGCCCGCTGCTCGCGGGGTCGGCCTCCTGCTGCGTCATCGTCACCTCACGCTCGCCGCTCGGGGGGCTCGTCGCCCAGGACGGCGCCAGGTGTGTCGGCCTGGACGTCCTCGATCCGCAGGAGGCCGAAGAACTGCTCGTCCAGATGGTGGGCGCCGAGCGGACGGCCGGGGAGCGGGGCGCGGTCCGCAGGGTCGGCGAGCTGTGTGACCGGCTGCCTTTGGCGTTGCGCATCGCCGCGGCCAAGCTGATGTCCAGAAACGACTGGACGGTCTCGGGGATCTCGACCCGTCTGGAGAGCGAGCAGGGACGCCTCGACGAGCTGCGGCACGCTGAGCTGGAGGTGCGCGGCAGCCTCGCGCGGAGCTACCGGGATCTGCCGCGTGCGGCCAAGCTCGCCTTCCGCCGCCTGGGGTTGCTCGATCCGCCCGACGGGTTCACCCCCCGGACGGTGGCCGCCCTCGCCGAGGCGCCGCTCCCGATCGCGGAGAAGCTGTGTGAATACCTGGTGGACGCGCAACTCGCCCGGCCGCTCGGCCGGGACACGGCCGGCGCCGCACGCTACCGGCTGCACGACCTGGTACGGCTGTTCTCCAGGGAACGCGCCGAGGAGGAGGAGACTCCCGAGTCGCGTTCCGCGGCCGTCGCCCGGGCGGCGAACTGCCTGCCCGCGCACGTCGAGCAGGCCGAACAGCGCGACGGGCGCGTCTACCGCCCGGAGACACGATCGCGTTGTTCAGCGCTGCGAGGCAGGGAGCCTCGCCACCAATCGATCATGGATGCTTGATCTCCTCCGGCTACCGGCGCTTCTGTGCTCCCGCCGGGCGTCCGCTTGCGGACACCCGGCCGTTCCGGGGTGGACGAGCGGGCGTGCGGCGCCGATGCTGATGGGGCAGGATCATCGACCGACTGGGAGAGCCGTATGAGGACCCGTACCTGGACTCGCCGTGTCGCCGCCTCGGCCGCCGGTCTGGTCGCCGTGCTGGCGCTGGGCACCGTTCCCGCGCAGGCGGACGGCGTGCCGACGCCGTCGACGGATGCCACCGTGGTCCGCACTCCGCAGGGGGCCATGGTGCTGGCCGACGGCGAGTCGGGCGGTAAGCGCCCCGTGTGAGGTTCGTCAACTCCGTCTCGCGCCTGTTCCGGAAATGCACCTTCGTTCGTGTCATCATGTCGCGATGGTGTCGATCTCCGGGGAGAGCAAGGTGGCGCTCTCGTCCTCCGCCTTACGTTGGGGCAAGTGGCTCGTACGGATGGGAGCGGCATGGGTCTTGACCGTGCCGGCGTGGTCACCCGCCGGCGCGACAGCTCTCGCACCCGCCGAGGCGCCGCTGCGGCCGTTGAGCCTCACGGGCCTCGCCCTGAAAGCGGGATCCGACCCGTACACCGCTCCCCTCTCCGCGGAGTTCGAGCAGGTGGGCATCGGCGGGGCGCTGAGCGGAACCGACCGGATCGTGTTGCCGGGCAGCGCGGATCCCGCTTGTGCCGGGCGGGCGACGCATCTCCCCCGTCTGCCTGTTCGCTCCTGGTTCTGCTGGGACGCGAAGGCTCAAGGCGACAAACAGGACATTCCGCATTCTCCCTGGGTGCCGCAGGGGCTGGCGTCCTCGGGTGAGGCCCAGCTCGACGGCACCCCGATCGGGAGTGAGCACAGGGCGCTCATCACCAGCTGGGCCTGGCTCAACTCACCCGACCCGGAGGCACCCGACTATCGCACCAACTCCGTGATCCTCTCGGTCGTCGACCTCGACGAGCGCCGCTACCGCAACGTGCTGCCGGTATGGGTGGATGGGCAGGGCAAGTTGCGGCGCGTCTATGGACATGGTGGCGGGCTGGCCTGGTACGGCCCGTACCTCTTCATGACCTCCAGCTCCAACTGGAACGGCTACTCGGGCCCCGACTCCACCAAACACACGATCCGGGTGTTCGACACCCGGAAGATCTACCGCAAACGCGATGGAGGAGGCGGTGACTACCATTACGTCATCCCCGAGGTACGCCACTACGTCACGCCCATCCTCCTCGACTACATCTCCCTGGACCGCCGCAGTTCAGGCGGCGCGACCCTGATCGCGGGCTCCTACAAACGTTCCGACGGCTCCTCCGCCTCACTGGCCGGCACCAGACTCGTCCGCTACCGCTTCCAGCCGCCCCCGGACGGTGATTACCGGCTCGCCACAACGCCGGCGCAGGCGTGGGTGTCCACCGTTCCCGCCGACCCGGCCAACGCCATCAGCGATGTGCAGGGGGTCCAGGCCGACGGCGACCGCCTCTACCTCAACATGTCGGCCGGCTCACACCCCGGCCCCGACCCGAGAAGGCGATTCGCCACGGTGGACGTCGCCGGCGCCGCCTCGGCATGGACGATCAACGCCCACACCAGCTGGGCCGACCGGGGGGAGGACGTATCGCTGTGGTACGCCACCGGCGAGCTGTGGGGACTCACCGAGGGTGAGGAGGAACGGGTCGTCTTCTCCGTCAGCACGGCCGACACCAACCCGGGGTGAAGGCCCCGACCGGTTCGTCCGGGCGCCAGGCGCAGATTCGATGGGAATCGTCAGATGGCCGTCCGCGCTGACGGGCGTGGCCCTGGTCACCGCACTTGGCGCGGCGGTCCCGGCGCAGGCCGCGAGCGGCGGGGAGGCCTACGGCTGGGTCGTCGCGGGGGATGGGAAGGCGCACCAGGTCGTGGTGCTGGATTCGCGCCACACCTCGTGGGATCCGGCCAAGGAGCCCGGGGCGCTGAAGTGGAAGTGGAAGCCGTCGGCGAAGAACGGGTTCCCCGAGGCGGAGCTCGATGACTGCACACTGTGCTCGGGGGCGATCGCGGACGCCAGGCTCCGCTACGGCGGGCCTCGTCAGAGCGGCGGTAAGTCGGTCCTCGCGGTGAACGACGGAGGGTTCATCGGCGCGGCGTCGTACCCGTCGGGCAAGCGCCTGTGGGCCGTCGACACGGGGGGTGACGGGATCCTGCCGCACGCCGTGGAGTTGCTTCCCGACGGCAACGTCGTGGCGGCGGCGACCAAGGGCAGCTGGGGTGCGCCTCTACACGGCCTCCCAGAGCTCGACCTCGAAGAAGTACGCGGAGTTCAAGCTGCCCGGCGGTCACGGCGTGCTCTGGGACCCGGCGAACGAGCTCCTCTGGGCGCTCGGCGACAAGGACCTGGTGGCCCTCACGGTGGGCGGCACGCCCGCCCAGCCCAGCCTGACCGAGACGCGGCGGGTCGCGCTCCCCGGCAAGAAGGGCGGTCATGACATGGCGCCGGTCTTCGGCGACAAGGACCGGCTGTGGGTCACCACGAACGACGCCGTCTACCAGTACGTCAAGTCTGCGAACGGCTTCACCACCGAGTACGCCAACGCCGACAAGGTGAACGTGCGGCTGGTGAAGTCGGTCGGTGACCAGCAGGGCACCGGGCAGATCCTCAGGACCCGGCCGAAGAGCGGCTGCCGCGCGTCCTGGTGCACCGACACGGTGGAGTTCTTCGGCGGCACCGCGTCCAGGACCCTGCCCGGCGCCAAGATCTACAAGGCCCGCTGGTTCAGGCCGGACTACCAGTGATCGCGGGAAGCGTCTCGGTATCGCTACACGTCCACGTGCGGGCCACGCCAGGAGCCTGGCCTGGAGGAGACTACAACGGACAAAACTGACTTCCGGAGGACCCGACATGAGCTGGAAAGACCACGACCTGCCCGTACTCAAGGCGATTGTGCAGATGACAGACGAAGGGGTCGTTCGGATCGAGCCGCACCAGATCGTCGACCGGTTGGGCATGGATCCGGAAGACGTGGAGCGCGCCCTTGCCGCACTCGCCGGGGAGAGGCCGCCCTTCTTCCAGTTCACCGATGTCACCGGCGCCGATTCGGCAGGGCGGAAGATCGACGCTATCCACAGCCCGACCGGTGAGGCTCGCCGGATAGTGGGCACCTGGCCGGCCGAGATGCTGGCCAGGCAGATCGTCGCCGGTCTCGAAGCCGCCGCGGAAGCGGAACCGGACGAGGAGAAGCGGAGCGAGCTCAAGAAGACGGCACAGTACTTGGGCGGGACAGGCTGGTCCGTCCTGCTCGTAGTGGCGGGGAACGCCGCCTCCGCGGTCATCGGTCTCTGAGGGAAGGCGCCGAACCGCCCTGGCACATCGCCGCCTGGCGGCTGCGCGTTCGCGAGCAACTCGCCAGAGCATCAAGGAGGGCGACGGCAGCGGGATCGACGGGCTGGCCTTGGCCGGCGACCAGATCGTGTTCTCGCTCTACACCGGCGGGGTCTTCACCGTCCCCCTCGCGGGCGGCGCGGTGACGCCGGTCGAGGCGGGCGCCGGGATGCACCTGCTCGCCTGGCCGCGGATCGGCACGCCCGGCCAGGGCGGCGAGCCGCACGGCACCGAGTAGCCACGACGAATCCTCCGGCCCAGGACCGCTTCTACCCCTCGCCGTACGGCGACGGCATGCCCGCCGGCGTGGGACTCTACGAGCGCGGGGACCAGCTCTGCCTGATCGACCTCACCCGGATCCGGTGTCGGAGTCCAGTTCGTCTGCTCGCCGGAGGTCCTTGGGGCGGCCTACGGCGCGGCGCATCCGGATCAGGTCTTCTCTGGAGACGTAGTGAACCTCCAGACCGCCCGGATCGACCGCGGTGATCGCGTGGTCGAGGAACTCCCGGACGTGCAGGTCGCCCCAGGGGAGCGCCGGAGTGCAGCAGTCGCCGCCCGCTCCGGGTGAGGTGAACCCCACTTTGGGGCGGAGAAAGGAATCCGGGTGAGTCGCCAGGGGTCTGCCTGCCTCATCGGTGAGGTGGGCGTCGACGGAGGTGAAGGCGGCCGCCAGGGCCGGGGCGCCGGCCGGGGCGCCGTCCCAGAGCAGGTCCAGGTCGCCGGTCAGTTCGGTGGATCCATGCATGATGCCGGCGACCTGCCCGATCACCACGGCTCGGACGCCGTGGTGATGGAGGGCTTCGAGCAGGGGGAACGGGTCGAACCCGAGGGCGCCGTCCGTGCCGATCGTGCCGACGTCGTCGTCGGCGTCCTCGTGGCCCAGGCCGGTGCCCGGCCGGCTCAGGGCCAGTTCACGGGTGCGCCGGGCGGCGGCGCGGAGTCGTTCCAGCGGTTCGTCGATCATCTGGGTCATGCAACACCCTGCCGTACTCACAACGCACTCGAATTTTCGCCGCCACCAGCTCGTCGGCCCAGTCCGGGAACAACGCGCGGCGCAACCGTGCCGGTTCCGCCTCTCGCCCCAGCATGCGCGGCACGCGTACGAGGCGGACAGGCGATGCGCGCCTACCCGCCGGCCCGGCGGCTCTCCGGCGGGCCCAGGTAGCTGGGCAGCAGGCCGCCCGTGTCCACCACGATCCGCTGCAGGACCACGGTCGGGTCGACCATCCAGAACTTCACCGTGTGCGCGCCGGGCGTCGCGATCGTGTGGGTGGTCGTGGTGAGGTTGACGTTCTCGGAGGTGTTGCGCTCCCACTGGCGGTTCATCGTGGTGTCGTTCGCCCCGGTGACGGCCGTGACGTTCACCGTCTGGGGCGGCTGGTCGTCGACGGAGACGGCGTACGTGAGGCCGTCTCCGTACAGCACGTTGTTTCTGGGCGAGAGCAACACCGACACCTTCACCTGACCGGTCGTGTGCAGGGTCGTGGTGTATTCGAGGCGCGGGCTGTCGCCGCCCGGTGTCCGGCGGGCGGCCGTCACCGGGAGCGGGGTCACGCCGTCCGAGGTCTTGCCGAGGTCGGGGATCACCTGCCACGAGCCGACGGCCCTGCTGTAGTGGGCGGCCTCGATCGCGACGTGACCGCCCGCCTCGACGAACCCCTTGGGTCGCCCCGCCGGGTTGTCGACCACGGCCGTGACGGTCGCCTGCCGGCCGTCAGGCCCGGTGATCGTGATGGGCGCCTCGGTTCTGCCCTTGGGAGCGCGCGAGTAGTCCACCTTCACGGTCGCGCGCACCTGGTCGGTCACCCTGCCCGACGCGGGGGTGATGGTGAGCCAGGGCTTACCGGCCGCGATGGTGTAGTCGAAGGGGGTGGCGCCGCGGTTGAACACCTCGATGTACTGGCCGGGATAGGCCTGGTACGGGCTGAACGCCGGCAACACGGCCGCACCCGTCGCGTTCGGCCACCACTGGTCGGACCCGTCGATGGCCACGCCCATGTCGGCCCCCGCGGGGACCTCGGTGCGTACGAGATGGGGGTAGAAGGCGTCGGGCAGGGCCACGTTGTCCTTCTCCGGCTGTTGCCAGGGGGCGTTGGGGCCGTACCGTTCGACGTCGCCGTACCCGATCTTGGGCTGGAGCTGGAAGTCCTTCCACTTGCCGCCCGCCAGCTCGCCGTAGTGGGAGTTCAGCGCCCGGTCCTCCTCGAACCCGGCCTGGGCGAGGTCCGCCTGGGCGTTCGCGGCGGCGCGGCCCTGTCCGGCGTAGAGGAGGTTGGTGAACTGGGCCCTGCGCAGCGCGTACAGGTTGGCGGTGGCCTTCACCTGGTAATAGACGAGCTGGTAGTACGCGTCGTCGTAGCGGGCGTTCAGCCCGTTCCTGATTCTTTCCGCCTTTTCGGCTAGTCGCTGCCATTCCGCCACGACCCGATCCATCTCGCGGTAGCTGGTCAGGCTGAACGGGGTCTCCCGGTCGTCGTAGGTCACGTTCTGGGGGTTGGCGGGGTCGGTGGTGATGCGGCGGTTCAGCAGTTCGGGCTTGCGGCGGGCCTGGAGCCGGCCGTACTCGTGCAGCACCCCGGCGATCTCACCGGCCCGCTCGGGCCCGAAGTTCCGCGCCGCGTAGGCGCGCTCCCAGTCCGCCAGCTTCTCGATCGGCAGGCGGTCGGGGTCCCAGGCGTAGTCGAGGAAGAACTGCAGCGGGAGTTCCTCGTTCTTCATGTCGCCCACGTTGACGACCCAGAGCCGGTCCACGCCGTACCGGTAGCTGAGGTTGAGCTGCTCCCACGTGCCGGCCAGGTTGATCGTGTCGGCCCACTTGTAGTTGCGGCCGCCGCCGACGTAGTCGAAGTGGTAGTACATGCCGTAGCCGCCGGCCCGCTTCGGGAGCGACTGGTCGGGCAGCTTGCGCATGTTGCCCCAGTTGTCGTCGCAGAAGACCACGGTCACGTCGTCCGGCGGGCGCAGGCCCTGGTCCCAGTAGCGCTGGACCTCCTTGTAGAGCGTCTGCACCTGCGGAATGCTCTCCAGGTCCTCGCCGCTCTCGCGGGCCAGGATCTCCCGCTGGCTGGCCAGGATGGTCCGCATCAGCTCGATGCCGTCGCCGTCGGGCAGGCTCACGTCGCCGTTGCCGCGCATGCCGAGCGTGACGACGCCCTCGAAGTCCTGATCCTTCATCCGCCGGATGCCGTCGGCCCAGTACTTCTTGATGGCCTCGCCGTTGCGGCGGAAGCTCCACTCTCCCGTTCCGCCGTAGGGGTCGTGGCCGGGGGTGACGATGCCGCCCTGACCATCTCGTACGGCGGCCACGGCGTGCCGGTTCCACTCCTCGATGCCGCGCATCATGGGAGCCTCGTGGGAGGTGCCCATGACGACGCCGTACTGGGTGGCGACCCTGTGGTTGCCGGGGTCGTCCTCGGCGAAGGCCCGGCCCCAGACCGCGGGCCACAGGTAGTTGGCCTTGAGCCGGAGCATGACCTCGAAGACCCTGGCGTACATCGTGCTGTTGAAGCCGCCCGGATATCCCTCGGCCTTGCCGGGGCCGAAGTGCTTGGGCGCCCAGGTGCCGAGGTTGGGGTTCTCGTCGTTGATGAAGAAGCCCCGGTACTTCACCTTCGGCGTGCCCTGGGAGTGACGGCCCGGCAGCACGTAGAGGGCGTCCTGGTGGCGGCTGGGCACGTCGTCCCACCAGTACCAGGGCGAGACGCCGATCTCCTTGGAGACGTCGTACACCCCGAAGATCGTGCCGCGCTGGTCGCTGCCCGCGATCACGAACGCGCGCCGCACACCGGGCATCGGATCCCGCACCACCTGCTCCAGCGAGGTCTCCCACTTGCCCGCGACGCCCGAGACGTCGAGCTTGCCGGCGCTGATCAGGCCGTCGACGAGCGGGCTCCTGCCGATCGTGCCGACGATCACCACGTCGTCGCGGCGCGGGATCTGGTCCTTCGCCACAGCGGGCCGTACGCCGGTGACCCGCTCGACATCGGCCTGGAGATCACCGGCCACGCGGACGACGCCGGGATGATCGCTCGCGCTGACCACGATCGGCGCCGCCCGGCCGGCGGCCACCAGGGCGAACCGCCCCGGGCCGCCGGAGCCGGTCACGTACGTACCGGGGCCGGGCTCCTTTCCTGCCTCGGCGGGTACGGCGAAAACTGTCATGGCCGCCACCGTCGCAACGGACAGCAGCAGCCTGGCGAGCTTCGACATGTCCGGATCTCCGTCACGGTGAGGGGCGGCATCCCGAAACTTTCGCAGACTACGAGAAAGTTTCCAGCTCGGGTCAAGCGGATGCTAGACCGCCCCGACACGGCGGTCAATCCGTCAAGAGAGGGCGGAGAGCCGGTGCAGGGTCCGCTCGGCCGCGCGGGTCATCTCGGCGGGCACGCCGAGGGCGTCCAGGTAGGCGGCGGTGTCACGCATCTCCTTGGCCCGCCGGACGGCATGCGTGCGGCTGCCGGTCAGGAACCGGTCGATGACGGTCTGGCCGTCGCCCGCCAGCTGTTTGGCGATCTCAGCCCTGATCCAGGTCTCGTTACCGGCCGCCTGTCCCGCCGAGACGGCCTCGCAGACCACGGAGGCCAGCCCTTTCATGAACACACTGCGCAGCAGTTTGCGGGCCATGGCCGCGCCGGGAGGCCCGTCGAGGACCTCCACGGAGACTTCGCGAGGGCTGCCGAGAGGGCGGATGAGCCGGGCGACGGCCTCCGCTCCCGGCCCGCTGACCAGGAGCGGCACCAGATGCCCGTGCAAGGGGACAGGGCCCAGGATGGCCACGTCGGCGAAGTCGGCGCGCTCGCCGACCGCTCGGCCGAGGCGGTCCATGACCTCGGGGGCGGCCGAGGTGAAGTCGGCGTAGCAGACACCGCCGGCCAGATGAGGCAGGCACTGCTCGGCGACGGCGGGCGCCGCCGCGGCCCCGGTCAGGACGAGCACGTACGCGGCCCGGTCCACGGCCTCCCGCAGGGTCGCCGTCCTGGTGACGCCTTCGGGGGTGGGGATGTCTGCAGGGTCGTGGCCGAGCACTTCATGCCCGGCGGCGGCGAGCGCGGCGGCATAAACGCCGCCCGCCTCGCCCAGTCCAATGACGGCACAACGCATGATCGATCTCTTTATCGTCGCAGGTGAAATAGGGCTAGAAGTCGCGTGCCCGGCCGAGCGCGGCAGCGGCGCGGCGCAGCTCGGGCACCCAGGCGACCATCTCGTCCTCGGGATGTCGTTCCGCGGGGCCGCTGATGCTCACCGACGCCACCGGGTGGCCGTCCGGAGCCGGCACGGGCGCGCTCACGCCCGAGCTTCCGAGGACACGTTCGTTGACGGAGATGTGGTAGCCGCGTTCCCTGATCTGCTCGAGCTCGGCCCGCAGCTCCGCCTCGCTGACGGGCTTGCCGTCCGCGGTGTCCAGGTCGCGGACCGTGGCGATCAGGGCGTCGAGCTCCTCCTCCGGCATCGCGCCGGCGAGCACCTTGCCGGCGCCCAGGTGCAGCGGCAGCCGGCGGCCGATGGGGAGCTGGTAGCGCAGCGGGTCGGCGCCGTCGACGCGGGCGATGACGATCCGCTCCAGGCCCACCCTGATGTGCAGGGTGGCGGTGAGGCCGGTGGTGGCGGCCAGTTCCTGGAGCACGGGGCTGGCCGCGTGGCTCAGGCTGTCGGTGACCAGGAAACCGTGGGCGATGGACAGGGTGGCCGGACCGAGGTGATAGGCCTGCTGCTCGGCGACCACGAACCCGCGCCGCTGCAGCACGCCGAGCAGGCGCAGGGTGGTGGCCGGGGACAGCCCGGCCCGCCGCGCGATCTCCGACAGCCGCAGCGGCTTGTCGCTGCGCTCCAGCACCTCGATCACGTCGAACGCGCGCTCGACCGAGCGCATGGACGGCTGCGGCTGTCCAGCGGTCATCGGCGGAACCCTTTCTCGAACACGGATGAGACCTGTCGTCACGCGGATTCAAGGATGGCAGCCCGTTTGCCCTCTTCGGTGACGAAGACCGCCTCGGCCGCCTGCGCGATCCGGTCGGCCTCGGCGAGCGGGACGACCACCACGCCGTCGGCGTCGCCGAGCACCAGGTCTCCTGGCGCGACCGCGACCCCGCCCACCGCGATGGTGCGGCCGAGGTGGCCTGGCCCGTTCTTGTACGGTCCCGCGGGGGTCACCGCGCGGGCGAAGACGGGCATGCCCATCTCGCCGAGGCCTTCCGCGTCCCTGATGGCCCCGTCGATGACGAACCCGGCCACGCCGGCGTTCTTGGCGCGCTGCCCGATCAACTCGCCGATCAGCGCCCTGGACTCGTCGCCGCCGCCGTTGACCACGATGACGTCGCCGGGTCGTACGACCTCGAGCGCCTGGTGGATGAGGGCGTTGTCGCCGGACCTGGTCCAGACGGTGAAGGCGCGCCCGGCCACGCGGGCGCCCGGCCAGGTGGAGCGGATCCGGGAGTCGAGGACGCCGAGGCGGTCCATGGCGTCGCCGATGTTCGCGGTGGGCAGGACGGCCAGCCGGGCCAGCGCGTCCTGGGAGGATTCACTCATTCTGGGTGCCTTTCAGCTCTTGGTGTTGCGAACGAGAGGGAGGGCCTGCTTGACCGTGCTCTCCTGTTCGGTCCAGTAGGTGCTGTAGTCCTGGCCGGATTTGTAGACGGTGGCCAGGCCGAGGTCCTTCATCTTGGCGACGACCGCCGGGTCCTCGATCGCCTTCTTCAGCGCGCTTTCGAGCTTGGTGCGGACGTCGTCCGGCAACCCGGTGGGCGCGGAGTAGCCGCGGGCGGTGGCCGCCTCGATCTGGTAGCCCTGCTCGGTGAAGGTGGGCGCGTCGGGCAGGAACGGGCTGCGCTCGGCCGACATGACGCCGAGCACCTTGATCTTGCCCTGGGTGACGAGGTCCTTGACGTCGCTGACGTTGCCGACGTAGGTCTGGACGTGCTTGCCGAGGAAGGCGGCGATGGCCGAGGCCGCGCCCTCCGAGAAGTGCACGGGGGCGAACTCGGCCCCGGTCTTCTGCTGGATGTCGGCCAGCGCGAAGTGCTCGCCGGTCTGCACGCCGGTGGTGGTCGTGGTGACGCTCTTCGGCTTGGCCTTGACCGCCTCGATCAAGGACTTCAGGTCCTTGTACGGGCTGTCGGGCGCGACCCCGACCAGCATCGGGTCGAGGACCTGCATGCCCAGCGGCTGGAAGCTCTGCCGGGTGTAGGTGGCGCCCCGGCTCGGGTCGAGGGGTGAGACGACGACGGACGGCGAACCGGTGGCGCCGATGGTGTAGCCGTCGGCCTTGGCCTTGGTGAGCGCGGTGTAGCCGATCTGGCCCCCGGCGCCCGGCCGGTTGAGCACCTCGACGTTCGTGCCCAGCTCCTTCTCCAGGGCGGGCGCGACCACGCGGGCCGCGGCGTCGACCGCCGCGCCGGGCGCGAACGAGACGATCACGGTGACCGGCTTGCCCTTGCGCGGCCAGGCGCCCGCGGCGCCGCCCTGCTGTGCGCCGCACGCGGCCAGCGCCGTCGCCACGGCCACGGCAGTGGCTGCGATCTTGAGTTTCACGGTGACTCCTTCGGGGGTGGTGTCAGGCCTCGGGGTCCTCGGCCAGCGCGGCGGGTTTGCGCAGTCCCAGCAGCCTGCTCAGCAACGGGCTCACGGCGATGGCGAGCGCGGCCACCAGCAGGACGACGCAGATGGGACGGGTCAGGAAGACGGTGAGGTCCCCTTGCGACAGTTCGAGCGACTCGCGCAGGGAGCGTTCCATGAGGGGTCCGAGCACGAGGGTGAGCACCAGGGGCGCCAGCGGGATGTCCAGGTTGCGCAGCACCAGGCCGAGCAGGCCGAAGGCGACCATCACGAACACGTCGAAGACGGAGAAGTTGATCGTGTACGCGCCCACGACCATGAACGTGAGGATCAGCGCGGTCAGCACCGGGTACGGGATGCGCAGGATCGACGTCCACACCCGGACCAGCGGCACGTTGAGCACGAGCAGAATGACGTTGCCGACGAACAGGCTGGCGATGATGCCCCAGGCGACGTCGGCGTGCTCGGCGAACAGGGTGGGGCCGGGCGTCAGCCCCTGCTGCAGGAAGGCGCCCATGAGCACGGCGATCGTCGGCGAGGCCGGAACGCCGAGGGTGAACAGGGGCACCAGCGCGCCGTTCGCGTGCGCGTTGTTGGCCGTCTCAGGCCCCGCGACACCCTCCACCGCACCCGACCCCAGCTCGGCCCGGTGCTTGCTGAACTTGCGCTCCGCGCCGTAGGCGAGCAGCGAGGAGACCGAGCCGGTCATCCCGGGGACGAGCCCGAGCGCGAAACCGATGCCGGTGCCTCTGGCGATCGACGGAGCGCTGCGCCGCAGGTCGGCGCGGCTGGGCAGGAGCGCCCGCAGTCCGGGCGCGACCGCCTTGGCGGTGCCGCCCCTGGCCGCCATGAGGATCTCCGACAGGCCGAAGAGCCCGATGATGACGGCGACGAAGCTGATGCCGTCGAGCAGCCGCTCACTGCCGAAGGTGAACCGCGGCGCCCCGGCCACCGGGTCGATTCCGACCATCGAGATCAGCAGGCCGAGCACACCCGAGATGAGCGCCTTCGTCATCGAGCGGCCCGCGAGCGCGACGAGCAGGGAGATGCCGAGCACCATGAGGGTGAAGAACTCCGGCGGCCCGATCCGCAGGCCCAGGTCGCCGAGCGGCTTGGCGGCGACGACGAGGCCGACGGTGGCGACGGTGCCGCCGACGAACGAGCCGAGCGCGGCGATCGTGAGCGCCACTCCCCCGCGGCCCTGCTTGGTCATGGCGTAGCCGTCGATCGTGGTGATCGCGGAGGCGGCCTCGCCGGGGGTGTTGAGCAGGACGCTGGTGATGGTGCCGCCGTACTGGGTGCCGTAGAAGATGGCGGCCAGCATGATGATGGCGCTGGTCGGGTCCAGGCCGAGGGTAAGGGGGATGAGCAGGGCCACCCCGGCGACGGGCCCGATGCCCGGGAGCACGCCGATGAGGGTGCCGAGCAGGCAGCCGATGAACGCGTACAGGAGGTTCTGCGGCGACAGGGCCGTGGAGAGCCCGCCGAGCAGGTCGGTCAGGACATCCATCACAGGCCCCATCCGGCCAGGAACGGGATCCCGGACGGCGGCAGTTGCACCATCAGCCCCTGGACGAAGCCGTGGTAGACGCCCGCGCTGCCGGCCAGCGAGAGCACGAGCGACAGCGTCCAGCTCCGGCCCGCGCGCCACTTGAGGTGGTACATCAGGAACACGAACACGCTGATCTGGTAACCGAGCAGGTCCATGACGGCCGCGAGCACGACGAGACTGCCGAGCACGGCGACGACGTGGCCCGCGTCGGTACGCTCGGCCGGGCCGCCCTCACCTCCGCGCGCCCGCACCGACTGGACGATCCAGGCCACGGCGAGCAGCCCGAGCGCGATGGCCAGCACGAACGGGAAGAACCCCGCGCCCGGGCCGAACGAGGTCCACAGGCCGAGCCCCAGGGACTCGACGGCGATGTAGAGCGAAAGCGCGACGAGGGCCGCCTGCGTGCCCGTTCTCAGCCTTGTGCCGGGAACCGGCGAGGGGGCGTCGTGGTCGTCGGGGGCATGCTCGGCGAGCTCCTGCTGGTGGCTCATGGGGGTGTTGCCGCCTTCCATCTTTTCACACAGTGAAAAGCCTTTCCATTTCATGACAAGCGTGCTGGGTGGCGGACAGGCGTGTCAAGGGTTACGGAGAGGTTTCCGGACGTGACCTAATGTGTGACGCGGCATGCCCAATCACGACATTCCCGGATTCGTCCATGAGATATGGTGCCGAATCACCCACGAGGCCCCGGAGCTGACAAGCAGCCCTGAACGGATGAGAGGATCCTGAATGGACGTCGGATTGGCCGCGGGAGTGTGGGGTGTCGTCGCCACCCCCTTCCACGGTGACCGCCTGGAGATCGACCGCGAGAGCCTGGCCCGGCTGGCGAGCCACTACGCCTCATGCGGGGTGAGCGGCCTGACCGTGCTCGGCGTGTTCGGCGAGGCCGTACGGCTCACCACGGCCGAGCGCCGCCACGTGCTGGAGACCGTGGCGGAGGCGGTCGAGCTGCCCCTGGTCGTCGGGACGACATCCTCGGCGACGGCGCCGGTCATCGAGGAGATCGAGCTGATCCAGAGTGTGGTGGGCGCCCGGCTGGCCGGCGCCATGGTGCAGGTCAACACGGGCGATCCCGCCATGCTCGCCGCCCACCTCAGGGCCGTGCACACGGGCACCGGCGCCCCGATCGTCGTGCAGGACTACCCGGTGGCCACCGGCGTCAAGATCACCACTCCGGCGCTGATCTCCGCGCTGGACGGGCTGCCCGGAGTGGCGGCGATCAAGGCGGAAGCCCCGCCGACGCCACTGGCGGTGTCGGCGCTGACGACGGCGCTCGGCGTGCCGGTGTTCGGCGGGATCGGCGGGATCGGCCTGCTCGACGAGCTGGCCGCGGGGGCCGCGGGCGCGATGACCGGATTCTCCTTCCCCGAAGGGCTGGTCGCCGCCACCACGGCCTGGCGGACCGGCGGATACGCCGCCGCCCGCGAGGCGTTCCTGCCCTACCTGCCGCTCGTCAACTTCGAGCAGCAGGCCGGGCCCGCGCTGGCGATCCGCAAGCGCTGCCTCCAGTCGCGTGGCCTGTTCGCCGACGCCGCGGTGCGACCGCCCGCGCCGGGCATGCCGCCCGCGCTGGAGGAGCAACTCGCCCGCCACCTCGCCGCCCTGGCAGGTGTCTGATGGATCTGAACATCAAGGGCCGGGTGGCCCTGGTCTGCGCCTCCACGGGCGGGCTCGGCGAGGCCTGCGCGCGGGCCCTGGCCGCGGAAGGCGCACGTGTGATCGTCAGCGGCCGACGTGCCGACCGTGCCGCCGCCATCGCCGCCGACCTGCCCGCCGCCGTCGCCGTACCGGGTGACCTGCTCGATCCGGCCACGCCGCGCCGGCTCGTCGAGGCCACGGAGGAGGTCTTCGGCCCGGTGGACATTCTCGTGCTCAACGGCCCCGGGCCTGCTCCCGGGCGGGCCGACCAGATGGACTCCGCGACGGTCGCCGCCGCGATCGACGTCCATCTGCGGCCGCAGCAGGAGCTGGTCTCGCTGGTGCTGCCCGGCATGCGCGAGCGCGGCTGGGGGCGGGTGGCCGCCATCGGCTCCAGCGGTGTCGCCGCGCCGCTGCCCGGCCTGGCCGCCTCGAACGTCGGCCGCTGGGCGCTGGCCGCCTACCTCAAGACGCTGGCCGCGGAGGTGGCCGCCGACGGGGTGACGGTGAACATGGTGCTGCCCGGCCGGATCGCCACCGACCGCGTGCGCGCCCTCGACCAGGCCAGGGCCGAACGCGAGGGACGGACCGCCGAGCAGGTCAAGACGGCCTCCGAGCACACCATCCCGGCGGGCAGGTACGGCACGCGCGCCGAGTTCGGCGCCGCCGTCGCCTTCCTGTGCTCCGCACCCGCCTCCTACATCACCGGGACCGCGCTGCGCTGCGACGGCGGGATGTCGGGGGCGCTGTGAACCGCTTGATCACGAAGGGGATTCGGCACTGTTCCTGAGCGTCGCGGACGCCAGCGGCATCGGTGTCGCCTGACCGGGCCAGGCACCGGTCAGCACAGTGCCGGCGAGTGCGGTGCCGGCTTCGAGGCGGCGGATGACGGACAGCTCGACGGTGTCCGTCACGATGAGCGTGGGGTCGCCCTCGGCAACGCGCTGAACGGCGCCCACGGCGGGTACCTCCGCTCCGCCGGTCGCGCTGCTGGCGATGCTCATGCTGGGCTCGCGGCGCTCAAGCCGGCCGTCGACCTGCGTGAACTCCTCGGCCTGGCCGGTGTTCCCGAGGATCGCGCCCGCCAGCGCCGCGGCGTACACGGGGTCGCCGGTCCCGTCGTAGATCCAGCGCTTGCCCAGCACCGAGTGCTCCGTGGTGCCCAGCAGGTAATCGTCGTCGTCGGCCAGGGGCGCGTCGCGGTAGGTGAGCGGGACCTGGTGAACCGGCCCGTCACCGACCCGGACCAGCAACGTCTCGATCCCGACCTCTCCGGCGGGATCGTCGAAACGGAAGGTCCCCACCCGCAGCACCTCACCGGCCGGCCCGGTGTACCAGGCGCGGCCGGGTAGCCAGGTGGCCAGGAGTTCGAGTTTCGTGGGACGCAGGGTGGCTTGGTGGATCAGGGCCATGCGCTCATCGTAGTCATTCGACGGCACCGGATTGAGAGAGGAGGTCCTGATACCAGGTGTCGTACGGATGGTTGGTCGCCGGATAGTTGGCCGGCGGGTCGCTCGCCTGACCTGCCGAGTCGAAGTCCCAGCCCCGTACGAGCAGTCCTGCCCGCCGCGCGTCGGTGATGAACGAGCTCTCGCCGGCGCTCGCCGCGTAGAACAGGGCGCCTTGCCGGAGCTCGGCGCTGTCGCCCTGCTGGAACTCGTCGAAGGCGACCTGCGGGTAGCGGATCCGGTCGCCCGCGAACGCGTCGGTGTTCACCCGCAGGGTCTGGGCCGGGGTCGGGCCATCGGCGCCGGTCCACACGTGCACGCTCGACGTGCCGCCGGCCGAGGTGGCCTTGTCATGACGGGCGTCGCCGGTCTTGGCGTTGCCGCTCCATGAGACGGTCTTCGCGCCCGCGTCGAGCGTGCCGGCCCATTCCCAGTTCTGGTTGTTGCTCTGGCTGCGGTGTATCTCGCGGAGCCGGGTGCCCGCCACGTCGGAGAACCTGATCGTCGGCAGGACGCCGCTATCGTACTGGCGGGCGGTCCCCCAGGCGATCTCGCCGTCGGCGCCGACGTGCCCCGCGCGGTACCACAGCGTGGTGTTGTTCTGGGACTGGTGGACCTCGACCAGGTCACCGTTGTCGTTCAGCGCGACGGCCGGCGTCACGCCGCTGTCATATCTGCCGTGGCGCAGCCAGGTCACCCTGCGGTCGGCGCCGTAGACGCCGCTCCAGTACCACAGCGTCCCCGAGCCCGAGTCATGCACCTCCACGACCTGGCCCCGGCCGTTGATCGCGATGGCCGGGCTGACGCCGGTGTCACGCTTGTACAGGCTGCGGGTCTCGTCGTCACCGGAGATGAGAGGCAGCACCCGGCCGCGCAACGCGTCCACCGTCGGGGGGACGGCCGGGTAGTCCTCGGCCCGGTACAGCCGCGAGCCGAAGACCGAAATGAGCTCCTCGTTGAGCGCGGCCAGGTTGCCCGCGGCATAGGAGGTGTTGTCGGTCAGGTTGTCCTTGACGTCGAGCGCGACGACGATCGGTGCGGCGGCGGGATGCTCCGCGGACCAGGCGTTGATCACGCCGAGCCAGTCGCGCAGGAGGTTCGACGCGGGGTTTCCCCTGTGGTCGACCTGATCGCCGGGAGAGTCGTGGCCGATCGCGTAGTCGCGTGCGGTGCCGTACCCATTGTCGTGCAGGTCGAGTTCGATGAAGCGAACGCCGTGGTCGAGTTGGTAGGCGATCGAGCCCTTGGCGCCTTCGACATCGCCCGAATAGCTGTTGTGCGTGGCGCGGAAGATCGCCATGGGTAACGGCAGATCGTCCAGCGCCTCGGCGGATCCGCTCATCAGCACAATGGACGTGGCGGCTGCGAGTACGGACAGGACAACTCTCGAACGCGGCATCCTTCGATTCCTCAGGCCGGGGGCTGATCCCCCAAGCCAATACGATCACGTGGCGTCAGCCAACCCTTCAGGCGTCTCATGTCACTGGGGGTCGGGCTACCTCGTCTCAAGGGGTGTAGCCATCGACGACCACAGGAGCACACCATGGACGCGCGACTGAACTACTTCGCCGACCCGATCGCCGGCAAAGCCCTCAAACACTTCATGTCGGCGGGCAAGGCGCTCAAGGAATCGCCGCTGCCGGCCGCCGTACAGGAACTGGTGGCGCTTCGCGTCAGTCAGATCAACGGCTGCGCCGTCTGCGTCGACATGCACACCAAGGAAGCCGCCGCGGCCGGCGAGAGCTCGGTACGGCTGAACCTGGTCGCGGCGTGGCGGGAGGCCACGGTCTTCACCGAGGCCGAGCGTGCCGCGCTGCACCTGGCGGAGGAGGGCACCCGGATCGCGGACGCGGCCGGTGGGGTCGGCGACGAGGTGTGGGCGCATGCCGCCAAGCACTACGACGCGGAGCAGCTCACCGCCCTGGTGCTCCTGGTCTCCTTCATGAACACGGTGAACCGGCTGAACATCATCGCCCGGCAGCCGGCCGGCGACTACGAGCCCGGGCAGTTCCACTGAACGGCGTCGGCACCGGCCCGGGTCCTGGTGCTGGGCTCGGGGGGTGTTAGCCTGTCCTGCCGATGGGCCGGATGACGCCTGCGCCGGCGCGGCACAGAGGGGATTGTCCGGTGAGCAAGGTCGAGGAGTTCGAGGAGCTGCGGCCGCTGCTGTTCTCGATCGCCTACCGGATCCTGGGCAGTGCGAGTGAGGCCGAGGACGCGGTGCAGGAGACCTGGCTGCGCTTTGACGGCTCGGCGACCCGGCCCACGTCGGTCAAGGCTCTCCTGTCGACTACCGTGACGCGGATCTCGATCGATGTGCTGCGCTCCGCGCGGGTGCGGCGGGAGGCGTACGTGGGCCCGTGGTTTCCCGAGCCGCTGCTGAACGATCCGTACCAGGATCCGGCGCGGTCGGTGGAGCTGGCCGACTCGGTGTCGATGGCGGCATTGTTGCTGCTGGAGCGGCTCAGCCCCCTGGAGCGGGCGGTGTTCGTGCTGCGGGAGGCGTTCGGCTTCGGGTTCGACGAGGTCGCCACGGCGGTGGGGCGGTCGGAGGCGGCGTGCCGGCAGCTGCTCGTCCGGGCGCGGCGGCACATGGAGGCCGGGCGCCCGCGTTTCGAAGCGGTCCGTAAGGATCGGGAGGAACTGGCGTCGCGGTTCTTCGACGCCCTCCGCGAAGGCGACGTCGCCAGCCTTCAGGAACTGCTCGCCGCCGACGTCTCGATGGTCGGCGACGGCGGCGGCAAGGCCCCGCAGCTGGCCAGAGCCGTCATCGGCGCCGGGAGCGTGGCCCGGCTGCTCGCCCGCGTCTTCCCCCGGATGGCCCGGATCGACGTGACGTTCGAACCGCACGAGATCAACGGCCAGCCGGGCGCGATCTTCCGCGACCGGGACGGCAAGGTGCTCCACATCATGGCGCTCGATGTCCTCGACGGGCGGATTCAGGCGATCCGCTCGGTGATCAACCCCGACAAGCTCAGGCACGTGGGTCCGGTGGCGGACGCCTGGGCCATCGACCGCGAAGTGAGACAGGCACAGGGCGGGACCTCGCCCGACTCGAACTGAGCGGCCCCGGCCCTCGCTCGCCGGCCCTCGTTGCCGGCCCTCGTTGCCGGCGCGACCCGCGGGCTCAGAGGGTCGGCACGATCGGGCGGATCGTCCCGTCCGCGGCGAACTCCAGCCGATCGACGGCCACCTCCCGGTTGGTCCCGTTCCCTGCCGGCACGGCGAACCGGTGGTAGGCGACGTACCACGTGTCGGTGCCGGGTGCCCGGACGACCGAATGGTGCCCGGTGCCCTTGATCCCGGCCTCCAACCGCTTCTGCAGCACCACGCCGCGCCCGGTCCACGGCCCCAGCGGACTCGGCCCGGTCGCGTACGCCACCCGGTAGTCCTCGCTCCGGGTGTCGTTCTCCGACCACATGAGGTAGTAGATCCCGCCGCGTTTGAACACGAACGGCGCCTCGTTGTAGCCCGACGGGGTGATCGTCCGCACTTGCGCGGGGTCGAAGGAGGTCATGTCGCCGTTCAACGGCACGACGCGGGCGGCGCCCTGCCCCCAGTAGAGGTAGGCGCGGCCGTCGTCGTCGGTGAAGACCATCGGGTCGATCGCCTGGCCGGAGTACTGACCGGCAGCGATGAGCGGCCGCCCGAGCGCGTCACGGAACGGGCCCGTCGGCGAGTCGGAGACCGCGACGCCCAGCTGCTTGGCGGTGTTCCCGGTGGCGGCGCCGCCGCTGAAGTACAGGTAGTAGCGCCCGTTGGCCGCCGCGACCGCCGGGGCCCAGGCCGAGTCGTCCGCCCAGGACACGTCGGGACCGTGGTCGAGCACGACGCCGTGGTCGGTCCAGGTCATCAGGTCGGCGGAGGAGAACGCCTTGTAGTACGTGCCGCGCCAGCCCGCGTAGCCGTCGGTCGTCGCGTACAGGTAGTAACGGCCGTTGATCGCGGTGACGTGCGGGTCGGCGAACAGGCCGGGGATCACCGGGTTCCGGTTCGTCCTGGGTGCCCACGGTGCGGCGATCCGGAACGAGCTGTCCGCGCGGAAGGTCGCGGTGTCCTGGTAGGGGTCCAGCCAGAGCTCGAAGTCGCGGTGCCTGATCCGCCGGCTCGGATAGTTGTACGAGGTCAGCGACGTGGATCCGGCCACCGAACCGTCGGCGGCGCAGAACGTGGCGTCGGCCAGGAAGGTCGCGTCGCCCGTGTTGGCGTCCACGCGCAGCCGCCAGTCGCGGTGCCGCAGGAACAGGCCGTCCTTGCTCTGGAACGAGTAGCAGGACGGCGCGGCCAGGCCGTTGACGATCGTGAAGGTCGCGTCGAGCTTGGTCGCGGCCGTGGCGGCCGAGGTGACCGGGTCGACTCGGCCGAGCGCGCCGGCGTGCCGGACGTACCGGCCGGGGTAGTTGACCGACTCCAGCGACCGGGCGCCGGTCGGCAGCGTCGCGGCGTACGCCGGAGCGGTGGTCGTCACCAGGCCGAAACAGGCCAGAACGAGCGCGGCCGTGGCGGCCATCCATCTCATGCGTGCCTCTTTCCGAGCGCCAGTGATGTTATCGCTAACATTCGTCGGTGGTTTCCGGCACGGCGATAGTGGCCATGTCGGCGTCGCATCAGTGTGTGCGCACCCCATCAGATCGGTCAATACCCGATCAGACCTGTTGACATCAGCGATGGTTACGTAAACACTCTGCGCAACACAACAGAAAACCTTCCCCGCCCGCCGGTGGATCCCGTCCGGGCGGCCTGCGCGTCTGAATGTTAGCGCTAACATCTGGACCACCCGGACAACCGGAGAAACCATGACACCCATGCTGCGACGGACGGGGCTGATCGGGCTGGTCGGCGCCCTGGTGCTCGCGCTCGGCCTCGTCGCCTTCGAACGCCCCGCCAAGGCCGCCGACCCCAACACCGCCTATCTGATGGCGCACTTCACCGGTGAGAGCGCCAACGGCGAGCAGATCTACTTCGCGACCAGCACCGACGGCCTCCACTGGACCGACCTCAACAGCTCCCTGCCCGTGCTCACATCGAGCGTCGGCGAGCTCGGCGTCCGCGACCCCGCCATCGTGCGCTCGCCGTCCGGCGACCGGTTCTACCTGATCGCCACCGACCTGCGCATCGCCAGCGGCAAGGGCTGGAGCGCCGCCCAGCACGACGGCAGCACCTCGCTCGTGGTGTGGGAGTCGGCCAACCTCGTCACCTGGTCGGCGCCACGCCTGGTGAACGTCGCGGGAGCCATCCCCGACGCCGGCTGCGCGTGGGCGCCCGAGGCGATCTACGACCCGGCGACCGGCGACTACGTCGTCTACTGGGCGACGATCTCCCCGCGCAACGGCGTCGACAAGGCCCGCGTCTACTACTCCCGCACCCGCGACTTCCGTACGTTTACCGGCGCGCAGCTCTACATCGACCGGCCGGGCACGCAGGGCATCATCGACACGCAGATCCTCGAGATTCCCGGCAGCGTCGGCGGCTACCGCTACGTCCGCGCGTCCGGCGACGGCCAGATCACGATCGAGGGCAGCAACCAGATCCTCACCGGCTGGACCCGCCTCGGCGACATCTCCCATCTCGGCCTCACCGGCGCGCAGGTCGAGGGCCCGATCCTGCACCAGTACAACGGCCGCGACGAGTGGGCCCTCTGGGTCGACCAGTACGCCGCCGGCCGCGGCTACCTCCCGCTGACCACGGCCAACCCCGCCGACCCCGGCGTCTATCGTGTCCGCGGAACGTCGGAGTACGCGCTCGGCGCCGGCCGCAAACGGCACGGCTCGATCACCGGCATCACCCAGGCGCAGCTCACCGCGCTGCGGTCGAAGTGGGGCGGCCCCGCCTCGGCCGGCACCCAGCGCCTCCAGTCGGTCAACTTCCCCGACCGTTACGTACGGCACAGCAATTTCGACGTCCGCATCGACCCGAACGTGAGCCCGGCGGCCGACTCGCAGTGGCGCATCGTCCCGGGCCTGGCCGACCCGTCGGCGGTGTCGTTCGAGTCGTCGAACTTCCCCGGCTGGTACCTGCGCCACTCCAACTACGACTTCGTCCTGGCCAAGTACGACGGGAGCGCCACGTTCGGCGGGGACGCGACCTTCCGCCGGGTGCCGGGCCTGTCCGACTCCTCGGCGGCCTCGTTCCAGTCCTACAACTTCCCCGACCGCTACCTCCGCCACTCCAGCTACCTGCTTCGTCTGGATCCGATCAGCACGGCCACGGGCCGGGGAGACGCCACCTTCCGCCTCACCAGCTGACCTTGAGTCGGTCGTGACCGGCGGTTCACCTGACGCCGGCGGCGCGCGCGATGCGCGCCGCCGCTCGTTCGGCGATCATGATCGTCGGGGCCTGGGTGTTGCCTCGGGTAATGGCCGGCATGACGGAGGCGTCGCCGTCGTCGCCGAGATAATCGGGATCGACCAGTGGCGGCCGTGCCGGGTCCGTGCCTGACAGCCGCACGTTGCCGCGGCTGTCCGGGTCCAGCACGCTGATCGCGCAGGTGACGACCGGCTCCTCGATCAGCGTCAGCTCCCCGGTCATGCCCAGCAACGTCAGGGTGAACTGAAGATCCACCGTCGGACGCGTGGCGTCGCTGCGGAGCACCGCGGCGACCTGGGTGAGCGAGGCGAGCGGGCCGCGTCGCAGCAGCCGGTAGTCGCGGGCGTCCTTCTCGGTCAGCCTGTTCCAGGTCCCCCACCCGCACGCCCACGGCCCTGGTCCCGTCCAGCGACAACGAGGTGACCTCGGTGTCAGCCGTCGATGGCCTGGTAGAGCGTGGTCCAGAAGTCGTGGATGAGCCGCGCCGAGTCCGGGACGGACATGCCGACCTGGGTGAGCACGATTCCGGTGAGCTGGTTGGCGGGGTCGGCGTAGGTGGAGGTGCCGCTGCCACCGTCCCAGCCGAACTGGCCGACGGGCGCGTAGTCGCCGCGGTAGGTGCGCACCGCCATCCCGAAGCCCCAGCCACCGTGCTGGCCCTGGCCGAAGGACAGATGGACGTTGTTGACGGCCAGGGCGGTCCGGGCGGCTGTCTGCTCGGGGGTGAGACGGTTGGTGGTCATCAGCTCGACGGCGGGCCGCGACAGGATCCGCTGACTGCCGCGCATTCCGCCGTTGAGCAACATCCGGAAGAAGGCGTGGTAGTCGTCGACGGTGGAGACCAGCCCGCCCCCGCTGCCCTGGAACGCCGGCGGCCGGCTCCACCGTCCGCCTGCGGCCTCGTCCCACACGATGAACTCGCCGCTCTGCGGGTCGGGAGCGTACAGGGTCGGCATCCTGTCGATCTTGTCGGCGGGCACGTGGAAGCCGGTGTCGATCATGCCGAGAGGGTCGAGGACGCGCTCGCGCAGGAACGTCTCGAACGACTGACCCGTGACCCTGGCCACCAGCACACTGAGGACGTCGTGGCTGATCTGGTACTGCCAGCGCTCCCCCGGCTGGCACATCAGCGGAAGCTCGCCCAGGCGGCGGATCCACTCATCCGGCCCGGGCATCGGCTCCGGCAGATCGGGCGTGAGCCCCCGCTCGAAGATCGCCCCCATGATCGGGGTGCCCAGCGCCGTCATGTCCATGCCGAGCCCGAAGGTGGAGGTCAGCAGGTCACGTACGGTGATCGGCCGCCGCGCCGGGACCGTGTCGTCGAGCGGGCCGTCGATCCGCTTCAGCACCTGCCGGTCGGCCAGTTCCGGCAGCCACCGCTCCGCCAGGTCATCCAGCCGCAGCCGGCACTCATCGAGCAGCACCATCGCCGCCGCCATCGCGACCGGCTTCGACGTCGAGGCCATCCGGAAGATCGTGTCGCGGCGCATCGGCGCGCCACCGTCATGACGCATCGTCCCCATCGCTTCGACGTGCGTCTCATCGCCGCGGCCGACCAGGGCGACCAGCCCGGGAATCTTCCCGGACTCGACATGCCGCGCCAGCACCTCACGCCACCTGCGCAGCCCCGCCTCGGAAAAGCCGTTGTCGCCGGTTCCCATCATGAATCTCCTTGCGGTCTTGCGAGCCCCGCCCCTCGTCGGGTGCGAGCTCGTCGTGGTCACGGGAGTAACCATCGCCGACTGCTCTGATACCGGACCGTCGCCGTCCTGACGCCGCCGCTGACACGCGTTTGCGCGGAAGCCGAGATGACTGACGAAGAAGCGTTCGCTTGACTCCGTACGAGATGCGAGTGTATCTCTAGAGTACATCACTAGAGTTAAGCTCTAACGTCTTGGAGGCGACGATGAACCAGCCCGGCACCACCCAGAAGCCGGACCTGACCTCAACGCAGCGAGAGCAGGAGGAGGGGTCCGTCCACCGCGCGCTGGAGGGCTACTACCGCGCGGGCAAGCCGCCGTGGGACACCGGCGTGACGCCGCCCGAGCTGGTCGACCTGGTGGAGGGGCACGGCGCGCTGCCACCCGGCCGTGCCCTCGAACTCGGCTGCGGTACGGGGACCAACGCCATCTACCTCGCTCGGCACGGCTGGGAGGTGGCGGCCGTCGACCTGATCGACCGCGCCGTCGACCAGGCCAGGGAGAAGGCCGAGGCGGCGGGAGCGGCGGTGCGGCTGCTGCACGGAGACGCCACCCGCCTCGACGAGCTGGACGTGCCCGGCCCCTTCGACCTGTTCTTCGACCTGAGCTGCTACTGCGGGGTCCCGCTGCACCGCCGCGACGCCTACGCCGCCGGGCTCACCCACCGCGCCGCTCCTGGAGCACGGTTGCTGATGTTCGGGTACGGCCCCGAGCCGCTCGGCAGCTCGACCACCGAGATCACGTCGTGGGCGGCGGGCGTCACAGCCGACGAACTGCGCGCCAGGTTCGCCGGCTGGGAACTCCTCGACGTCACACCGGGCACCAACTCGGTGCCGACCTTCTGGTTCACGCTGCGTCGCGACGCCTGACGGCGGCCCCGTCCGCGCTGCGGCATGGACGGGGCGCTTTTCTACAAGATGGCCAGAGGGTTCACCGGCAGGCCGGTGGTGCCGAGGATGCGCGGCACCGCGGCCACGAACAGGAACGTGTAGCGGCCGTGTTCCGCGCAGACGGCGGTGAGTGCCTCCGCGTTGGCGCCGTCGATCAGCGGGATGCCGAGACGGGCCAGCGCGAGCCGGTGCAGTGCGCCGGGAATCTCGTCCTTGAGCGGCGGGGACGCGTCACCGATGTCCCCGGCGTAGATGGCGATCTCGTGGTCGTGCATCCACCGGACCGCTCCGGCGGTCATCCCCGGCAGCGCCCGGCCGTGGTCGGCGACCCGGTCCCAGCCGCCCCGTACGACGAGGGCGTCGCCCGATCGCACCTCGACGCCCTCCCGCTCGGCCGCGGCGCTCAGATCATCGGCCGTGACGGCGTGTCCGTCGGGCAGACGGCTCTGCGGAGCCAGGTCGAGCAGCACGCCCCGGGTCACGATGCCATCGGCGAACGCGTCCGCGGCGCCATGGCTCACTCCTGCGGGGCCGGAGCTGTCCGCCTGCGCGATCCCCGGATAGACCTGCCCGTCGGTGACCATGTGCGCCATGGCGTCCAGGTGCGTGACCTCGGGATGGTGCGTATTGACGATCATCAGCTCGGCCATTCCCAGCGGCGGCGAACCGGTGAACATCATGGCGGTCTGCACCGCCGTCGAGTCCGCCCGCAGGGTCGCCATCGGCCCGGCGATCAACGGTGCGATCGGGGTCTCCCTGGCCAGCGAGACCGTCACTCCCGTACGCGCCTCCGCGACGCCCCGCGCCCGGGCCTCCGCGGTGATGAAATTGACAGCGCCGAGTTGATCCGTATCGCCCCAACGCCCCCAGTTGCTGGGGAATTCGGCAAGGTTCCGGTCCATAGTGATCTTCCTTTCGCCGACCGGCACTTCCTGAAAGAGACGGCTTCCACGCCGGTGAAGTGCCAGGCGATGGAATGTTATGACGAGCGGGCCGTTGCCATTCAGGATGTCGCGGGCTCCCCCGGTGACCGGCGCGCGGGAAGCGGAGTGGCGGTGAAGCCCTGCCCGGGGTCGTAGGTCTCCTTGGGTGGCGGCCCCGTGGAACCGGCGCAGGGCGATCCCTGCTCCCGGCCCGGGACGTGCCTCGGGTCCTGCGCGGTGTGAGCTCCTAGATGAGGCCGGGCCGCACGACCACCGCGGGTCACCATGACAGGGGAGGCCAAACCGGAGACCTTCCAGGACAACGCGGCGGCGCTGGTGTCCTTCGGTGAGGAAAGTCGCCGAAGGCCGTGCTGTTGGTGACATCCGTGGTGTTCGGCGCGCTGCACATCATCTCGCAGAGCTCGGCGGACACGCTCGCCGAGCGCCTGCTCTACGTGGTCCAGGCGATCGCGCTCGGCTTCGCCTGCGGGGCGGCGCGGGCGCGCACGGGGACGGTGTGGATGGCGGTCGGCGTGCACGTCGGCCTGCACACCGGCAACATGCTGCTGCCGACCCAGGACATCCACTACGGCGTCCAACTCGTCATCCTCATCTGCACGTTCTCCGTCACCGGGCTGCTCCTGCTGAGAGATACGGAGGGCGGCACCGGAGCGGCCGTCGACGGGCCTGGTGGAGAAAGGCTCCTGATGCGGATCTCGGTGGCTGTGACCCCAGCGACCAGCACGAGGCCGGCGTCTGGAGCGGTTCAGGAGGCGGCGTCACTGATCGGCGCGGACTGGCGGTGGCGCGGCGTGAGCGGACGGAGCGGCTCCTCGTCAACGGCTCGCCTGGTTCGCGTAGGACCGTCAGCTGAGTGCCCAGGACCGAAGCGCGGACGTCGTCCTGCTGCTCGGCCCGCTCTACCACCTGACCGCACCGGCCGACCGGGCGCGGGCGCTCGCCGAGGCACAGCGGGTGCTGCGTCCAGGAGGCCTCGTGGCGGCCGCCGCCATCAGCCGCTACCTGTCGCTCCTGGAGGCCGGCACGACCGGGCGGCTCACCGCGGAGATGACCTCCGCGGTCGAGGCCCTCATCGCCGAACAGGATCCTCTGATGATCAACGCCAGCGCCCATCTTCTGGCCGTGGCTCGGGTGTAGCGGTCACCAGCCGGCGGGCATCACACCGGCGCCGGGCACCGTGATCACCTGGCCGACGTCGCACTCACGCGATTGCGGCATTTGCCGGATCCGCCGTCGTCGGCGACCGGAGAACGTCCCGTGACCTGGCCCTTTGAAGCGGAATCCTTGGTCAAGTGTTAGATGTTCGGCCGCCGATTGCGCAATCCTTGAGAAGGCGAGAACGACGCAGCCGACCGTACTGGCTGCCCCCGAAGCGATGAACAAGTGCGATGGCGGATCCGTGGAACAGCTGGAATACCGAAAGCTCATCAAGGTGCTGGAGCAGGTGGCCGCGGCTCGGCAGGGGGCGCTCTATCCGGTGCTGGCCGAGGCCTTGGCCGTCCATCTCGGGTGGGTCAACGCGTTCGTGGCCGAGAACCCCGCGTATCTGGCGCTGGGAGGCGATGGCCAGGAGCAGTACCTCACCATGTTCCGGCCGGACTTCGTCGATGAATACGCCGAACGCTGGCGCTGGAACAATCCGTTCGCCTCGCGCGACGGGGTCGCCTGCCTGACCCGTCACGGTGTGGCGACCCTCGGACAACTCCGCCTGCGGGCGACCGGCCCGGAGCGGGACTTCGCCGACAAGTTCCTGCACCGCCACGGCATCGACGACATGCTGAAGATCGTCGTCAGGTCCCCGGCCACGGGCGCGGTCAGCACGCTGGGGGTGCCGTTCGACGGCGCGCGGCGCGCCATCGAGCCGGGCGACCGGTTGATGGCGGCCACGCTGGGCCCGTTGCTGAGCCCGTACTTCGACGCGGATCTTGCACCTGGCGGGTGCCGAGTTCCTCGAAGGTGACGCGGGCACGATAATGGGCGATATGCCGCAGATCACCGTTGAGTACTCAGAGTCCCTGGCCGAGGCGTTCGATCGGCGCGGATTCGCGCTGGCGCTCCACCCTGCCGCCGCCGAGCTGATCAGCAGCGCCCTGCCGAGCTTCAAGACCCGCTTCCATCCGATCGGCGAGGCGGTCATCGGCGGCGGGGAGCCCGGAGAGGCGATGGTCCACGTGGATCTGGCGATCCTGCCCGGCCGCGACGCCGAACTGAAAGCCCGCCTCGGTGAACTGGCCCTCGCGACGTTGTGCGATCACATCAAGCCAGGGACGGGGTTGAACGTCCAGGTCACGGTCGAGGTTCGGAAGATCGCGAGCTACCACAAACGCGTTCTGGCACCGTAGCGTGATCGTCTGCGAACGTCCGCGGTGATCAGCTCGTCCGCTGCCAGCGGGCCTCCATCCAGAGCGAATCGTCGCTGTTCAAAGCCTCGACCTCGACACCGGGTGTCGCCGGGCTCGGCATGTTCATCTCACGGCAGTCCGCGACCACGTTGACCGACACCAGCTCAGCACTACCGATGACGGTGACGCGTGCCCGGGAGACGGCGGTCGCGAGGACGATGATCACTGCCTCGGTGAGATCGCGCCGAACGGCCACGGGCGGCTCGGGCCACTGACCGCGCGTGTCCAGTTCCACCACGACGCCCTTGCGGTCCGCCACGTCGATGCAGTGGCGCAGCTCGTGCAACAGAGGGTTCTCGACATCGTCCGCCTCGGCGAACAGTCTCCGCATCCTGGCCGCCTCGATGGCGCAGCGTCGCTGGACCGCCGGGTCCTCGGGGCGCAGCGAGCCGTCGGCGAGTCCCTCCAGGAGCGGGATGGTGGTAGCCGACAACTCGGCGAACCGCTGCTGCCTGCGGCCGTGGGATTCCGCGGCGACGGCCTCGGCGACACGTACCCGCTCGATCTCCCCGCGGGAGGTCGCCGCCGCCGCGCTGAGGCCGCGCGTGACGGCCGCCATCACGGCAGCGCACAGAGGCAGGCCGAACACGGTCACCGAGCCGGTGGCGAACCGGGCCAGGTCCGCCCGGCTGGGGTCATCGAGCAGGAGCAGGTGGAGCAGGGCGGTGAGCTCGTGGGCCAGCAGGAACGACGCGGCGGTCCGCAACGGGCGATCGAGCAGTACGACGACGCCCACCCAGTTCGCGGCGCCGAACATCCAATCGACGCTGGTCGATGTGCGCCCATCCGGCAGGGTCACGTACGACAGCGCGGACACGATGAGCACGACGGCGATGACGGGCCCGCGCGACCGGCCCCACGAACGTCCGCGGACGAGCAGCGTGGCCTCACCGGCGAGCACGGCTGCCAGCGCCGCGAAGGCGGCCAGTTGTGCGAGTGAGGACTGGTAGCGGTCGATGTTGCTCATCAGGTTGGTCAGGCCGGGCCCGAACACGGTCGCCATGGCGACGACCAGCGTCGCGATCCGCAAACCGTGCCTCAGCTGGGCGCGCGTCACCTCTTCGCCGGTGTCACTCATGGCCGGCCTGCCACTCCAGTCGTACGAGGGTGCCCTCGCCCTCGGCGGAGGTGATCGTGGCCGTGCCACCGATGCGGTCGATCCTGCCGCGTACGGACTCGCGGATGCCGCGCCGGGTGGCCGGCACGTCCGTCGGCGAGAATCCCTTCCCGCGATCCGCGATGTCGAGTCGTAGCGCTCTCTCGCTCCCGCGCAGCCGGACGGTCGCGTGGGTCGTGCCCGCGTGGCGGCGTACGTTGGTGAGGGTTTCCCGTGCCGCGTCGGCGATCGCCCTGGCGACGTCGAACGGAAGCCGCAGCTGCGCGGGGGCGTCGAACTCCACGGTCAGATGCGTGGCGTCGAGGTTGGCGCGCAGCAGGTCGACGAGGTCCGCGTACGGCGGTGCCTGCCTGCTGTCGGAGCGCAGCTGGTCCAGATCGCGGCGCGCCTGCGGTGCCAGCCAGTCCGCGTCGGAACGCACCTGGCCGATGCCGACCAGCAGCAGGGTCGTGGCCGCCGTGTCGTGCAACGTGTTGGCGAGCTCGCGTTCCTCCGCGCGGGCCGCCGCGGCCACCAGCGACTCTCCGCGTGCTCGTTCGGCCTCGGCCGCTAATCGGTCGGCCCGTTCCGCGCCGCGCTTGAGGAGCATCCAGGCCGCTCCGGACAGCGCGGCCCCCGGAATCGCCCACGCTGTCCCTGTGACCAGGCTCCGGTCCGACTCCACCGCTCCCGCCGCGATGAGGATGACCACCGCCCCGCCCCCGGCCGCCAGCGCCGCCGCGCCGCCCGCCAGGAGCGGAGTGTGCCATTGACACGTCACACAGGCGAAGGTGACCAGAAGCCGCAGCCACCCGGTGTTCCTGTCCTCGACGGCGCCGGTCCAGAAGACGCTCGCGAACAGTCCGAGCAGCACGACCACGTCGAGGGCGACCGGCATGTTCCCCCGGCCCATGCGCAGCCACCAGGCGTATCCGCAGGTCCAGGCGGCTGCGGCGCCGACCACGTACGCCGTGGCCGTGAATTGCCCGGGAGTGGCGCGGGACAGGGCGATCACGCAGATCGGAACGAGCGTCGCCAGGCGCACGGCGGCCGCGTATCGACGGCCGAAGCGCACCAGCAGCCGCACTGCTTCCTCAGCCAACCCGCTACCCCTCAGCTCATCCCGACCGCGATCTTGCCGTGACGCAGCCTAACGAGTCGCGAGCGCGAAACGGGAGGCCGATCTGTCACGGCAGCCGTCGAGGGACCGTGAACAAGAATCGGGGCTTCGCCGAACTACAGATGTTCCGATGCAACCGATGGAAAGACCGGCATTCATGACAGCTCCCCCCAAGGATTCGGCGCCGCCCAGCGAGGACACCGACGCGCAGGTGGTGGAGGCATCGCGGCATCACCTGCTCCAGCGCCCGCCCCTGGCTGTACGGCATGCCCATGTTCTGCTGACTCCACCGGGCGAGGGCCGGGCCGGCGGTGTCGCCTGACACCTCAGATGCCCGGCAGACGATAGTACGTCTGGGCGGTCCGGCCGAAGACCTGTTCCGATTCCGCCGGGCTCAGGCCGCTCAGGACAGTGGAGAGGGCATCCACGACGTCGCCGTAGGCCGACGCCGCGAGCAGGCAGACGGGCCAGTCGGAGCCGAACATGACACGGTCGACGGTGAACAGGTCGACGACACGCTCGACGAAGGGCCGCAGGATGTCCGCGGACCAGTTGGTCCAGTTCGCTTCGGTGACCATGCCGGAGAGCTTCACGCGCGCGTTGGGGAGCGCGGCGAGGTCGGCGATGGCCGCCGCCCAGGGTTCGTCCCAGCCGCCGGCGATGCCGGGCTTGGCGATGTGGTCGAGCACGAAGCGAAGATCGGGCAGGGCTACGACGGCGGCGGTGGCGGCAGGGAGTTCGCGGGTTCGCACAAGCAGGTCGTAGGCGAGTCCGCGGGCCGCCACCTGGCCAAGTCCGTGCCGGACGTCGGGACGTCCCAGCCACGCGGCGTCGTCCTCGTCGTGGACCTGGTGGCGGATGCCGACGAGGAGCGGCCCGTACTCGTCGAGCAGTTCGTCGAGGACCTCGCCGACGGTGGGCGCGGTGAGGTCCACCCACCCGACGACGCCGTGGACGAACGGGGTCTCACGGGCGATGTCGAGGAAGAGGCGCGTCTCGGCGAGGTCGGAGACGGTCTGGACGAGGACCGTGCCGTCGATGCCGTTGGCCGTGAGCTCGCCGGCGAGGTCGTCCGGTGTGTACGAGCGGCGCACGGGGTCCAGCGCGGCGTCGTCCATCCATGGATAACGGAACCTGGCAGGGTCCCAGAAGTGCTGGTGCGCGTCGATGCGAACAGCGTGCCGGTCGTTCATCATGGTGTGTCCCTTCGGATCGCGTCAGTGGTCGGGCAGGGCCGTGACGCCGGAAGGGACTGGGGCGTCGTGGAGCAACAGGCCACTCGAACGCAGATCGTGCCACAGCGCGGCCGGGATGTTCACCCGGAGCAGGTCGAGGTCCATGTCCAGCTCGTCGGGTGACCGGGCTCCTATCAGAACGCTGGCGACCTGGGGGTGGGCGAGGGGGAACTGGATGGCCGCCGCCGCCAACGGCACGTCGTGGCGGTCGCAGACGGCCTTGATCCGCCGGGCTCTCTCGACGATGGCGCCGGAGGCGGGAACGTAGTCGTAGCGCGCCTGCGGCGCCGGATCCAGCAGGATGCCACTGTTGAACACGCCGCCCACGACGACCTTCGTTCCTCGCCTGCGGCAGGCCGGCAGCAGGTCCGCCATGGCGCTCTGGTCGAGGAGGGTGTACCGCCCGGCGAGGAGGACGAGATCGAGGTCACAGTTCTCCACGAGCCTGGTCAGCACCGGCGTGCGGTTCATGCCGGCGCCGATCGCCCGGACCGTTCCGGCTTCGCGCAGGTCCCGCAGGGCGGCGTAGGCGGTGGTGCCGGCGTCCTCGTAGTGGTTGTCCGGGTCGTGGAGGTAGAGGATGTCGACCCGGTCCAGCCCCAGTCGGTCGAGGCTCTCCTCCAGTGAGGTGCGGACACCGTCGTAGCTGAAGTCCCACACCGGGCCGGTCGCGGGTACCTCTCTGTAGAAGGGCTGTCCCTCGTGGTACTGGCTGTCGTCGCGGGGTGCGCCGGCGCGCAGGAGCCGGCCGACCTTGGAGGAGATGACCAGGTCCGTACGCGGCTTGGCGTCCAGGGCCGCGGCGAGGCGCCGTTCGGCGAGGCCGTGCCCGTACAGCGGCGCGGTATCGAAATAGCGGATGCCCGCGTCGTATGCCCGGCGGATGGTTCCGACGGCCTGCTCCTCCGGGACGACACCGAGGAAGTTGGCCAGCGAGGCCGTACCGAGACCGACGCGCGGCAGGTCGAGTCCGTTGTCGCCGATCGGGACGCGAGCATCGTTGATCGCTCCGGCGGCGCGGTGTGTCTTCGACACGCTGGCTCCCACTTCGTGTGTGCCTGTGATGTTGGCATTGATTCAGCCATCGCCGCCCGGGCCTGGCAACGTCGAACAGCGGATGTCGAACTTTCGGAGAAGGGATGTGCCGGACGTCCGCGAGGCAAGGTTTCCGGCTCGTTCCGTACGTGCCCCTCTCGCTACCTGTCAGCGATCCGGTACGGTCTCCCGGGCTGGATCTGGCAGACGCGCACGTCGTCGCCGTAGCGAACGCGTGTTCGCACGGGTCTGGGTGCCCGGACGGTGGCGTGGTCCAGTTGGCCACCGGTCCAGGTGAGGTCGACCTCGATGCCGCCACGGGCCCGGAGCCCGCGTACCGATCCGTTGGGCCACGCGGACGGGAGTGCGGGCAGCAGTTCGATCTCTTCGCCGTCGGACTGGAGCAGCATCTCGGCGATGCCCGCCGTGCCGCCGGCGTTGCCGTCGAAGGAGTAGATGTTCTGGGCCGCGCCGGCGACGCCGCCGGCGGAGAAGGACAGCAGGTTCGCCTCGCTGGCGTCCGCGATGAGACTGCGGACGTGCTGATGGGCGGTGTCACCGTCGAGCAGCCGTGCGAAGTAGACGGCGAGGTTGGCCTCGGCCCACTCGGTCTGTTCCCATCCCGGCGCCGCCTCGCGGCGCTCGATGGTCACCCGGGCCGCGCGGGCGAGGTCGGGGGTGGCCCGTGGGGAGATCTGCCGCTCCGGGAAGAGCGCCATCAGGTGCGAGGTGTGCCGGTGGCTGGGCACCGCTTCGTCGAGATCGATCAGCCACTCCTGCAACTGGCCGTGGCGTCCGATCCGGAACGGCGGGAGTCGCCGGCGTGCCTCACGGACCCGTTCACGGAATGAGGAATCGAGGTCCAGCCTTTCCGAGGCTTCGACGCACATCCGGAAGATCGCGTCGACGAACACGCGGTCGCACGTCGATCCCATCGACACCGAGCATTGCTCTCCGGTGGGCGCGAGATACCAGTTCTCCGGCGAGTCGGATGGTCCGGTGACAAGCCAGCCGTGATCGGGCTCGGGGACGAGATAGTCCAGGAAGAACTCGGCGGCCTCCTTGATCACTGGATAGGCGCGGTCGCGGAGGAACCGCTCGTTCTGGCCGTACTCCCACCGCTCCCAGTGCTGCATGGCGATCCAGGCTCCGCCGGTGACGTTCAGTCCCCAGCCCATGCCCCATCCGGGCGCGGTGTAGCCCCAGGCGTTGGTGACCGTGTGGGCGACCCATCCACGTGCGCCGTAGAGGCGGCGGGCGGTGTCGCGGCCGTGCGACCGGAGGTTCTCGACGAGGCGGAGCAGGGGTTCCTGGCATTCGCCGAGGCCGGTCGCCTCCGCGGCCCAGTAGTTCTGCTGGGTGTTCATGTCGAGGTGGAAGTCGTTCGTCCACGACGCGCTGCTGGCCAGGCCGTCGTTCCAGAGTCCCTGTAGCGCCAGGGGCAGCGGCGAGTCATGCCGCGATCCGGCGATGGTGAGGTACCTGCCGTACTGGAAGTAGAGGGCGATCAGCTCAGGATCCTCTTCGCCGGCGGACAGCCGGTCGCGACGCTCGTCGGTCGGGGACTCCGAGATGTCCCGGCCACTGCCGCCGAGGTCGATCGATACCCGTCGCATCAGCTCGGAGACGTCCGTGACGTGGGCGTCCCTGAGCCCCGGCCAGCTCAGCGCCGCGGCCGCGTCCAGCGGGCCAAGAGCGTCCTCGTCCGGCCGTCCGTGCTGCCAGCTCGTCCCGATGGCGACGAGAACGGTCGCCGAGTCAGCGCCGTGAAGCAGGAGCCGCCCGCCCGCGGCGGTCTTGGTCCCGCCGTCATGCAGGAGCCTGATCCGGATGGTGAGATCGACGCCGTCGCGGCCGTTGCTGTGCAGCGTCTCGACCGCTCGCCCGGACAGCGCGAGGTCCTCGTTCTCGATCCTCGTCACCAGCGGGAAGACACTCTCACCGACGGACACCTGAAGGCTGACGGCGCCCGGGGCGGTGGCCTCGATACGGTAGGCGATCAGCTGGGCGGGATGCGACGCGACCGCCTCGGTCGTGTACCGGATGCCGCGGCGGGTGAAGGCGGACCTGACGACGCCGTCGGTGAGACTCAGGCCGCGGCGATAGTCCTGGACCGGGCCGCCGTCGCTGTGTTCGATCACGACCTCGGGCAACGGGAGATTGGTGCCGAACGACGTGGGGCGGCCCAGCAGGTGTTCGGCCGTCAACCGCTGCGCCTGCGCGTGCTCGCCGGCGAACAGCAACGCCCGAACGCGGTCGATCTGGTCGAGTCCAGTAGGGCTGACATCGTCGCCGGACGGCGCGCCGGACCAGGCGGTCGACTCGGACAGCTGGATCCGTTCGGTGTCGGTGCCGCCGTAGACCATCCCGCCCAGGCGGCCGTTGCCGATGGGGAGGGCCTCGAACCAGCGAGTCGCGGGCGCGCGGTACCACAGCTCGCCGGCATCGGCTGGTGCCGGCGAGCGGCCGTCGGCTGGTGCCGGCGAACTGTCGTCGGCTGGTGCCGGCGAACTGTCGTCGCTCAGGTGGTCGGTGCCGGCCAGAGGCATGGTCGCTCACTTTCCAGGGTCGTGCCGCTTCAGGCGGCGTGAAGCTGCAGGATGATCGCCTGATGGGGCTGCAGCGTGGGCATCGGCAGTCCGAGCCGCGTCAGGACTCGTCCGCTCAGGGTCACGGTGCCCTTCTCCGCGGCGGCCAGCCATTCCGGGGCGTACTCGTGCAGCACCGGTGCTCCGATCTCGGTGCGCAGCCGCAGCCGGTAGCCGCGCTCAGGATCGAGTCCTGGCAGCGGCACCCGGCCGGCCTGGATCGCCGGTGAGGTTCCGAGCCGAGCCCAGCTGAACACGGCCTCGCTCTGATCCTGGCCCACGACACCGTGCAGCAGTGTCTGCTCGTCGGCGACATCGGCTCGGACGACGCGTCCGCTGTGCAGCAGCGGCCGTAGTTCCTTGTAGAGCTCCCCCCACGCCCGGATCGTCCCCAGCTCGTCGTCACCGCACGCGGTCAGGTCCTGCTCGATGCCCGCGTGCCCGAACAAGGCCGTGGCGAGGCGGAACGACAGCGAGGTGACGCGCTGAGTCGTGTGGGCCTCGGCGGCTCCGAGGTGGGTTCCGATGAGCTCAGGCGGGATCAGCTGCCCCGTCCAGCGTTGGATCTGCTGCCTCTCGACCGGATCATTGCAGTCGGATGCCCAGACGCGATCGGTGTGCTGCAGGATGCCCAGGTCGATCCGGCCGCCACCGCTCGCGCACGATTCGATCTCGAGGCCGCGGTGCTTGGTCCTGAGTGCGTCGAGGAGCCGGTAGAGCGCCTCGGTCTGCGCCCGGACGCCGGCTCGCCCACCGGCGTCCCGGCGGCCGGCCTCGTGCAGTTCGCGGTTGTGATCCCACTTGATGTAGTCGATCGCGTATTCGGACACGAGCCCGTCGATGCGGTCGAACAGGAACTGCCACGCCTCCGCGTTGGCGATGTTGAGGACATGCTGGTGCCGGACGGCAGGGCCGGCGCCTGAGGCCGGTGCGAGCACCCAGCTCGGATGCTCCTGGGCGAGGCGTGAGCTGAGGTTGACCATCTCGGGTTCGAACCAGAGGCCGAACTGCATGCCGTGGGAACGGACCCGCCCGACGAACGGCGACAACCCCTGCGGCCAGACCTCGGGATCGACGAACCAGTCTCCCAAGCCCGTCCGATCGTTCCTGCGCCCGAGGAACCAGCCGTCGTCGAGGACGATGCGTTCCACGCCGACCGTCGCGGCGCGGTCGACGAGGCCGACGAGGGTGTCGAGGTCGTGGTTGAAGTAGACGGCCTCCCAGGTGTTGAGCACCAGCGGCCGTGGGCCGGCCGGGTGTTGCGGCCGGGACCGGAGCATGTCGTGGAAACGGCCGGCCACACCGTCCATCCCGTGGTCGGACCAGGCGAAGTAGAGCGTCGGGGTGCGGTAGGAGTCGCCCGCGCCGAGTGCGACCTCCCCGGGGAGCAGCAGCTCCCCGCCGCCGAGGACCGTCCGATGCGCGCCCGCTCCTTCCGGCAGCTGCTCCACGTAGTACCGCTGGTTCCCGCTCCAGCCGACGTGCAGCGCCCACACCTCCCCGGTGCGAAAGCCGAAGGACCTCGTCCCGGCCAGCAGCAGGTACGGGGAGTCCAAGGACGGCCGCCCACGACGGCTCTCGCGCAGGTGGGACCCGAACGCGATGTCGACGCGCTGCGGACTGCGTTCCCGAGACCACTTGCCGGTGAAGTCCACGAGTTCCACGGCCCGTTCGGGCAGCGGGAGAATGATCGTGAGCGCCGAGAGATCGAAGACGTCGGCGGGCTGCTGATCATCGACGTCCATCCGCCTGACCTCAGCGCCGGCCGCGAGGATGCCGTGCTCGTCGAGCGCGTACCGCAGATGGACGGTGAGGCCGAATTCGCCGGACCGCAGTGCGATCACGAGAGCCGAGCCGTCCTCCTCAACCGTGTGGCCGGCGAGCTCGAAGCGCGGATAGGGCATGCCGGTCGAGCGAAGCCGCCCTTCGATGCCCGGGGTGCCCGACCAGGCATCCGCTTCGGTCGGGAGAACGCTCAGCCGGCGTGGCGTGTCGGTCGAGTTGTGGGTGACGCCGGGGACGGCGGTCGCGCGGATCGTGTCGAGCTCGGCGGCGGACAGCTCGCCGAGGTCCGCACCCCAGTGCAGCACCTGCGGCACCGGCGCGGAGACCTCCACCACGAAGCTGGTCGAGCCGCCACGCAGGTGAACGATGGGTGCCGGCTGTTCTGTTGTGGACATGCTTCCTTCGTTTGATCGTGAGATGAGCGCGACTGGCCGCGGCCGGGCAGGCCCGGTGTCAGCCGGAGATGATCTGCGCGGTCTGCTTCTGAAGGGCCGGCCACAGCTCCTCGTTCGCCTGGTGCAGGAAGAACGCCTCGAACTGTGGCCTGATCTTCGACTCCATCGCCGCGCCGTTGTTGTAGGCCGGCGCCGGGAAGAGTTCACCCTTGGCCTGGTACTCGCCGAACACGGACAGGTCGAGGCCGTTCTTGGCCGAGGAGTCGACGAGCGCCTGCATGGAGGCGGCGATGGACGGGAAGAACGAGGCGTTGAAGGCGGCGGCCGTCGTCTGGCACTCTTTCGAGCCCATGTAGGAGACCCATTTCCAGGTCTGCTCGGGGTGGGGGGTGCCGGACCAGATGTTGTTGCCGTTCATGTTGCTGATGAGAGAACGAGTGCCTTCGGGCGACTTCACCACCGGGGCGATGCCGACCTTGAGACCGGGCAGCTTCGCCAGCGCGGCCGCGTCCCACGAGCCGCCGGCCACGAGCGCCACGGAGCCCGAGCCGATCTGGTCCGCGTTGCCGGTGGTGAACTGGCCGAGGTCGGGTGCGTAACCGTCGTCGGACAGCTTGCGCATGAAGTCCATCGTGGCGATGAAGCGTTTGTCGCCGTAGTTGAACTGGCCGGGCCAGTTGGGCTTGTCGGTGAGCTGGAAGCCGGTGGTGGCGGCGAACGAGCCCCACGTCGTCTGGCCGAGGTTGTCGTCCGAGGCCATGGCGCCGATCCCGTACACGGCGACGTTGTCCTTGTCGAAGCCCGGCTCGTCGCCGCGGACACCCTTCTTGTCGACGGTGAGCCGTTTGACCACGGACAGGAAGCTGCCGCCGTCCGCTGGATCCCAGGTGAGGTTCTGCAGGTCCTTGTCCGTCAGTCCAGCCTTGGTGACGAGGGCCTTGTTGTAGTACAGGGCGCTGGCCGCCCAGTCCAGCGGGAGCGCGTACTGCTTACCGTCGGTGAACTTCCACAGGTCGACCCCGCCGGCGAACACGCCGAGGTCGTAGTTCGACTTCTTGATGAGGTCGTCAATGGCGAGGAGCTGGCCCTGGCTCGCGTAGGACTGGAAGAAGGTCACGCTGTTCTGGAACGCGTCGGGCGCGTCGCGGGCGACGAAACCACTGGTGAGCTTGGTGAAGTAGTCGCTTACGTTATACTGGGTGATCTTGACCTTGATGTTCGGGTTGGCCTTCTCGAACGCGGGGATGCACGTGTTGTAGGCGGCGGTCTGGTCGGGAGACCACGTCCACCAGTTGACGGTGATGCCGCCGCTTTCTGCGCTGCCGCCGCAGGCGGTGAGGGTGAGCAGGGCGGTAAGGCCGGCTGCCGCGGCAGCGATCTTCCGGGTTCTCATGAGATACCTCTCTGGTAAGCCGCCTGGCAGGGTCACTTGATCCCGCTGAAGCCGATGGAGCTCACGATGCGCTTTCCGAAGATCACGAACAGCAGCAACATCGGCACCGCGGCCACGAGTGTGGCGGCCATCAGGCCGGCGAAGTCGGGCTGTGTCTGCGGTGATGCTTGCTGGAATACGCCGAGCGCCAGCGTGAGTGGCCTGACCTGCGGATCATTGGCGACCAGCAGTGGCCAGAAGTAGTCGTTCCAGGTCCCGATGAACGTCAGGACGGACAGGGTGGTGAGCGGACCGGCCATCATCGGGAGGGTGATCCGGAACATGAGTTTCAACCGTCCGGCACCGTCGATCAGCGCGGCCTCCTCGACCTCCCTGCTGAGCCCGAGCATGAACTGCCGCAGGAAGAAGATGTTGAAGGCGGAGAAGAGCGCGCCGGGCAGCATGAGGCCGGCGAAGGTGTTGACCAGCCCGAGATCGTTGATCAACACGAAGTTGGGCAGGAGCATCAAGATGCCCGGCACCATCAGGCCGGCCAGCAGGATGGAGAACACCAGGTTCCGCCCCGGCCACTGGAGCCGTGCGAACGCGTAGGCGGCGAACGTCGAGCAGGTGACGACGAGGAACGTGAGCAGCCCCGCGTAGATCACGGAGTTCCGTACGAACAGGGGGATGTCCAGCGACGCGCCGGATCCGCCCTGCGCGAGCGCCTCGGCCTGGCTGGTCAGGCCGAGGACCCGCTCGAATGCGTCCAACGAGAAGCCGACCGGGAGCATCGACGCCGGGTCGGTGCTGAGCGCGAAGTTGCTGGAGAGCGCGGTGCGCACAATCCAGTAGAACGGGAAGATCGTGACCAGCAGAAAGCCTGCGATGTACACCCAGGCGACCGCCCGGCCGATCGAGAGTCGCCTTCCGCGGCCAGGCGGCGTCGCCGTGTGCGCGACGGTCCGGCCCTCGGGAGCGATCATGGCAGTCGTGGTCATGGCTCGTCCTCAGTTCGTGTCGGATTCGTTCGCGCGCAGCAGGCGCAGCTGGATGAAGGTGATGACGATGAGCATCACGAACAAGGACAGCGACATCGTCGCCGCGTAGCCGAAGTCGAACTGGTTGAAGGCCTTGTCGTAGATGTACATCTGCAGGACGTTCGACGCGTTGGCCGGTCCGCCCTTGGTGGTCACCTGCACGATGTCGAACACCTGGAACGAGCTGATGACGGTGAGGACGACCACCATCGCCATGATCGGCCGCAGCAGCGGCACCGTCAGTCGCCGGAACATCTGGAACTCGCTCGCCCCGTCCAGACGACCCGCCTCGTAAACCTCGCCCGGGATGGTCTGCAGGCCGGCGACGATGAGGATCGTGCTGTATCCCATCGACTTCCAGACGCTGATCAGCGCGATCGACGGGATCGCCCACTCCTGTGAGCCGAGGAACTTGATCGGCTTGCCGGTGAGGTTCTCGATCAGGATGTTGACGATCCCCAACTGCGGGTCGAGCATCCACTGCCATACGAGCGCCGCGACGACACCGGAGATGAGGAACGGGAGGATGACCAGCCCGCGGACCACTGCCGACTTGGTCAGCCGGTGCAGGACGACCGCTGTGATCAGTGACACGAGGATGCCGAACACGACGGACAGCACCACGAAATACAGGGTCACGCGCAGCGAGTGCCAGAACATGTCGTCGGCGAGCAGGGCACGGATGTTGTCCAGGCCGGTCCACTTCGGCGGGCTCAGGACCTGGAAGTCGGTGAAGCTGAGGTAAACGCCCCGTACGGTCGGGTAGACCGCGAACACCACGAAGCCCACCACGGCCGGTGCTATGAGCAGCAACGCGAGCCGCCAGTCATTGCGATGCGACGGATTACGCAACGCGGCCCGGCGGTACGCGCGCTCACGCCCTCCTGGCCTGGGTCTCACCATTATCGACATGGAGTCTCCCTTGACCTTTCGCCCTCGGGCGGTGCCGTCGGTCGGAAGCCGACGGTGGTCGGTGACGATAGGGTCCATTACATTCCAGTGTCAAGTAATGTCCTGAGCTCGTCGTGGGAACAGCGTGTTAACACGCTGTTGATATAGTTGCCGGAAAAATTAAATTCACTGAAGCCGTCGGACCCAGGCCGTCCATAGCGGCGCAGGGAGGCAACTGTGATGATCGAGCCACCTCGCACCGAAGGCGGCGACGCACCCGGCTCGCCGCGTTCGGAGCCGGGGTCCTCACCCGACTCGCCCGCTGTGATGACCGTCCTGGCCGAGATCCTCAAGCACGGCCCCATCCCCCGCATCGAGGTCGCTCGCCGGACGGGGTTGTCCCAGGGGGCGGTCACGAAGGCCGTGGCGCGGCTCACTGAGCAGGGTCTGATCTCGACCCATGACAACCGCCGGTCGCCCACGCCGGGCCGCCCCGTGCAACCGGTCAGCGTCCAGGAGGAGGCGCGCCTGGCCATCGGGATCACGATCCGCGTCGATGAGATCTTCGGCGTCGCCACCACGATGCGCGCGAATGTGCTCCACTCGATCCACCGTCCCCTGGCCAGCACGGCGCCACCGGCGGTCGTGGAGAGCGTGGCCGGCGTCGTTCACCAGCTCCTCGACTGCCTGGGCACCGACGCCGAGCGCGTGGTCGGAGCCGGAGTGGCGGTCTCCGGCGACGTCGACAAGGCCGCCGGCATCGTACGTGACTCGCCGCGGTTGAACTGGTCGGCGGTGTCCCTGCGAGATCTCGTTCACGAGCGGTGCGATCTGCCGGTCGTGGTCGACAACGATGTCCGGGCGCTGACAATCGCGGAGGAGTGGTTCGGCATCGGGATCGATTCCGGCTCGTTCGCGATGGTGACGATCGGCGCCGGCATCGGCTGCGGCCTGTACGTCAACGGCGATGTCGTCGAAGGAGATCACGGGATCGCCGGCGAGATCGGCCATCTTCCACTCGCGCCCGGCGACCTGCTCTGCACCTGCGGGCGCCGTGGGTGCGTGGAGACCGTCGCATCGTCGAGCGCCATCGTGCACGCCATCCGGGCCGCCAAGAACGACCCGCTCATGACCATGCGGGAGGCCGTCGCGCTCGCCCGAGCCGGCGACGTCGAGGCGCGCACGGCGTTCGAACGAGCCGGCTCCATGATCGGGCTCGCCCTCGCGACGATGGCCAACCTCGTCGGCCCGAGTGTCATCCTCGTGGCCGGCGAGTCGGTCACCAACTACGACCTGTTCGAACGTCGCGTGCGCGAAGCGTTCGACGAGCACGTTTTCGGATCGGCTCGCGCGTGCAAGATCATCGCGCGGTCACATACCTTCGAGGACTGGGCACGAGGCTCGGCCGCGTCGGTCATCCGCTCGATGCTCGACGGAACCCTGACCACGCACTCGTGACGGCGGCAGGCACGCGACGGACCCGGGACGATGTGGAGGACGGAATGGCACTGGAACTCGTCTGGCTCAAGACGTGGATCGAAGTCGTCGACACCGGCAGCTTCGCCCGTGCGGCCGAGGCGATCCCGCTTTCGCAGCCCAGAGTGTCAGCCCACGTGGCCAACCTGGAGCGTGCGCTGGGTTGCACGCTGATCGAACGGCGCGTGCGCCCGCTGGCGCTGACCGAGGACGGGCGGGCTCTGCTCCCGAAAGCACGTGCCGTCCTCGCGGCCGTCGACGAGCTCACGAGCCACCGCGACAGCCAGAGCCGGCTGTCCGGTCTGCTCAAGGTGGCGAGCTTCGCCAGCGCCAGCTCGGCATTCCTGCCGACTGTGGTGCGGGAGCTTCGCGATCGGCATCCGGCCCTCGAAATCGGCATCCTCGACGGCGACGTCCAGTCGATCGAGACCGCGCTCTACGACCGCCGGGTCACCGTCGCGCTGCGCCCCCTGCGCCCGGAGCCCGTCGACCGCGTGCTCACCTTCCGCCCGTTGTGGCGCGAGCCGTTCGTGGTGCTTCTCCCCGACGGGCATCCGCTGCTGTCCGAAGAGGCCGTGGCGCTGGAACAACTCGCCTCGCACCGCGTCATCACGATCGGCAACCCCCTCCTGGACTCCTACCTGGGGTACGAGGCCGAAGCCGCTCTGCACGCCAGCTACGTCGAGGTGCCGATGGGAACGGTCTCGCAGCAGCCGACAACGCTCGCCGCGATGGTCCGCGCCGGGCTGGGCATCGGCGTGGTCAACCTGCTCGCCGCGGCCATGGTCCGGACGGACGGGCTGGCGAGCCGTCCGATCCTCGACCTGCACCGCTATCGCGATGTGGGTGTCTGGTGGCACAACGAGCGACCACTCCCCCGCGCTTCGAAGGCCTTCATCGACCTCGTCGTGGAATCACCCATCCCGCCCGGCACCTCACCGGTTCCGCGGAACGCCTAGCAGGCCGGACTGTCGGAATGCTTATCAACGACATCCGCAACTCGGCGTTGACCGGGTAGCGGGCACATGCGGAAATGGGCAACGGAAAACTCCACGCTCCGTGTTCGAAGGAGAACGATGCCCGTAGACGTTCCAGGTGTGCGAGGCGTGCTGTCGCCAGACCTCAGCGACCTGATGCAAGGCGATGAAGGCGCCGTCATCGCCTCCGTCGAGACCTACGCCCTCGCTGTTCCACTCACGAGACCCATCGCGGACTCGACCGCGGCCGTGGACCACTGGACCGTGCCCGTCGTCGAGGTCCGCACTCGTGACGGCCGGGTGGGCACGGGGATCTCCGGCGTGCACACCGCATCCGAGCTGCTGTGCACGGTGATCGACGACTACTACGCTCCCAGCCTGCTCGGCGCCTCGTCGGAAGACATCCTCGGCACGTGGAACCGGCTCTACTGGCTGCCCACCCACTGGATCGGCCGCGCCGGCGCGGTCCACATGGCGCTGGCCATGGTCGACATCGCGCTCTGGGACCTCGCCGCTCAGCGGGCCGGCGTCCCACTCTGGCGGCTGCTGGGCGGCACTCCCGAGCCGGTCGAGGCGTACAACACCGACGGCGGCTGGCTCAACTTCTCCCAGGACGAACTCATCCGCGACCTGTCGTCGCTGCTCGACCGGGGCTGGCGCCGTGTCAAGATCAAGGTCGGCAAGCCGGATTGGCGGGAGGATGCCCGCCGCGTCCGGGCCGTGCGGGCGGCGCTCGGCGACGACATCACGCTCATGTGCGACGCGAACCAGCGCTGGGACCTGTCCACCGCGAACCGGATCATGCCTGTCCTCGAAGAAACGCAGATGGACTGGGTTGAGGAACCCCTGCATGCCGACGACCTCGACGGCCACGTCACCCTGCAAGGATCCACCAGCCTCGACATCGCCGCCGGCGAGAGCATCTACAACTATCAGCAGTTCAGCGGCTTCATCCACCACGGCGCGATCCGGGTCGTCCAGGCCGACGCCACGCGCGTCGGCGGCGTCACCGAATGGCTGCAGGTCGCCGCCCAGGCCTCGGCCCGGGGCCTGCGGGTCGCACCCCACGCCGGCGACATGACGCAACTCCACCAGCACCTCGTCGGCACCGGGCTTTCCCCGATGGCGCCGCTCATCGAGTTCATCCCCTGGACCCAGGACGCCTACGTCGAACGCAGCGTCGTCCGCGAGGGATACCTGGAGCGCCCGCAAGCCCCGGGCGCGTCGACGGCCATCGCCCCCGACGCCCGGCGAAACTGGCAGATCCGCGGCGTCGGAGCCGTCCGCCGTACGTAGCCGGTATGGCCACGGGCTGACCGGTGGGGAGTCGCCGATTCGATTATCGGATCGTTGCCTGCCGAAACACGCGCTTCACACCTCGGACCTCGGGCTTTAACGTTCTCAGCATTCCCGGGGACGTCGCAGGGCTCATGGCCGTGTGGAAGGCGTCAGCGACTCATGGAAGGACCTCGAACCCATGGTTGTGAACCGAGCATGGTGAGTCCGGTGATCACGGTGAGCGGGGTGTCGAAGTCGTTCGGCGGTGTCGCCGCGGTGAGCGACGTCTCGTTCTCGGTCTCGGCCGGCGAGGTCGTGGCCCTGGCCGGGGAGAACGGCGCGGGCAAGTCGACGATCAAGAACATCATCGGTGGAATCCTGCGGCCCGACACCGGGGACGTCGGCTTCGGCGGCGGGATCGCCCAGGCCGGCGCGAGGCACTCGGGCGTGGCCACGGTGCACCAGGAGACCAGCCTGTTTCCTGACCTGACAGTGGCCGAGAACGTCCACATCGGCCGTCTCGGGTCCTCCCGGGCGATGACGGTCCGGCCGGCGGCTCTGCGGCGCGCCACCACCCCCATCCTGCAGCGGGTCGGCGCCGGTTTCTGCCCGGAGGCCGTCGTCCGTGAGCTGTCCGCCGGGCAGCGCCAGCTGGTGGAGATCGCCAAGGCCCTGGCAGCCGAGCCCCGCGCCATCGTGTTCGACGAGCCGACCGCCTCGCTCAACCTCGCGGAACGCGAGCTGATCATGCGGATCGTCGGGCAACTGAGCGACGAAGGCGTGGCGGTCCTCTACATCACCCACTACCTGGAGGAGATCTTCAGGCTCAGCGGGCGCGTCGTGGTCATGCGCAACGGCCGCCTCGTGGCCGACCGGCCGACCCGCGAGCTCGACCGCGCCGGCCTGGAGTCGCTCATGGTCGGGCGCGAGCTCGCCCAGGGCTATCCGGAGCTTCCCGAGCCGCGGGAGTCGATCGCGCTGTCCGTGCGTGACCTGGGCGACGACTCCCGCGTCGAGGGCGTCTCGTTCGACATCGCCCAGGGCGAGATCTTCGGCCTGGCCGGGCTGATGGGCTCTGGCCGTACCGAGGTCGCCCGGGCGATCTTCGGGCTGGCGGGCCGGTCCGGGCGGATCGAGGTGGACGGGCGGCCGCTGCGGCGCGGAGACGTCCGGGCGTCCATCGGCGCCGGGATCGCCTTCGTCACCGAGGACCGGCGGCATGAGGGGCTGTTCCTGGAGCGGCCGATCCGCGAGAGCCTGTCCATCGTCGGCCTCGGCTCGCTCTGCCGCGCGCGGCCGTTCGGATGGCTCGACAAGTCGGCTGAACGCCGCCTGACCGGGGAGCTCGCGACGACCGTGCGCCTGACGGCGCGCGGCGGGCTGGACGTGGCCGGCGGCTCGCTGAGCGGCGGCAATCAGCAGAAGGTGGTGCTCGCCAAGTGGCTGAGCGGGAAACCGCGGCTGATCATCCTGGACGAGCCGACGCGCGGCATCGACGTGGGGGCCAAGGCCGAGATCTACCGGTTGCTCATCGAGTTCGCGCGGTCGGGTACGGCGATCCTGCTCATCAGCTCCGAGATGGAGGAGGTGCTCGGGCTCAGCCATCGCGTCGGCGTCATGCACGACGGCCGGTTGGCCGGGGTTCTCGACCGGTCGCAGGCGACCCAGGAGGCCGTCATCCGGCTCGCCACCGGGGGTGAGCGATGAGATCCGCCGGCACGTGGGTCGGGCAAGCCATGCGACGGCAGCCACTGCTGCCGGTGTGGGTGACTCTGCTCCTGCTGCTCTCCGCCTTCTACAGCGGGTTCGGCACGGCGGCGAATCTTCGCAACATCGCCGTTCAGTCCGGCCCGCTGATCATCGCCGCGGTCGGCGCCACCTTCGTGATCATGACGGCGGGCATCGACCTGTCCGTCGGCTCGATGTTGTTCCTGGCCGCCGCGATCGAGTCCAGCCAGGTGCTCATCTCGGCGCCGGCCGGCGCGGTGTTCCTGACCATCGCCGTGGCGGGGCTGCTCATGGGCCTGCTCAACGGGGTCGCGGTCGCGCTGACCCCGGTGCCGGCCCTGATCGTGACCCTCGCCTCGATGCAGGTCTTCCGTGGCGCCGGCGGTCACATCACCGGGCAGCAGAACATCGACCTGCCCGCGCACCTGCGGGGCATCGGCACGGGGAACCTCCTCGGCGTCCCCGTTCCCGTCCTGCTCGCCGCGGTGACGGCCGTCGCCGGGGCCCTGCTGTTCAGCCGGACCGTGTTCGGCCGCTACACCCAGGCGGTGGGGTCCAACCGCACGGCCGCGCTCAACGCGGGGTTGCCCGTCAGGGCGGTGACGCTCGGGGCATACACGCTCGCGGGCCTGCTGGCCGCCGTCGCCTCTCTCACGCAGACCGCGCGGCTGGGCGCCGTCCAGCCGTCCATCGGCGACGGGTACGAGCTGACCGTGATCACGGCGGTGGTCCTCGGCGGAACCAGCCTGTTCGGCGGGCGGGGCAGCGTCATCGGCAGCGTTCTCGGCGCTCTCGTCCTCACCACCGCGCAAACCGGGCTGGTCTTCTCCGGAGCCTCGCCCTACGTCTTCGACATCGTCCGTGGCGGCGTCCTGCTCATCGCCGTCATCGCCGCGGGACTGCGGTGGCGCGACCTGGCCAGGACCCTGCGGCTGCCCGGCCGCCCGTCGCCCGGCGCGGGCCGGACGATGACGACCGCATGAATCGCGCCTCATGACATGAAAGGTAAGACCCCCATGAAAGCCTTCGTCGCGGCGTCGTGTCTCGTACTCGCCCTCTCCGCCTGCGGCTCGAACGGCTCGACCGCGGCGCGGTCCGGGTCGGGCGCGTCCGGCCAGAAGGTCACGATCGGTGTGAGCTTCGACCTGCTCAACGCGATCCGCCAGGCGGAGAAGGCGTCGATCGAGAAGGCGGCCAAGGCGGCCGGCTACGACGTCGTCTTCAACGTCGCCGACAAGGACCCGCGCAAGCAGGCCTCGCAGATCCAGGACCTGATCCAGACGCGCCAGGTCAGCGCGGTGATCGTGATCGCCCAGGACGGGCAGCAGATCGCCTCCTCCATCAGCCTCGCCAAGGCCAGGAAGGTGCCGTTCATCGCCGTCGATCGGGCGGTCGCCGACCCGCGGAACGTCACGTTCCAGATCACCGGCGACCCCGCGGCCGACGGCCGGCTCGCGGCGGCCGAGTTCGCCGGCGCCGCCAAGGACAAACCGCTGAAGGTGCTGGAGCTGGTGGGCGCGCTCACCGACCAGAACGCGATCGGCCGCAGGGACGGCTTCGACGCCGCGCTCAAGGGCGACCCGAACGTGACCGTCGTCAGCCAGGTCCCCACCAACTGGGACCCGGCCCAGGCCCTGGACGGCACCTCCAACGCGCTGCAGAAGAACCCCGGCATCAACGCGATCTTCGTGCCGTCGGACTTCCTGCTGCCGTCGGTGCAGTCCGCGCTGACCTCGGCCAACCGGCTGGCCCCGATCGGGGATGCCGAGCACGTGTTCGTGGTGAGCATCGACGGTGACCAGAACGGCTGCAAGGCCATGCGGGACAGAACGCTCGACGCCGACATCGCCACCCCCGTCGACGACTTCGGCAAGCAGGCCGTCGCGGCGATCACCACCGCACTGGGCGGCAAGACCGTCGGCCAGAAAACCGTTCAGACGAAGGGGCTGACCCTCGACCAGGACGGCTTCGCCGCCACCAGCCCGCAGGTGTGGGGCTGTGTCGCCTCCTGAATCCGCCCGCGGGGAGGACGCCTCCGCCGTGTACACGTACTCCGCGAAACGGGTGCCGTGGCTGCGCGACCCGGCCCGGCGCCCCGGATGGTTCGCCGACCTGTCGATGTTGCCCGCGCTGGTCGTCCTCATCGCGGTGCTGAGCCTGCTCACCGACGGGGTGCTGACCGCCTCGAACATCACCAACGTGTTCAGCCAGTCCGCCGTGGTCGCGATCGCGGCGATCGGCGCGACCTTCGTCATCCTGACCGGCGGCATCGACCTGTCCGTCGGCAGCGTGATCGGCGCCGGCGGGGTCGCCGGCGCCTGGATCATCACCAGCACCGGGAGCGTCGCCGCGGGGGTCGTGGCGGGGCTGATCACCGGGACCGTGATCGGGCTCGTGGTCGGAGTCGTCGTGGCCAGGATGCCCGTCGTCCCGTTCGCCGTGACCCTCGCCGCGCTTTACGTCGTCAGCGGCGGCACCACGCTGCTCAGCCGCGGCGAGACGATCGGGCCGGTTCCTGAGGAGTTCATCGGCTTCAGCATCGACGGGCCCGGTGGGATTCCGTACTCGGTGTGGCTGGCCGTCGCGTTGTACGCCGTCGCGCAGCTCGTCCTGACGCGTACCGCGTGGGGGAGGCGGGTCCTGCACGTCGGGGCGAACGTCGAGGTGGCCCGCATCAGCGGGGTCGACGTCACCCGTACCAAGGCGAGCGTGTACGCCGTCGCCGGCCTGTTCTCGGCCGTCGCCGGCATGGTGCTGACCTCCGGGCTCGCCGGGGCGGGCGCCAGCATGGGCAGCCCGCTGCTGCTGAACATCGTGGGCGCCGTCGTGCTGGGCGGCACCGGACTGAACGGCGGGCGGGGCAGCCTGCTGCGTACCGGTATCGGCGTGCTCTTCCTCGGTTTTCTGTCCAACGGGATGAGCCTGCTCGGCCTGCCCTCCTTCGACCAGCAGATCGTCACCGGAGTCGTCATTTTCGTCGCCGCGTCCGCAGAACCGCTGCACCGCCTGGTGAAGCGCGGAAAGTGAAACCGCAACGGAAAGGAAATCCCATGCCGCGCCCTCGTCCCCTCCCGCCCTCCCCCGCCCGGATACTGGCCGCGCTGCTGGCCGCGCTGATCACGCTGGTCATGACCCCCCTCACCTCGCCCGCCGCCGCGGAGCCCGGCCTGGACCCCAGCCAGTTCCGCGGGGTGCACTGGTCCCGCCTCGGCGACAACTTCACCTCCGAGCGGCTCGTCCTGCAGGGCCTGTCTCCGAACGACGACTACAACGCCACCAGGAGCAAGGCCGACGCCATGTTCGCCGCGTTCCAGAGCAGCCTGGAGGCCAACACCGTCCGGCTGCCGATCAACCCCGCCACCACGAGCTGGAACGCTTACAACGGCGTCATCGACGCCGCGACCGCCAGAGGATTCAAGGTCATCCTGTCCTACTGGGTAGAGGACGGCAGTAACAAGGTCGTCGACGGCTACCTGCCCACCTGGAACCAGATGTGGGACACCCTCACCGCCAGGTACGCCGGCAACTCCCAGATCTACTTCGACCCGATCAACGAGCCCATCGGGTTCACCACCCCGCAGTGGCTGAACTTCGCCGCCCAGTGGATCAACCGGGTGAGCTCGGCCGGCTTCCCCAGGAACCGGATGCTGATCGAGGGCGCCCAGCTCGACGGCGGCGGATGGGGCAGCGACCTGAGGCCGCTGTGCAACGACTCCCGCTTCGCCGGAACCTATCTCGCGCTGCACCGCTACGCCTTCCCCTACGGCGCGCGGAGCTATGACGACTGGGTCAACGACATCAAGACCCTCATGGGCGGCTGTGCGGCGCGCACCGTCGTCGAGGAGTTCGGCGCGGACGCCGACAACGGTATCGACTACAGCGCCGCCCCCAGCGCCACGACCCCCAAGGAGGTCGCGTTCCTGCGGGCCATCACCGACGTCATCCGCGAGTACGGTCTGGGCGCGATCTGGTGCCACGGCCTCGGCGGCCGGACCACGAGCCCCGACCACGACTCGCTGAACATCCTGAGACTCTTCGGCGCCTTCGGCGGCGGCACCGCCAACCTGCCGCTCTGGATGCCGAACCCCACGGCCGTCGACCGTCTCAGGTACGCCTGGGGCGGCTCCGCCTCAAGCACCGGCCAACTGCGGAACCCGCACTACAACAAGTGCCTCGACATCCCCGGCATCTCCCACGACAACGACGTGCGGCTGCAGGTCTGGGATTGCTGGAACGGCGACAACCAGCGATGGACCAGGCAGTCCAACGGGGCGATCACCGTCTACAACGGCGGCAAATGCCTGACCGCCTACGGCTCCGGCAGGACCAACGGCACCAGGGTCGTCAGCCGCGACTGCGCGGGTGGCGCCAACCAGAAGTGGCACCTCTTCTCCGACGGGACGCTGCGCGGAGTCGATTCGAAGCTCTGCCTGGACGCCGATCTGTACAGCACCACGAACGTACAACTGTGGTCCTGCGGGAACGGCGCCAACCAGAAATGGCAAATTCTCCTCTGACGGAGATTCATGAAGGCCGGTCCCGGTATCGGGACCGGCCGAGTTTGGTAGGTGATTTTCGTGACGACCACTGAATCTGAATTTTCACTCCTGCGGAATCGCATGTATTCACGGGAATGTGGATGACCGCACCGATGCCGGCCGATGTCCGCGTCCCCCTGGTACCGCTGGAGGGTGTGGATGACGTGGGGCTCGTGCGCGAGCCGCTCAGTCGCGGCACGCTCGTACGGGTGAACGAGGGTGCCGTCGCCGCGCTCGACGACATCCCGGCGAGCCACAAGGTCGCCGTGCGCGCCGTCGCCAAGGGCGCGGCCGTCCGCAAGTACGGCGAGATCATCGGCATCGCTCTCCAGGACATCCCGCCCGGCGCCCACGTTCACACGCACAACCTCGGGGTCGGGCCGCAGAGCCTCGGCCACGGGACGGCCACCGCCACACCATCGCCGTGGTCCCCGCCGGCCGCCCCGACGCGCGAGCACTTCCTCGGCTACCGCAGGCCCGACGGCCGGGCCGCGACCCGCAACTACCTCGCCGTGCTGCCTACGGTGAACTGTTCATCGACGGTGGCCAGGATGGTCGCGCAGGCCGCCAACGCCCAGGTCAGGGCCCCCGGCCTGGACGGGGTCATCGCTCTCACCCACGAGCTGGGCTGCGGCATGGCCGAGGGCACCACCGGCGACGACATCCTGCGCCGCACCCTGCGCGGGTACGCAGGGCACGCGAACATCGCCGGAGTCGTGATGGTCAGCCTGGGCTGCGAGATCAACCAACCGGAGAACATCTTCGGCGGCAGCCTGGCCGTCGAGACCCTCTCCATCCAGGACCTGGGCGGCACGGCCGCCACCGTCAACGCCGCGCTGGAGGCTCTCACGGCGATGGCGTCGCAGCTCGCCGGCCTGCGGCGGGAGCCCATCCCGGTCGCCGAACTGGTCCTGGGGCTGCAGTGCGGCGGCAGCGACGCCTACTCGGGCCTGACGGCCAATCCGACGCTGGGCGTGACGGCCGATCTGCTCGTGGCCGCCGGCGGCCGGGTCATCCTCGGCGAGACCCCCGAGATCTACGGCGCCGAGCACATGCTGCGCCGGCGGGCCGCCGCGCCCGTGATCGCCCGCCGGATCGACGAGCTGATCGCCTGGTGGCAGGAGTACACGGCCGGCAACAACGCCGAGCTGGACAACAACCCCTCCAAGGGCAACAGGGACGGCGGCATCACCACCATCTGGGAGAAGTCGCTGGGGGCGGTGCTGAAGGGCGGCACGAGCCCGCTCAACGACGTCGTCGCCTACGCCGAGCCGGTCACCACCGCGGGGCTGACCTTCATGGACACCCCCGGCTACGACCCGGTCTCGGCCACCGGCATGGTCGCCGGCGGGGCCAACCTGCTGGCGTTCACCACCGGCCGGGGATCGGTCTTCGGATCGCGCCCGACCCCCTGCCTCAAGATCAGCACGACCACGCGGCTGTACGAGCACATGCGTGCCGACATGGACTTCGACGCGGGCCCGGCGATGTCGCGAGAAGAGCAGATCCGGCATGGAATCCTGCTGTTCGAGGCACTGGTGGACCTGGCATCGGGTGCGCCGAGCAAGTCCGAGGCGCTCGGGTTCGGCGCGGAGGAGATCGTGCCGTGGCGGATGGGAGCCGTAGTATGACCTCCCCCGACCTCACCCCCTCACGGCAGGACATGTGGCCGCCGCCGGGTGCGGTGCCGCGGCGCGACGTCGGCACCCCGGGACGGCCGTCCACTCCGTTCAGCTTTTCACGAGAGGTCATCGCATGAGATTCAGCGACAAACTCGCCGTCGTCACCGGCGCCGACTCCGGCATCGGCCGGGCGACGGCGGTCCGGCTGCTGCGCGAGGGCGCCACGGTGGTGGCGGTCGATCTGAAACACACCCAGCCCTGGCCCGACGACGTGGTGGAACGCGTTCGCCCGCTCGACCTGGACGTCGCGGACCAGGACGCGGCGCCCTCGCTGGAGGACTACCTCCGCGCGGAGTTCCAGCACGTGGACGTGCTGGCCAACGTCGCCGGGATTCTGCGCATCGCGCCCTTCCTCCAGGTCACGAGGGCCGACTGGGATCGGGTGGTCGCGGTCAACCTGACGGGCGTCTTCTTCCTGACCCAGGCCGTCGCTCGCATCATGGTCGAGCACGGTACGCCGGGCCGCATCGTCAACGTCTCCTCGGTGCACGCCGTGGTCTCGGAGCCGAACGCGGCGCCGTACACGGCGACCAAGGGCGGGCTCGAGGCGATGACCCGCACGATGGCGTCGGAGCTGGCTCCCCACGGCATCACCGTGAACTGCGTCCGCCCGGGCGCCACCCGGACCAGGATGAGCGAGCCCATCTACACCCCCGAGATCGTCGCCTCGCTGAAGGCGAAGATCCCGCTGGGGACGATCGCGCCGCCCGAGTGGGTGGCCGCCGCCATCGCCTACCTCGCCTCCGAGGAGGCGTGCTACACCACGGGTGCCTGCCTGGACGTGGACGGCGGGTACGCCATGGACGGCTCGCTGCCCGGAGCGGCGTACTCGTGAGCACGGGAACCAGCCCCATGACCAGGACTGTGACGACCGGCACCGTCGCCGTGGTCACCGGTGCGGCCTCCGGCATCGGCCGCGCCACCGCCCTGCGCCTGGCCCGCGGCGGCTACGAGGTCGCGATGATGGATCTCGACGTCGCCGGTCTCGCCGAGACGGGCACGCGGATCCAGCAGGCCGGTGGCCTGGCGCACCCGTTCACCGTCGACCTGTGCGACCCGCTGGCCGTGGGGTCGGTGACACGGGAGATCGCCGTCACCGTCGGCGCTCCGGAAGTGCTGGTGAACGTGGCCGGTATCGGCCTGGCCGCGAACGTGCTGGAGACGAGCGACGCGGACTGGAACCGCGTCATGTCGGTGAACCTGACCGGGCCGTTCCTCACCATCCGGGCGACGCTGCCGTTGATGCTCGACCGCGGCAGCGGCGTGATCATCAACATCGCCTCCGTCGGCGGTCAGGTCGGGCTGGCCCGCCGGGCGGCGTACTGCGCGTCCAAGGCGGGGCTGGTCGGCCTCACCCGGGCCGTCGCGGTCGACCACGCGCGGGCCGGAATCCGTTCCGTGGCGATCTGCCCCGGAACCGTGGAGACCGAGTGGATCGGGAAGATCCTCGCGAACGCGCCGGAACCGGCGGCGGCCCGCGCGGCGATGGCCTCGCGGCAGTTGGACGGGCGCATGGGGGCGCCGGACGAGATCGCGGCCATGGTCGCCTTCCTCGCGGGGCCTGAGGGCCGGTTCGTCAACGGGGCCGCGCTCGTCCTCGACGGAGGGATGACAGCGGGAACGGATCAGGGATGAGCGGCTCGCCGGCCCCTTCCGACGATCACCCCGACGACGAGATCGACCTGGCCCCGCGCGATCCGCGGGATGCCATGTCACTGCAGACCGCCTGGTTGCGCAGCTTTCTCGCGGTGGCGGACAAAGGCGGGTTCGGCGCCGCCACGCTCGTCCTGCACCTGTCGCAGTCGCGGGTCAGCGCCCACATCGCGGCCCTGGAACATGCGCTCGGCGTGACCCTCTTCGACCGCAAGGCTCGCCCCATCTGCACGACCGAGGCGGGCGAGCTGTTCCGTGGGCACGCCATGAACGCCCTGCTCGAGCTCCAACGAGGCATCGAGGCCGCCCGCGGCACGCTCGACAACTTCGTCGCGCACCTCAGGATCGGCAGTTATCCGAGCGTCAGCTCGACCTACCTGCCCTCGGTGTTGCGAGAGCTGACCTCGAAGTACCCGGGCGTCACGATCGAGCTCCACGAGGGCACCGCCGCGGCGCTGGAGGAGATGGTCGTCAGCGGGGCCGTGGACCTGGCGTTCCGGCCGCTGTTGCCGAAGATGCACGAGACCACGCTCTGCCATCGAACCATTTGGCGTGAGGACATCGTCGCCGTGATGCGCGAGCAGGACGACCTCACTCGGAAGTCCACGGTGAGCGTGGACGACATCCTGGGACGGCCACTGATCGGCAACCCGTCCGGCAGCGAGGAAGAGGGCGGCGGATTCGACTTGCGCAACACCCTCGGCGACGCGGCCGGCCGGAGCGACATCGCCTACCTCACCGACCAACCGGCGACCCTGGTCGCGCTGGTCCGCGCCGCCTTCGGCGTCGGCGTCATCAATCGCCTCGCCCTGGAGACCACCAGCGTCGAGGGCCTTGCGATCCGCACCATTGACTCCCGGACGGCCCTGCGGGAGGTGGCCCTCTTCTGGACGAGACGCCGCTCGAACGCCGCGGTCGTCAAAGCCTTCCTGGACGCTCAGGAGCGGGCTCAACTGCCTCCCGGCGTACAAGCCATCCCGGACTGACGTGCCGCGCGGTGCCGGAATCGCGCGCCTTTCAGGGTTCGGATCACCGATCTGGAGTACGGTCCGCGCCGATGGCGACACCGACGATCATGCAGGACTCGGTGCCGTGGTTGCGCCACGCGTGCCGGGTGCCGTTCTGGACGACCACGTCGCCGGCCCGCAACACCGTCCGCTCGCCGTCGTCGAGTTCCAGCGTGGCCTCGCCCGAGACGACCAGGACGTAGTCGATGCTGTCGGTGGTGTGCATCCCCGGGGAGCCGGGCTCCATCGCGGCCATCGCGCCCGGCATCCGCCGCTCCAGCTCGTCCACGGCCGCGGCCATGTCGAGATCCGGGGGGAGGACCAGCTCACCCGGTGGGATCGTGTTGATCATGAAGCGCGATCCATCCCGGGGCGGGTACCACGACTCGGCGCGGCGCGGCGAGCCGTCGTCCGGGAACGTGGGTCGCTCGTCCCGGCCCCACAACGGGTAGGCCGCACAGCCGGGCATCAGCTCGGAGGTGATGGGCTCGACATCACGGTCGTCGACCACGCGGGCCTTGCCCTCGGAGTCGTGCCCGGTGACCACTCGGCGAATCTTCATGCGCTCCATCCAGGATACGGTTGCGTATGGATACGCTACCGTATTCGTATGAGAACGCGACAATACTTCGGCGTATCCTGTTACCCGTGGTGAAGGAGTCGACCCGGCTGTCCGCCCAGGACTGGGCGCGGGCCGCACTGAAGGCGATCGCGGACGGCGGGCTGGCCGCGGTCGCGGTCGAACCGCTGGCGCGGACGCTCGGTGTGACCAAGGGCAGTTTCTACGCGCATTACCGGAACCGGGACGAACTGATCGCGGCGGCACTCGCGGAGTGGGTGCGAAGTCACGGCGACGAGGGGCTCGCCGAATTCGCCGCGATCGCCGATCCGGCACGGCGGCTGCGCGAGCTGCTCACCGTTGTCGTGCAGGCCGTCCAGCCGCTGGCGCCGTCGGTGCACCTGAGCCTGCTCGGCGACCGCAACGACCCCCGCGTCAGCGACGCGGTTCGCCGGGTGAACCGTGCCCGGCTGGAACTCCTGACCCGTACCTACCACGAGCTCGGCCTCCCGGAGGGCCGGGCGGCATCTCGGGCACGGGTCGCCTACGCGGCCATCCTCGGGCTGCTGCACCTGGCACAGACCGATCCGGACGCCCCGCACTCCGCCGTACTCGCCGACGAGGCGACCGCGATCTTCCTGCCGTCATGACGGCAGGAAGATCGCGCTGATCAGCAGGACAAGGCCAGGGCCGCCGCGTCCGCGCCCAGGACTCCCTCAGGAGCTGTCGCGTTTGGCCTGCCGGCGGGCTCCACTCGCCAACGTCTTGGCCTGGCGACGGCGCAAAGCCGCCGAGTCCGGGCGGCGATCGGCCAGCTGGCTCCCCATGGGAGAGGTCATGTCAGCCGCCGCCCTGGGTGGCGGAATGGTCTGATGCCGGCGTGCCGCGGCCAACCGTCCGGCCTTGAGTTCCTCCGCGCTGCGCCTGGCCGCCATGGCGAGGTGACGGCTGACTCTGGCCAGCGCATCTTCGAACACTTCGGACTTTTCAGCATTGCGACGATTCTTCGGCCGTGCGGTGCCGCGACCGCCGAACTCCCCGACCCGAACACTGGCTTCTCGCCGGTACAGCTTGACGTACTTGTTGCGCGCCCGGCGTATGCGCGTGTGCACTTCGACGAGCTCATCCTCGTCCAGCTCGGCCAGATTCTCCTTGTCGGCCTCTCGCACCAATGCCATCTCGGCCTCGGTCAGCGAGTTCAGTAGAGCCTTCACGACCATGCCCCCCGTTCCGTCTCCGATACGGCAGGATCTCGAACACCCACTACGTTGTGTCACCGAAGGGTATGAACCATGATATCAAGCCCTTTGCTGGTACGGAGGGCCGCGTTACGCGTATGAGCTGGGCGAACGCGCCCGGCCGATGCCGTTCGATGGCGCTTCGCGCCGCCTCCGCGCGCTTCGCATGCAGGATCAGAGGATGGTGAGCGAGTCGCCGACGTGTCGGCGCAGGGCCGCGACGACGTCCACGAGCGGGCCGTCGCCGGCCGCGACGCCCGCGGGCCAGACGACCCCGAGCCGGAAGTGCAGGTCCGGGTCGTCCAGCGGCACGAGGACGAGCCCGGCCTCGGCGAAGATGCGGCCCGCGATCGTGCTGGGTGTGGTCAGGGACAGGGCACGCGAGTGGGAGACGTGCGCGGCCATCTGCACCGAGTCGCTGTGCGGCATCTCCCGGATCCGGGTGACCCCGCCCTCGCGCAGGTGGTCACGCAGCCCCTTCATCACCTGCGGGTGCACCTTGAACGAGGTGAGCAGCAACTGCCGGTCGGCCAGGTCGCCGACGGTGAGCCGGGTGCGGCCGGCCAGGGGGTCGTCGGCGCGCATGGCGACGGCGAAGCGGTATTCGGCGAGGGCGAGGGCGTCGAGGCCAGGGGCGTCCACGGGCAGGTGGACGACGGCGACGTCCAGTTTGCGCGCCGCCAGCAGGGCGAGCAGCCCCGCCGACGGCTCCAGGGTCACCGGCAGCTCGATCCCCGGGCTCACCCGCTCGAACGTCTCCAGCACCACGTCCAGAACCTGGGTGGGAGCGAGCGGTGGGGCTCCCACCCGCACGGCCGCGCCGGCGGCGGCGGGTAGAGCCGCGAGGTTCGCCAGGGCGTCGAAGCGGGCCAGCACGTCGCGGGCGGGCTCAAGGAACGCCCGCCCGAAGGCGGCCTGGTGCTGCTGGTGTTGCCGTTGGTCAACAGGCGCGCCCTGGTGGAGTCGCCGCGATGGCTGGTCGCGATGGGCCGCTCGGCGGAGGCCGACCGCATCGTCCGCCAGATGGAGTCCCGCGTCGGCCTGCCGCCGGGTGGCGCCGTACCGCCTGACGACCTGGCCGGCCACGAGATCGGCGAGCCGAGCCTGGCCCGGTGAGCGCATCGGCCGCGTAGCGGTTGTCGTAGCCGTACACCGTGGACGCCTGCACCACGGCGGCCTTCTCGATCCCGGCGGCGTCGAGGTTGCGGAGCAGGCCCTCCAGATCGACGGGACGCTCGCGGGGTAGTACTTCTCGTAGTCGCCCAGCCCCACCAGGCGCAGCGCGTCGCACGCCTTCTCCGCGCGTACGTCCTTGGCGACCTTCCTGAGTTCCAGGCCGAACTCGACGTTGCGCATGGCGTTGCGCCAGGGCAGCAGCGACGGCTGCTGGAACACGATGGCCCGGTCGAGACCCGGCCCGCTCACCTCGTGACCGTCCACCCGGAGGGTGCCGGCGTCCGGCGACAGCAGCCCGCCGATGATGCGCAGCAGCGTGGTCTTCCCGCACCCGCTCAGTCCGACGACCGAGACGATCTCCCCCTCGTACATTTCGAACGAGATGTCGTTCAGCACCTGGGTGAATTGCGGGCGCCGGCGGTTCGATATCGAGCGGAAGCCGCGCGAGACCGAGTCAATGGCCAGTTTCGTGGGGCGCTCGGCGACCTTTGGCTCAATGGCGGGCATCAGGCGTCCAGGCATTCGATGAAGTCCGCGAACAGGTCTTCGACCGCGAACTCGGATCGGATGAGCCGCTGCTCATAGGCGTACCGGACGGCCAGCCGGAGCGCCGACAAAAGCTCCTCGCTCAGTCCGTACCGGACGGCGCGCTGCCGCGACGTCCGCGGACCGTCGGTCGGCACCATGTCGATGCCCGCCGTGAAGGCCTCATAGATGCTCCTGACCGCCTTCGGGTCGTTCTTCAGCAGGTCCGTACGGACGGTGAGCATGTGGTTCATCGGGACCGTCGAATGGCGCTCGGACCAGGCCTGCTCGGCCTCCTGCCAGTTCTTGATGACCGGGACGAGCGAGGCGCCGTCATTGTCGATGACGACCGGGCCCCGCACCGCCGCCACGATGTCGCCGTCCCGCAGCAGGTCGAGGATCTTGCTGGAGGTACGTTCGACGTTCGGAGGTTCCACGTACTCGTCGACGTGCGGTCCCTCGGTGGTGACCCACGTGATCTGGTCCGCCTCGACCCCGTAGTCCTCCTTGAGGACCCCGCGCACCCACAGCCCGGTCGTCTGGGTGTATGCCCGGACACCGACTCGCCGGCCTACCAGATCCTTGGGGCTCCGGATCGGCGCGCCGGGCCAATGCGAGATGGAGTGGTGGTGGAAGTCGCCGTTCATGGCGACCGGGAGGAGACTGATCTGCTTTCCCGCGTCCTTGGCCTGGAGATACGTCGCGATCGCCATCTCCGACACGTCGAACTTCAGCTCGCGGACCATCGGCGCGAATGCCTTGTAGATGGGGTCGATCTGCGGGAATTCGAGTCGGCAGTTCTCAACCTGGCGCTCGCCCGACTTCAGCGGCGTCGTGTGCGCGTAGTTACGTACTGCCACGGTGTACGTGTTCAAGGTTTCTAACCTTCCAGTGACACTTCGTCCTTCTGGGCAGGCGCCTTCAAGAGCGCGGAAACACGCTCTCGTCCCTTCACTGAAGACCGAGGCTCACGGCTTCCCGAGCCGCATTCGAATTGCGCTTCGTGTCGCCCTTGGCGATATGCCGCGCGCAGATCGCTGTGCGTTTGCGCACCCGGCCATCTCAGCGGCGAGGGACGCTCCGCGCCTCGCGCCCCGGGATGAGGGCGTCCGCTGATGCGTTGAGTGGACGACTGCGCTACCAGGGCTTTCGGTGATTGATCGGCATCCTCGTCTCCTTGACCGGCCAACGGCTGGGGCGATCCTGGGCTCGCACCCGCGGGGGTGTTCGGGCGCTCGTGGGGGTGGTGGCCGTCTCGGGGGTGACCCGGCTTGCGTGTTTACGCTTGGCCTGCCGTCGATATTGTCGAACAATAGATGCGGGGAGCGTAACATTGCCGCATCATGGCCGCAACATTCGCTGGGAAAATCCCTTTGGCGATCAGAACACTGTTGGACAATCCTGTGCGGACGAGCTGAGGGCTGGTCTCACGCAGCGAGCCGGGGAGATCGGCACGGCCCCGAGCGTTGCCGGGCTCTGGGCCCGCGCTTGCCGGGCGGCATGCTCGTACGCGTTGCGGGTTTCGCCCCGCCGGCCTGCGCTGCGCGAGCTGGGGCTGACGCCCTGAGCTGCGTCGCGTCGCGTCGAGAAGGCGTGGGCCTGGGGGCTGGTTACTTCATCGCCGGCGTCGGAGCCTTTGGGGATGAAGTGGGCACGTAGCCCTCGCGGGGACTGAGCCAGAAAGCCTTACCGTTCGCGATCCGGGGCGCAAGGAACCGCCGAGACCGGGCGCGACGGGCAACACGTCGAATTCGCCGAGCCCGTCGCGGTCGCGGTAGCGGACGCCGGTGACCGGTCACCGTCCCGCAGCCGGCCGTCGGCCTCGACCGGCTGCTGATCTTCGGCGAACGGCACCTTCGTAGCGTGCTGGCCGAATACGCCGATCATGACAATCGGCCGTGGCGGTGCCGTTCACTCGGCCTCCGAGCTCCCACAGATCACGTCCCCGGCGTGATCCCGCCGCCGACGGGCCGGATCGAGCGCCGTGAAGTCCTCGGCGGGCTGATCAGCGAGCCGGCTGCCCGACAGGGTGCCATCATGAATGCGCAGGTCAGCGGCTTGAGCCTGGTTCTGACAATCTCTCAGGACGGCTGGGGCGGCTGGCATGACGGCGCAGCACCGCGTTCTCGTGACGCAGCGCCAAAAGCTCGACCTCCTTGGTCAACTCGGTGCGAACCAGCACGACGATCAGCTCCAGCACCCGCCGGCACGATCATGAAAGCGAGGGACGACAACACCTCGTAAGGCTCCCGGACCGGCCCACACTGCCGCAGACAAACCCCAGCTCACACCCCAGGCCCGAACGTTCGAGCGGCACAGGCTGGGCGGAGGAGGCCGGGACGGTTCCGCTCTGCGCGAAGCCGGCAGAACTCGAACGCGCCGTCTGCCTATGGTGAGGCATGGCCTCCTCCATCCCGCCGCTGCGTCCAGCGATCGATCGGACCGCCCCCAAGCCGTCTCCGGCTCGCGAGCCGCTGTGGCGGCACGTGCTCGGCGAGCGTCTGAGAGGTCTTCGTCACGAGCGGGGCGAGAAGTTGAGCGAGACGGCAAGTCGCGCCGGAGTCTCGCCGCAATATCTCTCCGAGATGGAACGAGGCATCAAGGAGCCGTCGAGCGAAATGATCGCTGCGGTCGCCGGCGCGCTGGATGTGACCCTGATCGATCTGACCCTTGCCGTTGCCGAGAGCCTGCGCTCTGCTCAGCACAGCGCGTCGAGAGGTGCTACCTGCTCGGCGGCGTATGCTCTGGCCGCGTAGCGCGGCTTGCCGGGGTTATCAACGGGCCGATGAATGCTCCTCGATGATCTGATCGAGGAGCCCATACTCCAAGGCCGCGGTCGCGGTGAACACGCGATCGTGATCGGTGTCGGCGCGTAGGGTCTCGATCGTCTGGCCGGTGTGCCGCGACAGTATGCGCTCGATGTCTGCCCGCACACGTACGACCTCGTCGGCTTGCAAGATGAGATCGGGGATCGTTCCGCGCCCCTGAGCGGCCGGTTGGTGCAGGATCACTCGTGCGTGCGGGAGAGCGGCACGTTTGCCTTCGGCACCCGCGGCGAGAAGGACGGCACCCACCGCGACGGCCTGTCCCACGCAGGTCGTCGAAACCCGCGGGCGGATATGGCGCATGGTGTCGTATATCGCGAGCATCGCGCTCGGGTCCCCGCCCTCGCAGTTGATATAGAACTGTATTTCGGCGTCGGGGTTGTCTGACTCCAGAAAAATCAGCTGCGCGATGAGTGCGTTCGCGACGCCCGCGTCAATTGCGGTGCCCAGATAGACGATTCGCTCGGTGAGCAGGTGCGAGTAGACATCCATGATCCGCTCGCCACGAGGATTCTGAGCGATGACGTTCGGAATCGTATATGTGGTCACTGGCCGACTCCTTCGGTGACGCCGAATCCGGGCCGTGGGCGATTTTGTGGCGCGATTTCGTTGAAGTTCTCGACGATCGCATCTATGAAGCCGTAGTCCAGTGCCTCTTGCGCGGTGTACCAACGATCGTGCAGAGAATCCTCGAATATGCGCTCGACGGGCTGACCCGTGTCCTCGGCGATAAGACCGAGCACCGTGTCGCGAGTATGCCGAAGGTCGCCGGCCTGCAGTTCGATGTCGACTGCGGTGCCACCGATGCCCGCCGAGCCTTGGTGCATCAGGACACGTGCGTGCGGCAGGGCGCGGCGCTTCCCTCGGGCCCCCGATGACAACAAGAATTGCCCGGCGCTGTAAGCGATGCCCAGCACGAGGGTCGACACGTCACAGGGAACGAGTCGAATGATGTCGCGGATCGCAAGCATCGAGGGCACCGAGCCGCCCGGGGAGTGAATCCACAATGCGATATCGGACGCCGTGTCCTGCGTGGCGAGTGCCATCATTTGGGTGGCCAGCAGCGTCCCATTGTCGTCATCGAGAGGGCCGTCGAGAACCAGAACACGCTGCTCGTAGAGCTCGCGTCTTACCCGCGCGTTGAACAGTGGAAGTTTCGATTCTTCGCTCATGCGTCCATCATGTGAGGCGATCCGGATCGGCGTCGACACGATCTGCCTGGGGCAGATCTGCTCTGAGCAGAGAGAACTCCTGAGCAGGGACAACTCGTAGCATTGCGGTCCTGGGATCTAGCGGGCGAGCGGTTGGAGATCGATGAGGATCTCGTGGACGCTCTGTACCGCGTCAAACCGCCTCCGGAGCTTCGGGGGCTGACCATTCTCCTGGCGCGGGAGAACCCGGGATGGGGACATCGACGGGTGCATGAGGAGTTGGTGCGGCTCAGCCTTCGGGCCGGCGAGGCAACGGTGCGCGGAGAAGCGCACACGGACGGTCTGCCGCAGCCCGTGATCGTTGGTGATCCCGGCGCCGGCGGCGATGTCGGTGTGGCCGGCCTCGCGCCCATGGTTTGCCGCGCAGCCAGATCATCACGTCCGCGGCGAAAACGAGGTGACAGGGAATCGGCGACCAGTGAGACTCTGCGGGACTCGATCAAGGAGACAACCAATTGGCTGACTTACTGCTGGGCGGCGATCTGCCGGTCAGGCGACTGGGCTTCGGCACGATGCGACTGACCGGCCCCGGCATCTGGGGAGAGCCCCGAGACAGTTCCACCGCCCTGCGAGTGCTGCGCCGCGCCGTGGAACTGGGCGTGAACATGCTGGACACGGCCGATTCCTACGGTCCGTATGTCAGCGAGGACCTCATCGCGCAGGCGCTGCACCCCTACCCCGACGGGCTGGTCATCGCGACCAAGGGCGGTTTCACCCGGCAGGGACCGGACGCCTGGCAGCCGCTCGGCAGACCCGAATACCTGCGTCAGTGCGTCGAGATGAGCCTGCGCAGACTGAAGCTGGAGCGCATCGACCTCTACCAGTTGCACCGGATCGACCCGCAGGTCCCCCTGGCCGACCAGCTCGGCGAACTGGCCACCATGCGTGCGGAGGGCAAGATCCGCCACATCGGCCTGTGCGCGGTCGAGGTCGGCCAGATCGAGCAGGCACGAGAGCTGGTCGAGGTGGTCAGCGTCCAGAACATCTACAACCTCGCCAGGCAGCGCCACCGCGATGTCCTGAGGTACTGCACGCGGGAGGGCATCGCGTTCATCCCGTTCTTTCCGTTACAGGCCGGAGCGCTTGCGAGGACGGACGGGGTGCTGCAGCAGAGCGCCGCAGCCCAGGGCGTGACACCGTCGCAGATCGCGCTGGCGTGGCTGCTGCACCAATCGCCCATGACCCTTCCGATCCCCGGCACCTCAAAGGTCGCACACCTGGAGGAGAACCTCGCCGCCGCGCGGATCGAGCTCAGCGAGGCCGAGTCCACCAGCCTGGGCTCGCAGTGGTCTGACGAACCTTAGATCGGGGCTAGTACTGGCAGGACCGCTAATCGACTGGACCACAAGACCCTGCACCCCGGATCACCGCGCCGCTCCCGCCGCGGCGCGGTGACCGGCACCCGCCTTCCCTCAGCCGCTCACCCCGTGAGGCACGGTTGTTGCGGTCAGGAGGCTTGCTGGTGGCCGATCCAGTTGACGTACCAGCCGTAGCTTTCGGCGTCGGCGGGGGTCAGCGGCCTGTCGTCGGTGCGGTAGACGTGGATGCGGAAGCCGGTGGGGGTGGCGGAGTAGATGCCGGTGACGCCGCCGAGGATGTACTGGCTGCCGCCCGTGCCGCCGATGGAGGTGGTGTAGACGGGGGTGGCGGTGAAACCGGCTTCGCTGGTGTCCACGTCGATGAAGATGGTCTTGCTGGTGTAGACCTTCCAGCCCTTACCGGGCTCGGTGCGGCCGGAGGCGGTGTGGCCGCAGGTGTCGGGGCATGGGGCTGGGCTGCAGCCGCCCTGATTCCATCCGCCCTGATTCCATCCACCGGGGTTCCAGCCGCCGGGGTTCCAGCCGCCGTAGGGGTTACCGCCCCACCCGCCACCTCCCCAACCGCCGCCGTAGGGAGGCGGACACGGCGGCTGCGGGTGAGCGCACATGATCACGGTGCTGGTACCGGTGCCGGTGCCGCTGGTGTCGGTGCTGGTTTCGTTGGCGGTCGCGATGGCGGTGTTGCGGATCGGGCCTGGGGTGGTGACGACGGCTTGGAGTTGGAGGTGGGCGCTGGCGTGCGGAGCCAGGGCGCCGACCTTCCACTTGCCGGTGCCCGGGTCGTAGCCGTTGCTGCTGTCCCCGATGGCCGAAGCGGAGACGTACTTCAGGTTCTTGGGGAGTTTGTCGGTGACGGTGACGCCGGTGGCGTCGCTGGGACCGTTGTTGGTGACGATGAGATGGAAGGTGACGAGTTCGCCCACGGCGACCTGGGTGCGGTCGGCGGCCTTGATCAGGGCGAGTTCGACGGCGCGCTGGACGGGGGTGGTGACGGCATTGGAGGTGGACGTCTTGTGCTCGGTGGGGGTGTCCAGGCTGTTGTCGTAGGTGGCGGTGGCCTGGTTCTCGAGCTGGTTGCCGCCGCCGGCCCGCTCTACCTTGACGCTGAACTGGATGGTGGTGGAGACGGGCTTGTCGCTGGTGGTGGGGTCAAGGGAGCCGCCCTTGCCGCTGGTGGCGCCGTCGCCGAGGTGGAAGGTGACGGTGCGGGAGGCGGCGTCGTAGGAGGCGCGGTCGTCGCCGGACTGGTCGCTGTGGTCGCCGGCGCCGAGCCCGTCGGTGATGCGCAGCGAGCCGGGCACGAAGCTGGTGCCGGCGGGGACGGCGTCGGTCAGGACGAGGTTGTCGGCGGGTGAGCCGCCCTCGTTGGTGGCGGTGACCTCGTAGGTGATCGTGTCGCCGATCTTCAGCTCGCCGCCGGGGCTGGCCTTCTTGGTCAGCACCACGCACGGGGCGGTGCCGAAGGTGATGTTGTCGAGCAGGTTGCCGACGCTGGTGTCGCCACCGGCCGCGGAGACCGAGACGAAGGCGAAGCGGGTGGTGCTCTGGCCGGGCGGGACGGTGTAGGTGCCGGAGTGCTCGCCCCAGGCGGTGTTGCCGTCGGTGAGGTCGTCGCTTTCGTAGTTCGGGGTGAAGGTGGCGTCGCCTTGGGGGGCGGGGCCGATCTGCACCTTCATGGTGTCGCTGCCTTTGCGGCCGCGGTGCGACAGCTTCCAGTACAGCTTCATGCCCGGGGTGGTGGGCAGATCCTGATAGAGCGTGGAGGTCTCGTTGGCGTTGAGCTCGGCGAGCTGATCACCGTCCGCGGCCGTGAAGTTGGTGCTCTCTTGGGGCCACAGCTCGATCTTGTGGTCGGAGGCGGTGGTGCGCCAGCCGGGTACGCCGCCGGAGACCGAGGCGTCGTCGAAGAACGCGACATGGGCCCGGTCAGAGATGCGGGGTTGTTCGAAGCTACCGTTCTCCAGCACGACGCGTTGCCCGCAGCCGCCGGGGGTGGGGTTTTGGGGGGATGCCATGGAGTGTGTCCTTTCGTTGAGGCTTTACTCCATGGCTACCCTTTGCGGTCGATCGATTACCTTAAGTGACATTGCTTGTTGCTCAATGGACAGGATGCTGTCACTGCCTCTGCAGTGGCTGAAGTCGAACGCCGCTCGACGAGGAGCACGGATTTTCGTCAGTCCCGGGCTGCCGCCGCCCGTTCGGCCTCGGCCTGGCGCCTGCCCCTCCTGAGGGCTGGGTGATCGGGCGCGCGGGCCTGGTCTACGCCACCTGGGACGGCCGCTGCCTGGACGTCACCGGCGACGCACTGATCGACGGCCCCGCATCCGGTCAGCCGCTTTCTGCATCATCTTCAAGGGCGGCTCATCGTGGGGCACGGCTTGCTGAAGGATCTACGCGCCGTCGACATGGCCAGCGCGGTTCCGGATCGTGCGCAAAGCGGTCGACACGCTGGCTCTCGTCCATCGCGCCCAGGCCGAGGCCGCCTGAAGATCGCCACCTGGATCGCCGATTTCTACAACACCCCCCGGGCGGCACAGCGCCAACGAAGATCTGCCGGCCGTCACATGATCGAGAAGAAGAGACAAGCCCCATCGGCCCTGCTGGGGACCGCTGCGGCATAGAACGGTCTCCACGTTTTCAGGGGACTCTCGCTACCCGACGAAACCGGGGGCCTGGATAGATCTCCAGGCGTCCACAGTCGCTTCGGCGATGGTCTCGATGTGGTGTCCGTATGCCAGATACCCATCAGCCACGAAGCTGCCGTCCCTGAGCGGCAACCCGGAGAACGTAGCGCGGAAGTGCCTGGGAGGTCCGCCCGGAGGGAGCGGCTCGTATGCCGCCAATGGCGCCATGTCGTAGTTCAACCGTGCCCCGTGCTTGTTCCGCGCCACCTGATGAGCCGCTACACGAAGCAGCGCGTCAAGACCCTTGTCCACGTAGAGCTGCATCTGACGGAACTGGCCATCAAGGTACTTCTCGTCAGCTCTGGAAGGGTGCTGCAGAAGATACGCGCAGACCACAGGCGCATGCCACCTGTACATGTGAGGATCGGCCTGCTCTTCAGACAGGATGGCGTGGTAATAGTCCACGCATACGCCCAGCGGGCCGGCAACTGCGCCGCAGTCGCAGTGATCGCCGACGGGACTTTCTGTCATGATCTGCATCTTAGGTGGCCAGAGACGGCTTTTTCGACGGGTTTCGGCTGAACCCGCGCGCTGGCAGCTTTGGCCAAGTGGCACGAGCAAACCTGCCACCGGCTCAGCGCGGCCTTCACCACCTCCAAGGTGCAGCCGCATGCCAACTGAACACGCCGCACGTGAGAATCTGATGACAAGCTGCCCGTCGGCCATCTCCGCTACGGTCGCCCCGCATGATCATCGAGGGTTGCTGGATTGTGCCGGCCGGGCGGTTCAGCCGGATGTCGAAGGATGAGGCCAAGCGCGACCTGGAGGCGTTGGGCGCGAAGGTGACCGCGTCGGTGTCGGCGAAGACGGACCTGGTCTTCGCCGGGGCGAAGTCGGGGGCCAAGGCGGGACGCGGTCGGGGCGCGGTCGGGTGCCGAGGTGGGTCCGGCGGCGGCAGCTCCCGAAATTACCGGACCCCCGCGGCAGCGCTCCAGGTCCGACACGTGTCCGCGGAGAACACAATCCATGAGCGCTACTTCGGGAACCGGACGGCGGCCCAGGGGTGCAGCCCCTTACTCCCGCCAGTAGCCGCGTCGGACTCACTGTGCGCGTACTGAAGCACCTTGCCCGCCTGGTTCGTTTCGTCCTGTCCGATGAGTACGTGCCCTTCGAGGTAGCTCGCGAGACATGTGTCGTGCGCATCTCAGCGGCTCGAGAGCCGCGGCCGGCCCACCGCTCTGGAGCGGGAGGTTGCCGAGGAGGAGCGCCTCTGGTCCCAAACGTCGGGAATTGCGCGATAGGCGAGGTATTCTGCTGAATCGCTTGCGCCTATGGAGCAGGTGTTGCCTACGGGGAGGTTGGATGCGCAGGTGGACTGCTCCATCCGTGATCGGCTGGACGCTCGCGTCGGTCGTCGTGCCGGGCGTTGCGCATCTGCGTGCCGGGCGCAAGCGCATCGGGCTGATCATGATGGGAATCTTCGGCGTACTGCTGATCAGCGCCGTCATCGCGCTGATCAACGCCAATGCGCTGGCCGGCCTGCTCCTCGATCCCATCTGGCTGAGCGTGATCACCGGCCTGTGCGTGGTGGGCGGTCTCGCCTGGGCCGCGAACGTGATCAGCTCCTACATCGTGCTACGCCCGGCGAAGCTCGACAAGTGGGGGCAGATCGGTACGGCCTCGGTCGCGGGCGTACTTGCGGTGAGCGTGGTGCTGCCCTTCGGATTGATCGCCACGACCGCCCGCACCTCTGACGACGCGCTCGGCAGCGTCTTCAAATCCTCGCCGTCTCAGTCGATCGATCACAAGGATCCGTGGCGAGGACGCGATCACCTCAACATCGCGCTCCTGGGCGGGGACGGCGCGAACTCGCGCAAGGGCGTGGGCATCCGTACCGACAGCATCAACGTGGTCAGCATCGACGTTCACACGGGCCGGTCGGTCGTCTTGGCCCTTCCGCGCGAGATGGAGAACGTGCCGTTCGCACCCGGCTCCGCGCTGGCCAGGCGGTTCCCGCCGCCGAAGAACTTCTGGCTGCCGCCGGGTCAGGGCCGCGGCTCGGCCGACCTGCTCAACGGGGTCTGGGAGTACGCCGACCAGCACCCCGAGGTCGCCGGCCACTCCGCCAACCGCGCCCCGGAGGCCCTCAAGAGCACGCTCGGCCAGATCCTGGGCCTCAAGATCGACTACTACATGCTCGTCAACATGTGGGGCGTGGCACGCCTGATCGACGCCCTCGGCGGCGTCACCATCAACGTCGAGCAGGACGTCTGCTACGGCGTGGGCCGCTCCGACGGCGGCGTGGTCAAGGCCGGTAACCGCACCCTCGACGGCAACGAGGCTCTCTGGTACGGCAGGGCCCGCGACCATCCGGGCAGCACCTGTGCCGGCGCCGACAACAGCACCCGGATGCGCCGCCAGCAGTGCGTGATGAGCGCCATGCTCACCCAGCTCAACCCGAGCAACGTGCTGCTGAAGTTCAACGCTCTGGCCAAGGCGGCCAAGCAGACCTTTCTCACCGACATCCCGCGTGATCTCCTGCAGGATCTGGTCCCGCTCGCTCAGCAGGTCAAGGGGGCTCGCGTGTCCAAGCTGAACCTCGTTCCGCCCGCGTACAATCCGGCTTATCCCGATTATCCGCGCATCCGCAAGGCGGTGAAAGCCGCCATCACCCGCTCCCGCGGCACCGGCAAACCGGTCCGCGCAGAGACCGCCACCCCATCACCCACCGGCACGCCCACCGCCACCCCGTCAGCGCGTCAATCCACCAAACAATCCAGTCGATTGGACACCCTGGACTCGGCATGCGTGCCCGCCAAGGCGGGCGCGTAGCTTTCCAGGCCATCCGATTCCCGTCCACGTCCAGGACAGGCTGAGGGGGAGATGACAGATCCGCCTCCGATCGTTGGTCTTACCCGCGCCAGGGCATGTGCTGCAGGCACCAGGTGTTGCCATCGGGGTCAGCGAAGTAGGCGTAGAACACGCCGCCGACGTCCTCGACCTCGCTGATCTCGACGCCGCGTTCGACGAGTTCGGCGCGGGACGCTTCGATGTCAGCCACCACCAGGTGCAGACCTCGCAGCGTTCCCGCAGGCATGTCGAGTGTGGGGAGACCTTCGGCGAGGGTGATCGAGCATGCCGAACCGGGCGGGGTGAGTTGGACGATGCGGATACCGGCTTTCGGGTTGACGTCGACGTCGAGGCGGAACCCGAGCTGGTTCAGGTAGAAGGCTTTGGCTCGTTCGATATCGGTGACCGGCACCGGCACGAGCTCCAGCAGCAGTGTGCCGGGCGGCACGGGTGGGTTGCCGGAATCCGCGGGGATCTCGCCGGCGGGGGTGGGTGAGTCGGTCATCGTTGGTGCCTTTCGAGGAGGAGGGCGGCGAGGCGGTCGTATCCTTCGCCGGCGCCGCGTTCCATGGGGCTGCGCACGACCGCGTCGCGGATTTCGGAGGAGGAATATTGCGCGGTGACGGTCATGGTGGTCTGTCCGTCCGTCTCGTCCAGAACGGTGGTGACCAGGGCCTCACCGTCGGCCCAGTCACGGTGGATCTCGGTCTGCATGAGGCGCACGGGCGGCACGACCTCGCGGAACAGCCCGTGGAGTTCCATCTCGGCGCCGGCCGGGCCGGTGGAGACGAACCGCCAGGCACCGCCGGAGCGCAGGTCGACCTCGCAGACGGTGAGTCGCCAGCCGCGGGCGCCGTGCCAGCGGCGGAGCAGCTCCGGTTGGGTGAGCGCGGCGAAGACGAGCGGCGCGGGAGCTGCGAATGTGCGGGTGAGCACGAGGTCGGTGGTCCCAGACGCGACGACCCGCAGCCCGAGGCCGGTGTGGGGGGATGTCACGCTCCTCCGTCCTGCAGGTCGTCCAGCAGCGCGTCCAGTCGCTGGTAGCTCGTTTCCCAGTAGTCGCGGTAGTCGGCCAGCCAGTCTGTGGCCGTCCTGAGCGGCTCGGCCACCAGCCGGCAGGGTCGGCGCTGCGCGTCGCGGCTACGACTGACCAGGCCGGCTCGTTCGAGCACTCGCAGGTGTTTGGAGACGGCCGGCTGGCTCATCGCGAACGGGGCGGCCAGCTCGGTGACCGTGGCGTCGCCGGCCGCGAGCCGGGCCAGGATGGCCCGCCGGGTGGGGTCGGCGAGTGCCGCGAATGTCGCGTCCAGCGTGTCGCTTGTAGCCATGTATAACCCTTCGGTTCCATAACCTTATGGTTTTGTATGTGCTAGCGTCCGGCTTTGTCAAGGACGCGTGACCTCCAGGAGCGGACCGGAGCCTGTGTCATCGGCCGGAACCTGTTCGACCTCACCGCGGGCTGGAATGGACGGCACCCGAGCGGCGTACCGGTGTTCGTCGTCACCCACCGTCCGCCGCCGGCCGGCTGGGATGTCACCACGACGCCGTTCACGTTCGTCAGTGACGGCGTGGACCACGCGATCGCGCGGGCCCGCGAGGCGGCAGGGCAGCGCGACGTCGGTGTCGGCCCCGGCAGCACAGTGGCCGACGCGCTCGGGGCCGGCCTGCTCGACGAACTGCGGATGGACGTCGTGCCGGTGCTTCTCGGCGCCGGTACACCCATGCTGGCCGGGCTCGGCGGCACGGCGCCGATCGGCTTCGACCAGGCAGAGGTCATCGAGGGGATCGGCGTGACTCACATGATCTATCGCCGCGCAACACAGAACCCCCAGGTAACATTCACAGCTGTTCGTGCTCGGTATCAAGGTCGCCGCATCCGGATCCTGACGTCACCGCCCGCACCGCGCCCTCCGGCAGGAAGCACCTGCCCTGCTGTCCGAAGACGACCGTTTTGTACCTCTCACCGGGGTATGGGACAACGAGTCAGCTATCTCAGGTACTCGCGAGAGGAGAAGAGGATGCCTCGCGGATCGAGTCCGAAGAGGGAACGTCAATACGAACACATCAAGGACAGCGCCCAGAAGCGGGGGACGAGCAAGAAGCGCGCGACCGAGATCGCGGCCCGCACGGTCAACAAGGAGCGCGCCAGGGCCGGGGAGTCGAAAACCGCGAGCCGTACGTCGACGCGGGACATGTCCTCGGGGCGGCGCGGGGGGCTGCGTTCGCACTCCGGCAGCGGCGGCCGTACGCGAGATCAGTTGTACGCCGAGGCCAAGCGTCGCAACGTCAAGGGCCGCTCGCAGATGACCAAGGCCGAGTTGGAGAAGGCCCTCAGTTAGCCGCGGCACGCGGGGCCGCCGTGGGATTCGGTCATCCGCGCCTGCCGCGCGATTGACGACGGCCATCGCCACGATCGTGCGCGCCGCTCATTCCGGTGCTGCCGAAGACGCGGCCCCGTACCGGCCTCAATGTTTCGATGTCATGGCTGACCTGCCCGGGCCCGGGCAGGCAGGCGTTGGAGGGGAACAGCCGCAGGCCACCCGACCGGGCCAGCTGAGGGCAGGTTGGCGGGCAACGGCGCCAATACTAGGAACAGGCATTGAGTCCTCCGGCGGAGGCGATGAGCGCTACCACCAGGCCCTCGTGGCCGCGGTCGGGCTAGCCAGAGGGGGGAGCCACGGTGCCGTTGCCTGTCGCCGCCGGAAGGTCCGGGGCGGCCAGTATGGTGGCCAGCGCGATGTCGGTGCTGGTGTGCACGCGAAGGTGTTCCCCTACTTTGGTGATTTCGATGAGGCGGGCCGGTGGGCCCTGCAGGGCGGTCAGGTGTACGGCGCCGCCGTGTCGCTGGGCGAGGGTGAAGGCGTCCAGCAGCACGCGCAGGCCGCTGCTGTCCATGAAGGTCACCTCCGCCATGTCGAACACCAGGTGGTCGGCGGGTGTCTGGCGGGCCTGGCCGATGAAAGCGTGGAGTTTCGGGGTACTGGCCAGGTCGATCTCTCCGGACAGCGTGATCACGGTCACGCCGGTGAGGTGCTGGTGGCGCATATGTAGTGCGGACATCGAATCCCTTTGATCGGTTATGTGACGCTCGGGTAGAGCCGTCCAGCAAATGGCCTCATTGCCAACTGCCGGTCACGGCCTGATCGTCATGATCGGAGCTCAGCGCAGGGGCGTCATCAAAGGCCCGCATCGCGACGATCGCCTGCTCCATGCGGTCATGGACGGTGGCCCGTCCGGCCGCTGCGCGCCGGTGATCTCCAGCAGCCGGGCGGGCCGTGGCTGGAGTACGGCCAGGCGCCGCCGGCGCCGGGTGCCCGGGCCAGGCCGGCGGCGGCGAGCATGACGACCGAGCCGGAGCTGTCCAGGAACGACAGCCCGCTGACAGCGGTGATCAGATGCTCATCCGGACGCCGGCGGTCGATGGAGGTCTCCCGCTCACCGAAAGCGGCGGTTGGGTCCACCTGCCCGGCCGCCGTGATCAGTATCGCCCCGGGTACGGACCGGCAGGCCAGGTTCATGCCAGATCCCCCAGGTTGTCCAGGCGAGAGTGGATCGCGGTGATGGCCTCTTCCACGCTGGGATGGATGGTCAGGGCGTCCCACACTCCGGTGATCCGCAAGACGTGGGCGGGAGTGTCGGCAACCGCTGCCAGGTGCATGGTGCCGCCCTGCTTGCGTATGTCGCCATGCGCGCGTAACAGCACGTGCAGGCCGCGGCTGTCCATGAAACGCAGCCCGCTCAGGTCGAGCAGCACCGCCTGGCCCGGGCGGCGCATCCGGTCGATGCAGGTCTCGACATGGCCGGCGTTGGTGGCGTCGATGTCGCCGGCCACGGTGATCAGCACGCCGCCGCGTAGCGGCCGGCAGTCCAGGCTGATGGGCGACATGGTGGCCTCGGCTGGTAGCTCAACCGGCCGGTGGCTGCGTGATGGTGGCGACATGAGGTCCCCGAAGTAGGCCCGATCAAGTGACGCCGTCGACGCCCGTCGACGCCGTCACTGTAGAGGATATTCCTGAAACCTATTGCAGGAAAGCCATTTCGTCATAGGATCTTCGGTAGTGGCGTTCTTACGCTCCGCACAGACCCCATCCCCCACGCAAAGCACAGACAGCCATGAGCGCATCGGACCACCCACCCACCTGGACCTTCCTCACCCATCACGCTCGCGTCCTGGTGGAGCTAGCCCGCGATCCCGAGGTGCGACTGCGTGAAGTCGCCGTCAGCATCGGCATCACCGAACGAACGGTGCAAAACATCGTGGCCGACCTCTTCCGGGCCGGCTACCTGACCCGGGAACGCATCGGCCGGCGCAACCGCTACAGCCTCAACCTCGACCAGCACTTCCGCTACCCGACCGAAGGCGACCTGCCCGTCAGCCTGCTGATCGGCATCTTCACCAACCGCGACCTCGGGAAGCCGTAGAACATTCGCCCTGACGGACGGGTCCGGGAGGGCGTCCGTTTGCCTACCGGTTTTGGTGAGGGGCTTGTTGGGCCTGCTGGCCTGGCAGTGCTCGTGCGCCGGGGAGGCATCCTCAGCGTTCAGGGCGTCCGCTGCGCGGGCCTGCCGACCGGCGGCGCGGCGGGTGGGGTGGGTGGCGGGGGTTCAGCGCGACCGCGGTAGGTGAACCAGGGCAGGAAGAACTGCGTGATCGGGCCGACCGCGACGGCGTACAGCACGGTGCCGGCCCCGACGCTCCCGCCGAGCAGCCAGCCCGCGGCGAGCACGGTGATCTCGATCAGAGTGCGGATGAACCGAATGGAGCGCCCGGTCACGGCGGACGCGCCGGTCATCAGCCCGTCCCGGGGGCCGGGGCCGAAGCGGGCGCCGACGTAGACGGCGACGGAGAGCCCATTGAGGAGAACGCCCCCGGCCAGCAGGCCGACCCGGGCCGGGAGGCCGAGGTGCTCGGGGATGAGCAGCAGGCCGAGATCGGACGAGCATGCCAAGACGATGATGTTGGCGACGGTGCCGAACGTCGGTCTCTGTTTGAGGGGAATCCACAGCAGGAGTACCAGAACCCCGAGGACGGCGCTGATCGAGCCGAAGCTCAGGGACGTGTGGTGCTCCAGTCCTTCGTACAGGACGCTCCAGGGGTTGACGCCCAGCGCGGCCCGCACCATCGCCGAGAGGCTGAGCCCGTAGAGGGCGAGGCCGGCGAACAACTGGGGAAGGCGTCTCAGCGGGTGCTCGCGCAGGGATACGTAGTCGAGGCGGGGCACGGGGCGGCGGGTACCGCGTGCCAGCACGGTCACGGCGCGATGCCTCAGCGTATGACGGCTCGCGGCATCGTCGCTCACGGACGGCCCCCCGGCTCCGCGGCGACGGTCAGCAGCAACCAGCCGTGCGGCACGAGCAGGGGCAGATCGGGCCGCCACACGGCGGCATCACCGGCATCGACGACTGCGGCCTTCCCCGCATGACCGTGCCGACGTTCACGCTCGCCGCTGTCTGTGATCTCCCGCACCATGCCAGTGCCCTCCGGTGTGCTCGTCATCAATGTCACTGGCGAAAGTTTGTACAGTGATTGGCGGCAAGAGCATGACCAATTTCGGAGGAGTGGTATGGCAGGCTCAGGCTCGTTCCGGCCTTCGGACAGGGTGGGCCACGCCGAGCGGACGCTGGGGGGCCGGCAACTCGCCGCCATGCTGCCCGACCCGGTGCCGACCAGACCGGCCTACCGGCACCTGGCCCATGCGATCAGCGCGCTGATCCTGGACGGGCGGATCGCCTTGCACGTGAGACTCCCCGCCGAGAGGGATCTCGCCGTCGCGCTGAAGATCAGCAGGCCGACCGTCACGGCTACCTATGATCTGCTGCGCGAGGCCGGTTACGCCCACAGCCGCCGGGGCTCCGGAACCTGGACGGCCCTGCCGGAGGGCGCTCGCCCCCGCGGCGTCACACGGGCCCTGGCACCACCGGATGCCGCGATCGACCTGGCCAGGGCAGCCCCCGGGCTGTCGGAGCACGTGCTCTCCGACGCTCTCCATCGTGTGGAATCGCAGCTGGTCGAGCACGCGCACACTCCCGGCTACCACCCCTACGGCCTGCCGGAGCTGCGTGCCGCCGTCGCCGAGCGATTCACCCGGCGGGGTCTGGCCACCGTGCCCGAGCAGGTCCTGGTCACCTCCGGTGCCCAGCACGCGCTCACGCTGGTCCTGGGACTCCTGTGCGGGCCCGGCGACCGGGTCATGGTGGAGAGCCCGTCCTACCCGAACGCGCTGGACGCCATGCGCCGCGCCCGGCTCCGCCTGGTGTCAGTCCCGGTGACCGACATCGGCTGGGACATCGAGATCATCGAGTCCACCCTGCGGCAGGCCGTACCGAAACTGGCTTTCCTGATCCCCGACTTCCACAATCCGGCCGGGCATGTCATGCCCGTCCAGGAGCGCGTCCGCGTCCTGCGCGCCGCCCAGCGCGCCGGCACCTGGCTGGTCATCGACGAGACCCTGGCCGACCTCGCCCTCGACGTCCCGGCCCTGAGGCCGTTCGCCTCCCATGCCACTCCCAGCGGGGTCGGTCAGGTCATCACCATCGGTTCGATGAGCAAGATCTACTGGGGAGGTCTGCGCGTCGGCTGGCTGCGCGCCCCCGCGCGTCTCGTGACGGAACTCGCCGGGCAGCGGATCGCCACTGATCTCGGCGGCTCGGTGCTGGACCAACTGCTGGCCCTGGCCCTGCTGGCCAGGAGCGCGGAGCTGTTGCCACTCCGCCTGGAACGCCTGCGCGAGCAGCGCGCGGCCTTGTCCGCGGCGCTGGCTGAGCACATCCCGCAGTGGACTTGGCGGCCACCGCCCGGCGGCCTGTCACTGTGGGTGGACCTGGGCGAGCCCATCGCCTCGGCCTTCGCCGAGCGCGTCCTCGACTACGGCGTGCGGATCGAGGGGGGTGGCCACTTCGCCGCCGACCCGGGCGTCTTTGAGCAGCGCCTCCGCATCCCCTACTCCACGTCCGCGGACACGTTGCGCGAGGCTGTGCAGCGCATGCTCACCGCCTTGGCGGACGGTATCCCCTTGTCCTCCGCCACCCGGCGACCGCATTGGATCGCTTGACGATACCCAGCGCCGGCTCGAGCCCTGCCGATCGTGCGGCATGATGTCGCGGGCACCACAGCGGGCACTACGGCGGGCACACGGTGAACGCGTGAAACGCGTGAAGATCTTCCTGTGGTTGCTCTAACGCGGTGCGGGGCAGCGCCGCACGCTCAGGACTGAGCCGGGCACCCCGGCGCGGTGAGTCTCGGGGTGCCCGGCGCTTGGCTCAGCCGTCCTCGGGCTCGGAGGCGTCGCTCTTGCCCTCCTGCTCGTTCTGGTCACCCGCCTGGCCCTGCTTGCCTTCCTGGGCCTCGGAGCCGGCCTCCTGACCCTTGTCGTCCTGGCCGTCCTCGGCCTCGGCCTTCTCGCCCTGCTCATCCTCCTTGGTGCCCTCGTTCGGCTCCGCGCTCTCCTGAGGCGTGGCGGCCCCGTTCTCGGGGGCCTGCTCGGTGGGGGCGGCGGAGGACTGGGAGGGGGTGGGGGCGGGGCTCTGGTCGAGAGAGGAGGCGTACGCGGCAGCTCCGCCGCCCGCTACGAGGACGGCCGCGGTGGCGAGCCCGGGGATGATCACAGACTTACGCATTGAAAATATCTCCGATGCATTGACGTCGTACTGACGCCCTCAGTCTGCGGAAACGCCGGATAGCGGCAGGTTCGGCCAGCCATAACGTGAGGTTAATCCTGGCCCGAATTCCGGATGCACGCTTGCCCACGCGGGCGCGAAGGTAAGCGCCGCGCTAACCGAGTGCTGAGCGGGCGCTGTCACGTCCCTCCATAGCGTGCGTTCATGAGATCAGGCAGCAGAACGACCGTCCCGGTGCCGGTCTCCGCCGCGTTCCTGGGCCTGGGGGTGGTCGTCGGCTTCGCCGCGCGCACGCCGGCGTGGACGGCGGCGGACACGAGCGTGAGCCGGGCGGTGCAGTCGCTACGCGGCCCGTGGCTGACCGCGCCGGCGCAGGTCCTGAATGTGGGCTTCGGCACCGTTATGGGAACGGTCCTCGCCGCCGTCCTCGTCACAGTCGTCGCGCTCTCGGGACGGCGAAGCACCGCCGGACGCACGCTGCTCGTGATCGCCGCAGGATGGGGAGTCAGCCTTCTGGTCAAGGCCCTCGTCGCCCGCCCCCGGCCCCCGGCCGCCCACGCCTTGGTGCGGGAGCTCGGCCCGGACAGCTTCCCGAGCGGCCACGTGTGCCTGACCCTGTCGATCGCGGTCGCGGTGGCGCTGCTGGCCAGGAGGACTCGCTTCTTCCGGCCCGTCGTGGGGGCGGGCTGCGTGCTGGTGGCCGGTCAGATGTTCGCGAGGGTCTATCTCGGGGCGCACTATCCCACTGACACCCTGGGCTCGATCATCCTCACCCCGGCGGCCATCCACCTGGCCGTCAACGTGCGACGGCTCGGGGTGCTCCTGCTGCGTGCGGACAACCGTCGCAGGGCGCGCGGGGCAGGGCCGCCCAGTACCCGGCAGGTGAAGATCCTCCTGCTGCACGCGTACGGCATGGGAGGCACCATCAGGACCGCCTTCAACCTCGCAGGAACGCTGGCGGCCCGTCACGACGTCGAGATCGTCAGCGTCACCAGGACCAAGGACAAGCCCTTCTTCGAGGTGCCGCCCGGCGTTCGCGTCACCTTTCTGGACGACCGCACAGGCCGCCGGCCCCGTGGCGCCCCGCTCTCGCGCCTGCTCCGCAGCAGGCTCATCCCGCGGGAGGAGGCCGCCTACGACCGGTTCGACCTGCGTACCGACCTGGCCCTGCTGCGTTTCCTGCGCGGGCTGCGTACCGGCGTCCTGATCAGCACCCGGCCGGGCCTCAACCTGGCCGCCGCCCTGCTGGCCCCGCCCGGCGTGATCACGATCGGCCAGGAGCACGTCGGCTTCGGCACGCACAAGCCCTCCGTCCGGGAGATGATCCCCCGCAGGTACGGCAGGCTCGACGCGCTCGTCACCCTGACCGAGGCCGACCTGAGCGCCTACCACGCGGCCCTGGGTACGCGCGCGCCGCGACACCTGCTGCGCATCCCCAACGCCACGCCGCCCCTCACCGGCGAGCCCTCTCCCCTGAACGCCAAGACCGTCATCGCGATCGGCCGCCTGGCCAAGGTCAAGGGCTTCGACCTGCTGCTGCGCGCCTGGGAGCGGGTCAGCGCCACACATCCCGGCTGGACACTGCGCATCGTCGGCTCAGGACCCGAGCGCGCCCGCCTTCTCAAGCTGTCCGGGGAGCTCGGCCTGGCCTGCTCGGTCGACCTTCCCGGCCCCTCCCGCGACGTCGGCGCCGAACTCGACGACGCCTCGATCTTCGTGCTCAGCTCCCGCCGCGAAGGCTTCCCGATGACGGTCCTGGAGGCGCTGAGCAAGGGTGTGCCCGTGGTCGCCTTCGACTGCCCGCACGGGCCCGGCGAGATCATCACTCACGGCCACGACGGGCTCCTGGTCCCCCGGCGGGACGTCGCCGGCCTGGCCGCTGCGATCGGTCTCCTCATCGACGACGAGACCGGGCGCCGCATGATGGGGACGGCCGCGCTGACCACCTCCCGGCGATACGCCCTGGAGGTCGTCGGCCGGCGCTGGGCTGAGCTGCTGGCCGAGCTGGAGGCGGGCCGCTGACCGGTCACAGGTCGCGCAGCACCGTCAGCGGCGGGCGGCGGGCGGCCCGTACCGTCGCCGCCCCGGCCACCAGCAGCGCCGCCACACCGAGGACCGCCAGCACCGCCAGGTACGCCCACGGCACGGCCAGCGCATCGGGAGGCGGATCGAACACCCCGCTGAGCACGGCGACCAGCATCCGCGACAACGCCCACCCGCACAGCGCCCCCAGCACAGCCGCGGCCACACCGACCAGCGCCACCTCGGCCCACACGAACGAGCCCAGCTGCCGCGGAGTGGCCCCCAGCACCCTGGCCAGCGCGTACGTGCGGCGCCGCTCCGCGAAGCCGAGCGCCAGCAGCAGACCGGTGGCCACGGCCGCCAGCACCAGCGCGTAGCCGAGTTCGATGACGGTCAGGCCGGACAGGTCCACGGCGGTGAGACTGCTGCCGACGACCTGGCGGGTCGTCTCCACGTCGGTGACCCTCGCCGTCGGCCCGAGCCTGCCGCGCAGCTCGGCGGCGACCTGGCTCGGCCGGGTCCCGTCGGTGGTGATCAGGTACGTGGTGCCGGCGGGCATGGTGCGCGCCAGGTAGGAGGCGTTGGCCACGAGGAAGCTGTCGCGGGGCGCGGTCGGGAACTCGGTGATGACGCCGGCGTAGTGGAAGGGGACGGTCCTGCCGTCCTCGGTGCGCAGCCGCACCTGATCACCGAGATGAAGCTGGAAGTCGTTGACGGTCTCCTGGCTGACCAGCAACGCGTCCGGCCGGCGGGTGAGCCGGTCGAGGATCTCGCGGGCGGTGCCGCCGGAGACGTAGGCGTCGCGCAGGCGGGTGGTGGCGGGGCGGATGCCGTACAGGTCCTGCAGGTCGGAGCCGACGTAGGCGAAGCGGTGCTGCAACGGCTCCACCCGCGACACGCCGGGCACGGCCGCGAGCCGCCCCTGCGTCGCGGCGGTCTGGGAGACCGTGACGTCGGCGCCGTTGGTCAGCTCGGCATCCACCTGGGCCTGCTGGAGGTAGGTGGCGTCGAAAACGGAGGTCGAGACGGCGAAGGCGACAGCCAGCGCCGCCAAAGTGGCCGCGCGGGCCAGCGGCGCGCGCTGCCGCGTCAACATCGCCGACACGGTGCCCGCCAGTCCCCCTGCCAGCGGCCGCACCGCCCAGGTGACCGGCAAGGTCCGGGTCAGGCGCCAGATGAGCAGGCCCGCGCCCGTCCACAGCAGCGCCGGCCCGGCGAAGGCCCAGTAGTCCACCGAGAGCTGGGGCAGGCCCTCGGGGACGAGGACGAGCTGGTAACCGCTCTTGCCGGTGATCCAGAAGATCACCGCGGATCCGGCGAGCAGCCACAGGTCCAGCCCGTACCGCAGCCAGGCAGGCGAGCGGCGCGGTCCGCCGACCGGACGGCGGGCGGCCGCCACGGTGGTGGCGCGCAGCGCGGGCAGCAGCATAGTGACGACCGCGACCAGCAGTCCCAGGACGGCCGCCCACCACGACACGTTCGCCGACCCGAACAGGGCCCGCCCGGCCAGCGCGGCCAGCCCCAGGCCGGCCAGCACTCCGGCCACGCCCACCAGCGCGGTCTCGGCCAGCGCGAGCCGCACCAGCGTGCCCCTGGACGCGCCCCTGGTGCGCAGCAGCGCCTGCTCGGCTACCCGCCGCGGCGCGCCGGCCCGCGTCACGAGGCCGACGAGCAGGGCCGCAAGCACGACCGCCGGCGCGCCCAGGAACAGGAACAGGACCTGTGAGTACAGGGCGTCCTCGCGGGCGGCGTCCAAGGCCGCGCCGAGGTTGTCGCCGACCAGCCCGCTGCCGGCCATCCGCTCTTCCAGGTTGCGCGCCTGCCCGGTGACCGCGGTGTAGGCCGCGGCCGGGTCGGGCGGCAGCCGGTGGTCGACGCGGACGTGGAACTGGGTGCGCACCCGGTCGCGCGGGATGCCGTCGAACAACCGGTGCCAGTCGGCCTCCGGCAGCAGCAGCACGTTGTCCGGGGGCGCCTGCGGCTGCGCGCCCGCAGGGGCGCCGACGCGCTGGAACAACGAGTCGGCGGCGGGCAGTTCCACCACCCCCGTGACCGCCACCGCCGCGTCCGGTAGCCCCGGGCGGCGCACGGTGACATTGGCGCCGGGCTGGGCATGCAGGTTGGCGGCGGTCTGCTGAGCCAGGAGCGGCCCGTTCGCGTCGCCGGCGAGCAGGCGCAGTTCGCCGGGGAAGACGGCGGCGTAGCCGGCGGGCAGGCCGAGGACCTGGCCCGCGCCCGTCGTCAGCGTCTGCCCGGCCTGGCGGGACTCGAAGCCGTCAATCCTGGCGAAGCTCATCTGCCTGGACGTGCCGGGCATCGGGACGGACACGGTCTGGCCGGGCTGCTGCTCCACCTGCCAGTCGACCGCCACCCGCTGGACCGAGCGGGCCGTCATGGTGGCCTTGGCGGTGGCCAGAAACGCGCCCAGCGCGGCCGGAAGGGCCACGGCGAGCGCGATGCCGACCGCGGCCGCGGCCAACCGGCCCGCCCGGCGGGTCAGCAGGCCGCGCAGCCAGATGAGGATCAGCATGTGAGAGCTCCGTCGCTCATGGTCCAGGTGGCGGGCAGCCGCGCCGCGACCTGCGGGTCGTGGGTGGCGACCACAAGGGCCGCCTCCAGCCGGGAGGCCACCCCGGTCAGCAGGTCCACCACCCGGCGGGCCAGATTCGAGTCCAGCTGCGCCGTGGGCTCGTCCGCGATGATCAGGGGAGGCTCGGCGGCCAGCACGCGGGCGACCGCGACGCGCTGCGCCTGCCCGCCCGACAACTCCTCGGGCAGTGACCCGGCCAGGTCGGCCAGGCCGATCGTGGCCAGCGCGATCAGCGCCCGTTCCCGGGCCTCGGCGTCTTGGACACCCGCGATGATCAGCGGCAGCGCGACGTTCTCCGCGACGTCGAGCGGAGGCAGCAGGCTCGGCCCCTGGAAGACCACGCCGACACGGCCGCGCGGATGGTCGTCGAGTGCGGGCCAGGCGATCTGCCCCGCCGTGGGCCGGTCGAGCCCGGCCAGCAGGTGCAGCAGCGTCGTCTTGCCCGACCCCGACGGGCCGGTGACCGCGACCTGCTGCCCCTGCCGCAGCTCGCAGGTGACGCTGTGCACGGCGACCAGGGCGTTCGCCCCCTTGCCGTAGGCTCGGGCCAGACTCCGGCAGGTGACCAGCGCGGTCATGCCGGCCGTCCGATCCTTCACCTCCACGGTCATGTCGCTCGCCCGTCCTTCAGCTCCACCACGCGGTCGGCCAGCCGCCGTACGGCCGGGCTGTGCGAGGCGATCACCACGGCCATGCTCTCGCCGGCCTGCTCGCGGATCAGCCGCAGCACCGGCGCCTCCGTGTGCTGGTCGAGCTCGCCGGTGGGCTCGTCGGCCAGCAGCAGCCTGGGCCGGTTCGCCAGGGCCACGGCCAGCCCCGCGCGGGCCGACTCTCCGCCGGACAGCAGGCTTGGCCATGCCCCCGCCCTGGCCGAGAGCCCCAGACCGGCCAGCAGCTCATCGCGCAGGCGCCGATCGCGCCGCCCAGCCAGCCGCTGGGCCAGATCGACGTTGGCCGCGACTGTCAGGTGCTCGATCAGGTTGCCGCTCTGGAACAACACGCCCACCAGCCGGGCACGCAACGCGGCCCGCTCGGCCTCCGGCCGGTGGCTGATGCGGTGGCCGTCCACCCTGACGGTGCCGCCGTCCGGGTCGTCCAGCCCGCCCAGGCAGGCCAGCAGCGTGGACTTGCCCGAGCCCGACGGCCCGGTGAGCGCCACCATTTCGCCCGCGGCGGCCTGCAGGGAGACCCCGCGCAGTGCCCGCGTCTCCTCCTCGCCCGACCGGTAGAACCGGTAGAGCTCCTCGGCCTGCACGATCATGACGACGTCCAGCGGAAGGATTCGGAGACTGTGCGCCACGGGTCCACGTTGTCGGCTCCGACCGGTCCGGACAGGGTCAGGATCGCCTCGCGCCCCTGCGTGTAGAGGACATACCGCTCGATCTCGTCCTTGACGACCTTGCCGGTGACCGGGTCGGGGCTGCTGTCGGCGCGGTAGACGATCCGCACTGCTTTGCCGCCTTTCCTGCTCACCGTGTCCACCGTGCGGATGTCGCTGCTGTGCACCTGGTTCCTGACCGACGACTCGGTCGGCGGGGAGGCGGCGGGCGCGGTCTCGATGCGGATGCTGTTCAGCTTGTCGGTGAAGCCGGCCCCGGTGGGCAGGTCCGTGCGCGCCCACCCCTCGGGCACCTTCACCTCATACGGCTGCCCTGGGTGCCGGTAGGCGACGAAGGCCGTGTCGTCGGGAATGTCGCCCGGCGGATTCGACTCCGTGGGTTGTGGAGCCGCCACGGGTGCCTGTGCCTGCGGGTGAGTCTGCGTGGGGGCGGGTGCCGCCGCTCCGCAGCCCGCCGCCATCCCGGCGATGACGAGGGCCATGACGCTCTGCCGTACCTTCATGTCTCCCACGCTAGGAGGAGGCCGGAAAGCGCCCGCTGAGCAGCAGGTTAGCGGGGGGTTTACCTTTCGCCTGCCACCCTGGAGGGGTGACAGGGCAGGGGGTTCCGCTGCGGCGGCGGGTGCTGGTGGTGATCGTGAGTGTGATCGCCCTGGCCGTCGTGCTCTTCCTGGTGCCGCTGGCGGTCGCGGTGAGCCTGCTCTTCCACGACCAGACCGTGGCCGCGCTGCAACGCGACGCCGCCTGGGTGGCGGCGGCCGTGCCCGACGAGGCGCCGGCGGCGTTGAAACTGCCGACCGGCCTGCCGGGTGATCTGGCCGTGGGCGGCTACGACGTGTCCGGCTTCAAGATGTTCGGCGACGGCCCCGCCTTCTCCGGCCTGGCCCGCGCCGGCCGGGATGGGCGAGTCCATGACGCGGTGGAGGGCGATCTCCTGGCCGTGTCCGCGCCGGTGCCCTCCGACGAGGGCACCGGCATGGTCATCCGGGTCGCGACTCCGAACACCGAGGTCGAAGAGCGCGTCCATCAGGCGTGGCTGCTGATGGCGGGGCTCGCGACCTTCGTGATCGCGCTGGCCGCCGGTGTGGCCGTGCACCAGTCGGCCAGGCTCGCCGCGCCCCTGGAGCGGCTGACCGCCGCCGCGCAGGCTCTCGGTGGCGGCGACTTCAGCATTCGTGCCGCCCCTTCCGGGCTGCTCGAGGCCGACCAGGCGGGCCAGGCCTTGGAGTCGACCGCGCGCCGCCTCGGCGCCGTGCTCTCCAGGGAGCGGGCCTTCAGCGCCGACGTCTCCCACCAGCTGCGCACCGGACTGACCGGCCTGCTGCTCGGCCTGGAATCCGCGCTGTCCCGCCCCGGCGCGGATCTGGCTCCGGCGGTACGCGCCGCGCTGACCAGGGGCGAGCGGCTCCAGGAGGTGATCGACGATCTCGTACGCCTCAGCCGCGACAGCCACGCTCCGGCCGAGCCCCTCGACATCGACGATCTGATGGAGGAGCTCCGGCGGGAGTGGCACGGCCCGCTGGCCGAGCAGGGCCGCCGCTTGACCATCGCCGTGCAGCCGGACCTGCCCTCGACGAGCGCCCAGCCCGCGGCCGTGCGGCAGGTCCTGCGGGTGTTGCTCGACAACGCGCTGCGCCACGGCCGCGGAGAGGTCGCGGTCACCGTGTCCGACGTGGGCCCGGGGCTGGCCATCGAGGTGGGCGACCATGGGCCGGGCATCGCGGAGGGCACGGATCCGTTCGTCCGCTCCAGCGGTGACAGCCACGGCATCGGCCTCGCCCTGGCCCGCTCACTGGCCGAGGCCGAGGGCGGCAGGCTGGTGCTCAGCCGGGCCGGGCCGCCGCTGTTCAGCCTCCTGCTGCCAGGCCGTCATGACTCGTAGCGGTAGCCGCGCCCCCGCACCGTGACGATCCGCTCCATGCTCTCGCCGTGCTCGGCCAGCTTGCGGCGCAGCGCGAACACGTGCACGTCCAGCGTCTTGGTCGAGCCGAACCAGTTCTCGTCCCACACCTCGTCCATCAACTGCTCACGCGTCACCACCTCGCCCGCCCGGCTCGCCAGCGCCGCCAGCAGGTCGAACTCCTTGGGCCGCAACGCCACCTCGGCCTCCCCGACATACGCCCGCCGCGCGGGCAGATCGAGCCGCAGCCGGCCGGCGGTCAACATGCGCTCGCCCTGCGCGGGACCGCGCCGCCGCAGGTGCGCGCGGATCCTGGCCATCAGCTCCGTCAACCGGAACGGCTTGGTCAGATAGTCGTCGGCACCCGCGTCCAGAGCCACCACGACCTCGAACTCCTGCGTACGAGCCGTCAGCACGACGATCACCGTCTCCGGCACCTCCGACCGCAACCGACGGCACACCGCCACCCCGTCCACGTCCGGCAGCCCGAGATCCAGCAGGATGAGATCCGGCTGATGCCGGTCCGCCATCTCCAGCGCCTCACCCCCCGACGCGGCCGCCTCCGCCTGGTAGCCCTGCGCCGCCAGCGCCTCGACCAGCTCGCACCTGATGACCAGGTCATCCTCGACGACCAGCACACATGTCATGCGCCTGATCGTACTTACCCCGCCATCGCCGTCACCGGCAATGCGCCGGCCGCGCTCTCTCAAGGCGAACGCGAACGGAAGATCACGCCGAATCGCCTTCACCGGCAGCTGACGCGGCCTTCGTTCGTATGCTCCCATTGCCTCCCCGCCCTACTTTCCCAGACCAGCCCGAACCCTTTCTGACCTCCTCGGCGACTGGGACTCCCTGCCGTTCTGGTGCGATCGCGTGTCCCGGTCAACCGGCGGTCGGTCTCGGGGAGTGACAGGGGTGGCTGTCACCGACGAGAGGAGCCCGGGTGGACGCGGAGTTCGTGGATTTCGTACGCCGGCGGGGTGACCATCACCTGAGAACGGCGGTCCTGCTCACCGGGAACTGGCACACCGCGGAGGACCTGGTGCAGTCCTGCCTGGCCCGGTTATATCGCGCGTGGCCACGCCTGGACACCAGCAGCGAGCCGGACGCCTACCTGCGGCGCATCCTGGTGAACACCTATCGATCATGGTGGCGGGCGCGGTGGCGGCGTGAGATCCCGCGCGCCGAACTACCCGATCTGCTCGCTCCGGGTGACGTGGGCGAGGCGGGGGCCGTGGCAGAAGACGTACGCAAGGCGCTGGCGAAACTGCCGGTCAGGCAGCGTACGGCCCTGGTGCTGCGGTTCTTCGCGGACTTGCCGGAGTCGGAGGTGGCCGGCCTGATGGGTTGCTCGGTGGGCTCGGTCAAGACCCACACGCACCGCGGCCTGCGGGCGATGCGGCGGCTGATCCCGCCGGCCGCGCAGGTCAACCGAATCGAGGAGGAAGGGAGTGGGATCCGGTGAGACACCGAGACGAGGAGCCGAACATGACCAAGCTGGGTCCGGTAGAACACCGGGACGAGGCGCCGTCCATGACCGAACACGAACTCCGCACACTGCTCGTCAAGGCGACCGAGGACCAGCCGGAGGGGATCGACCTCCTGCCGGCGCCGCCGCGACGCCGCAGGCTCCCGCTGCCGATCACGTCGCAGGGGCGCCTCAGGATTCCCCGCCCGATGGCGTCTCTGGGCGCCGCCGCCGCGGTCGTGGTGGCCGTCGCCGTGGCCGTGGCAGTGGTGCTGCTGCCCAGCGCCCAGTCCTCGGCCCAGGCCCAGGTGGTCGCCGCAGTGGAGAACACCGGCCAGGAGAGTTACCGCATCCACTCCGTGTCCGGCCCGAAGACCTTCGAGGGCGCCTTCGACCCGGTCCGGCGGATGGGCGTCATCACCAGGACCGGGGACGGGGCCGAGACCCGCTTCATCGGCGACCTGATGTACGGCAAGGATCCAGGGGAGGCGATGTGGACGGTGTCTCCGCGCAACGATGCGGAGATGGCGGCCGCGCCGCCGGCCGTCGCCCTGGTCAAGCTCGCCCCGCTGGACCCACAGGCGGCCCTGGAACGGCTTCGCTCGGCCACTGACGTCAGGGAGAGCGGCTCCGCCACGGGGCCGGACTGGACCGGCCGGCGGTTCGCGTTCACGCTGGAGGCGGTCACCGGCAACGTCGACGTGGACGAGCAGGGCCGGGTCCGGCGCCTGGAGGTCACCTTCGGTGACGGCAGGAGCCTCATCATGGACATCATCGACTTCGGCGCGACCGTGACGGTCGAGGCCCCGCCCGCCGACCAGGTGCAGCAGGCGCCGGCCGACAAGCCGAAGCCCAAGAAGACCTGACCGGTCACATATCCGGCGTTCTCCGACGCGGCCGACCCGGCGCTCGACTCTCGCCGGGGGGCCGCGTCGCGTTCGTGGTGCGAGATGTACGTACACCTGGTGAAACACCGCCAGCCGTCGCATCGGGCTGTCCGGCCCCGTGTTGCCAACCCTCCAGGGTCTTCAGCCCAGTACTGGGAGTGTCCTGAAGATCTTGCTGGTCTGGCCAGGCTGAGGTCCGGGGTTCAGGCTCGGGCCATGATGGGCCGTCGGAGGGTTCGTCCGGGCCTGAGGCGTGGGTGGTGTGCAGGGAGATGATCCCGGTTGGGAGCGTGTTCTCGCACGGGTTGTCCGATGAGGACGCGGTCGGAGCGCTGCGGTTCGATTTGCGGTGGAAAGCGGCATGCGGGCTCGGCCTGTATGACCAGGGCACCAGTCGCGGCAACAACGCCTCCGGACATCGCAACGCAGCCTGGCCGGGACATGATCGAGCTCAACGACCTGCGATCCATCCGCCGAAAGCCCGTCGCCACAGGCAGGATCAGCGAATACCACGACGCCGCTTAACCGCAGCTCAGACCACGTAACAATAGTCGAGCGGCACAGGGTGGTCCTGGCACTGCATTTGTAGATTCGTGGGAACGGTATAGCCGCGTTGGCTTTTCGCATTTCTCCCAGCCGTACGCTGTGCGGCGGTAGGCGTAGCTGCGATATCCTTCCGGGGGAAGTAGAGAACCGCTGACGTAGGGGCCGGAAGAGGCTGATGCAAAGTCAGAGGAAGAATCCATTCATCGCCGTATTGGTTTATGTGACCCACGTCGAAGGAGGCTATGCTCGCCCTCGATACAGTGAGGACATCGCTTTGATCTATGCTTCCTCCGAGGAAGAAGCTCGTGCCGTGGCGGAATCCTCGGGACGCGGTGATGAGATCTCCTACGCCAATGAATACGGCGAATCTGTGGAGTGGACGTTTCTTGGGGTGGCGGATGTGCGTAGCGCCCTATATGAAACGCTGGACGAGAACATCACCCTCTATTCAAGGAGCTTCTATGATCTAGCTCAATACAAGGAGCTATTTTCCATCTCCTCCCTAAGGGCTGAGCGGAGCCCTTAGGCGGATTTCGAGATGCCGGCGACTGTGCACCGGGACGGGCCAGATGCTCCACCACATAGCCACGGATCGCATCTCGCAGCAGGCCGGCGTCCCATTTCGCGCGGGCGAGCAGGGTGGTCAGGACGCCCGTGAGGCGATGAACGGCTGGGGGCGTTCACGAATTCGGTGTTCTTTGACGATTCAGGTATCGCTGGGCCGCCACGATCAACCGCCTGCTCGCGATGAACGCGGCCTCCTTCCTCTCCTCGAGCGTGTCCTCGGGATCGCCCTGGCGCAGGACCACCCCGAGGATCAGCCGGTCGCGGTCCCCCGAAGTGGGATGGGCGGCCCACAGCAGTGCTCCGCCCGCCGGTGTGCTGGTGCCGGTCTTGAGTCCGATCACGCCGGGCAGTCCGAGCAGCTTGTTGCTGTTGACGATCTCATCCGCAATGCCCGGGACGGTGGTCTTGGCGGTGGCGACGATGTCACGCAGCACCGGGTTCTTCATGGCCTGCCTGGCCAGCTTGAGCTGATCCACCGCCGTGCTGACCGTGGTGGGTTCATAGCCGCTCGCCCCGGTGTAGGTGGTGTTCTTCATGCCCAGCTTGGCGGCGGTCGCGTTCATCTTGCGAGCGAAGGCCCGCTCCGAGCCGGCGTCCCAGCGGGCCAGCAGACGTGCGGCGTTGTTTCCCGAGGGGATCAGCATCAGCTCGAGAAGCTGCCGCTCGGAGAAGATCTGGCCCGCGGTGATCGGCACCGTGGACTCGTCTCGGTTGCCTGACTCGATCGCCGCCTGCCGGTCGACCTGGATGGACGGCCCTGCGGCGTTCCTGCCGAGCGGGTGGTCACGAAGAATCACCAGAGCGGTCATCACCTTGGTGACGCTCGCGATCGCCACGGGCCGCTGCCTGCCGTGCACAGTGAGACTGTCTGCTTGCCCGTTGACGGTGACAGCCGCCTGTCCCGTCGTCGGCCACGGCAGAGCCCACGGCCAGGCTGAGATGATCGATGCCGGCGTGGAGTTCGGTAACGACGCCGGCTGGGCCTGCGCGCCGCTGTTGTAGACCAGCCAGCACCCGACGGCGAGGACGGCGGACACGGCGACGCCGATCACCCGCGTGATGAGAGAAGGACGAGACGGCAAGGGCTGTTCACCTCCGGTAGACCGCGGCGCGCTTGTCACGCCCACGTGGGTCGTGCGTAGGTCGGCGCTCATGGGCGGGCAGTGCTGATCGACGGCTTCGGGGCGCAGGTCGTTGCGGCAGGCGTGACCGCGGCGTACAGCCGGTCATGGGGCTGGGGCGGAAGGGTGCGTGGCTCGTTCATCACGAACCACCATTGGCGCTGGATGTGCGCGCGTTGTCCGCCACATGTCACCGTTCATCGACGGCGGCCACCGCCGGCGCGACCGTGACTCCGCCATGACATCGCGCGGACGAGGCGAGGACACGGCCGGCCGACAGCGGACGGGGTTGACCGGCCGGGAGGGAGAGGGGGGTGACCGGCGGGCGGGGTTGACCGGCGGATGGGGTTGACCGGCGGATGGGGTTGACCGGCGGACGGGTTGCCGAGCGTGCGGCGAAACCCGGCGGCGTGTCGTGATCAAGCGGGGCGGCCGTACGCCGAAGGACCGCGGCGCGGTCGTCTCGGCGGGCGTGAACGGCGTGGTGTCGCTGGTGGCGATGAAAACCGGACGCCCACGTACGGCTGGCGCACCTCAGCAGCCATGGCGACGCCGACCAGCTGCGGCGCGGCTACAACTACGCCGACGGCTCCGACGGCCTCTGCGATCGTGGCGTGGCTGGAGGCACGAGCCGGCGCCTGGCAGGACGGCGCCCCCGCGCCCGACCTGTACGTGCATCTGCGGGCCCTCGTGGTCTCGAGCTGTGGGTCGGTGACGTTTCCGGTGTCGGCGTCTCCCCCGCGCCCCTGGCCGAGCTCGTCGTCACGGCGGGTGGCGCGTTCAGCATGGAGGGGATGGTGACGGGTGCGATGTTGAGTGAAGGGATCGACAAATGAATGCTCCGTGGCAGGATGTGCTCCGGGATGAAATACGGCTGGGGCACTCGAACAAGGAGCATGCATGCCGGCTACCGATGACGATCGGAGCGACGTCAACCCCGGCGCTCCCGTGTGGTCGGGGTCCACGGCCATCCGCATCCTGATCGGCGCGCAACTGCGCCGGCACCGGGAAGCCCGCGGCATCGATCGTGAGCGGGCCGGATACGTCATCCGGGCGTCGCCTTCGAAGATCAGCCGGATGGAGGCCGGTCGCACCAGCTTCAAAGCGCGGGACGTGGCCGATCTGCTCACCTTGTACGGCATCAGCGACGAGGCCGACCGATCGGGCCTGCTGACCATGGTGGAACAGGCCAACGCGCCCAGCTGGTGGCAGGAGTACCGGGATGTGATCCCCGACTGGTTCGAGCCCTACCTCGGGCTCGAACAGGACACGAGCCTGATCCGCGCCTACGAGATCCAGCTGGTCCCCGGCCTGCTGCAGACCGAGGACTACGCCCGCGCGGTCATCAGCCAGGGCCTGCCGGGCGCCTCCCGCACGCAGGTCGAGCGGCGGGTCGCGGTGCGGATGCGCCGCCGGCACCTGCTCACCCAGCCGGGCGCCCACCGGCTGTGGGTGGTGATGGACGAGGCGGCGCTGCATCGCCGCGTCGCCGATGAGGCCGTGATGGATGCCCAATGGGAGCACCTGGCGCAGATGGCCCAGCGGCCATACGTGAGCGTGCAGGTATTGCCGTTCACCTCCGGCGGCAACGTGGGCGGCATCGGCCCCGTCACGATCTTGCGCTTCCCCCAGCAGGAGCTGTGCGACGTGGTCTACGTTGAGCAGCTGACCACGGCGCAATATCTCACCAAGAGCGCCGATGTGCTGCCCTACCACGCGCTGATGGACCAGCTCAGTGTGGCCGCGCTGCCGGCCTCGGCCACGGCGGCGTTGGTGCGTGGCCTCGTACGGGCGTGAGGCGCCGGGCCCGGCTCGCCGGGCGTGTTCGGCTCAATTCTTGCGCGCCACACCGCAGAAAGCGTCCACCTCTTCCGGGACGCCGTCGACCGCCTCACCCTCGTAGCGCCAGCGAGACACCGACACGACGCCCGGCTCGAACAGTTCCAGACCGTCGAAGAAGCGGGCCATCCTCTCGGGTGTGCGCAGCTCGTAGGAATAGACCTGGCCCTCGTCGCGCAACTGCTCGGCCTGGGCGGCGGCCTGCGGCTTGACGACGTTGGTGCCGTCCTCGACGACCAGGTAGCTGCCGGCCGGTACGGCCTGCAGGTAGCGGCCGATGAGTGCGCCGGCCTCGTCGTCGTCACGCACGGTGCCCAGGACTCCGAGCATCAACAGCGCGATCGGCTTGGTGAAATCCAGTGTGCGGGCCGCCCGCTGCAAAATGTCGTCGGGGTCGCGCACATCGGCGTCCAGATAGTCGCAGGTCCCTTCCGGGTGGCTGGTCAGCAGAGCGCGGGCGTGTACGAGCACCACGGGATCGTTGTCGACGTAGACGATCCGGCTGGCCGGATCCACCCGCTGGGCCACCTCGTGGGTGTTGTCCACGGTGGGCAGGCCGGTTCCGATGTCCAGGAACTGCCGGATGCCCTCCTGTTCGGCCAGGTGGCGAACGGCGCGACGCAGGAAGGCCCGCGCGTGCAGGGCGATCTGCTGCATCCCGGGATAGGTCAGCTCGAGCATGTCGGCCAGCTCTTTGTCGACCGGATAGTAGTCCTTGCCGCCTAACCAGTAGTTCCACGCCCTAGCCTGGCTCGGACGCGTCGTGTCGATCCTCTCGAACGCAGAGGCATCAGAGGCATCGGAGGGGGAGAGATCGGCCACAAAGTGCTCCATTTCCCGTCTTATTGAGACTTGCTGCGACATGGTCCGTTCTATCAAGTCGGCCTGCATGCCCGACTGTTACACGATCCTCCCGTGCGAAGGGGAACGTATCCCCGGCCGCGAGGCCCCGGTTCGGGGCGCGGGGAGGGGGCGAATTGCCACCCCACAGCACGCGCACAGCCGATCTTCTCGGCGGAGTGCGCAGGGTTCTTGGCCGTTGTCGGTGAGGCGTTCGCGGACGAGGTTGACGGACTTGGCGAACGCTCAGTCTCATCGCCCGATCTGTGCAAGCAGGACAAGGACGGCGTTGAGTCCCATACCTCGCGGACCGCGTTCCTCTTGCCATAACTGGCGGTATCGGTGATGCTACAGAACTCTTGAGTGATCGACCGGTAGCCCCCAGAGCACGGGCGGCGACCAGAGAGAGGTAGTTCATCACTGTGACCAACGGCCCGTGGTCTCACCCGCCAGCTGAAACTTTGCCATCGATGTCCGTAGAAGCACTGCTCACCAGGGACTACGACGCGAACCCCGGCGCCGTGCACGAGCGCCTGCGCGCCACGTACGGACCGGTCGCACCTGTCGACGTCCTGGGTGTCCATGTGTGGTTCGTCCTCGGATACGAGGAGGTGCTGCACGTCCTGCAGAACAAGGGCGGCGCCTGGAGCAAGAACGTGGACAGGTGGCGGGAGTACGCGGAGGCGCGCGTCCCAGCGGACTGGCCCCTGCTTCCGGTTTTCCAGGTCAACAACTCGGCGTTCTCGGAGGGCGCCACGCAGCACAAGTTGCGGGCCGCGTGGACGAAGGCGCTCGCGCCGTTCCAGGACCACTCCCACCCGCAGGCCCAGCTGCTGAAGCAGGCCATGGGGCAGTACGCCGACGACCTCATAGGCGTCATGTCGGAAGGCGGCACCACAGGGTGGGCAGACCTGGCGGCACAGTACGCGCGGCCACTGCCGCTGATGGTCGCCAACCGCCTCCTCGGTTTCGCCGCCGCCCGCGGCGAGGAGGTCGTGATGGACATCTGGCGAATGATCGACGCCGGCCCCGATGCCGCGGCGGCGTTCCAGCGCCTGCACAAGGCCATGACGGAACTCGCGGCCGCCAAGCGGCAACGTCCAGGGGACGATCTGACGTCCTACATGATCGAGGCCGACCCGGACCTCACGCTGGACGAACTGGCCCGCGAGCTTCTCATGCTGCCCGGCCTGCTGGACTTCACCGCCAGCCTGATCTGCAACGTGGTCGTCGAGGTCGTCTCCAATCCAGCCGTTCGGGAGAGCCTGTCCGCGGGCGAGATCGACGAGACGGTCAACCGCGTCGCCCTGCTCAATCCGCCGATGGCCAACCTGACCTTCCGCTTCCCCAAGACCGACGTGAAGCTGGGCAACCATACGATCGCGGCCGGCGATCCGGTGATGCTCTCCGTCGCGGCCGCCCACGCGGATCCGCGGTTCGCGGGAGGGCTTGACCAGCACACCATCCGCAGCACCCGGGCCCACCTCGCCTGGGGAGCCGGACCGCACGCGTGCCTGGGTCACCGGCTGGCGACCCAGATCGCCACAATCGCCGTGCAACGGCTCTTCAGCCAGTATTCGAGGCTGAAGCTGGCGCTTCCTGCCGATCAGTTGCCCTGGCGGGCCTCCCCCTTCATGCGTGCGCTGCGGTCGCTGCCCGTCCAGTACGAACTGGCGGAGAGCCGCGTGCCTGCCCCCAGGGGGGTGGACGCCCCGGTGACGCCGCCGCCCTCAGCCGATGGGGGCGCAGTGCCGCGCTCACGTTCCCCGCTGTGGAGTTTCCTGCGGGGGCTGCGACGCTCGCGCTGAGCAGGACCGCCCAAGACCTGTCCTGCCGGACAGGTGACGACGTCGGCCGCTCCCGGCTCCGTTCGGCCGTGACATGTCGCCGCCGGGGGTCGGCCGAGCGGACCTCTGCCGCGCCGCTCGCTCAGCCTGTCACCTCGCGGGCGAAGCTCGGTTCCGCCGCCTCCAGTCGCGGTACCGCGACGCCCAGCCGTCGTGCTTCGGCCAGGGTGTCCCGGCAGACCTCGCGCGGCTCCTCGGCGTCGGGGTCGGAGTGCGCCGTGAGGCTCAGGCGCGCGGGCGCGACATGAGCAGTCAGCCAGGCGAGCACGGGGGCCGTCAGCCAGGTGGGCGCCCGGAACGGCAGCAGACCGCCCCGGTGACGTCGCAGGTCGAGGCCGCGCGCCTGGAGGAGCGGCAGCAGTTCGCGGCCGGCCAGCAGCGCCTCGCGCAGGTCGCCCGTTGCCCCGGCCAGTTCGGACAGGGAGCCCAGCCGCAGGCCCTGCGAGAACAGGCCGGCATCCGACGCGAAATGGACCCACAGCCAGCCGCGGAAGTCAGGCCGCTCCTTGATCCGGAGCCCGGCCTCGCGAAACGCCTGGCGCACGGCCCGTTCCCGGCTGGTCGGGGGCCGGTCGAGTGTGCCGAAGATGACCGACGGCAGCAGTGCCCCGTGGAGCACGCCGTCCGCGCCGAAACCGCCACCGGCCTGGGGAAAGCCCCAGGCGATCTGGTCGGCGGGGAGTGCGCCGATGGCGGCGAGCGGCTCGGTCCAGAGGTTGCCGAAGATCAGCACCGTGGCCTGGCCGACACGCGGGGCCAGGAAGGCCGTGGCGCCCGCGAGGCGATGGTGGGGCACGCTGAGCAGGATCAGGTCGAAGTCGTGGTCCGGCTCCAGCGCCTCGCGGTAGCGCACCGGCCACTTCTCGGCGACGCGCTGCCCCCACACCCGGCGCCGCATATCGAACAGGTCGAGGTCAACCGCGTCCCCGTACGTCGCCGCGCGGCCGGGCCGGACGTAGAACTCGACGTCATGCCCCGCCTGTTGCAGGGCCCAGCCGTAGATGGTGGCGATCACGCCTCGGCCGAACATGAGGATCTTCACGCTGCACCTCGTGGGGTACGATCGATTTGGAGGCAATCTCCACTTCTTAAGATATGGAGGTCATCTCCATTTGTCAACGCGAGGGAGCGCATGACCGCCGACAAGCCGCTGCGGGCCGACGCCCAACGCAACCGCGACGCCCTGCTCGCCAAGGCACGAGAGGTCTTCGACGCCGGCGACTTCTTCGACCTGCGCTTCGATGACTTCGCCCGCCTGGCCGGGGTGGGCACCGGCACGCTGTACCGCCACTTCCCCACCCGGGAGGCGCTGGCCGAGGCGGTCTACCACGGGGAAGTCGCCGCGCTGTGCGACCGCGCCCGCCGGCTACAGGCCACGCTGCCCGCGGCGGAGGCTTTGGCGACCTTCCTACGCGGCATGGTCGATCACATAGACGCCCACGAGGGCCTCGCCCGGACGCTGGCCACGCTCATGGCCACCGGCTCGGGTGCGCTCGCCGAGGGCAGCCGGGCGCTGGAGCAGGCTGTCACCGACCTGGTGGCCGCCGCCGTGCGGGACGGCGCCGTCCGCGACGACGTGGGCGCCGGCGCCGTGATGATGGCACTGCACGGCATCGGTGCGGCCCATGACCGCCCCGATTGGCGGGCCGAGGCCGACGGTGTCATCACCCTCGTGCTGGACGGGCTGCGCCGGTCGTGATCAGGCAGTGAGAATACCTTTCTGACACAACCACCCGGGTGCCTCCGGCCGGGTCGCGGTGTGCCCAGGACAACGGTCGAAACAGCTGGATGACCCGTGCGGCAGCAAGGCGTTAAGGTGAGCGCGAGGTGCCGCATGCGCGCAGTGTCTCCCGGCGGCGTGAGCGGGAGCTGAGCTCGGCGAGCAACTCCTCGGGATCGGCGATCGGCTCATGCCGACGGAAACCGCCCGCCGGGAAGATCGCCACCATCGTGCGGATCTTGGAGACGCGTCCCATCGCCGACAGCTACTATGCGCGGCATGTCGTCGCTGTCCCGCTATGAGGTCCCGGTTGTTCGTCCTGCTGTCTGGCGTGTGCAACAGACTTGGACCAGTCTGCTGCCGAAGGGCGTGAGGTCATGCCCGCCGTTGGGCACCATCGACGGCCGCGCCAGTTGGGTGGCGGCGGTGACGACCGCGGTCCTCGACGGCCGTGCCGTGGCGGTCACCGCAGGCGGCGACCACACCGTACGGGTATGGGATCTGTTGACCGGCGAGCGGGTCGGCGCCCCATGGGCTGGTCACACGAACGCGGTGCGGGCGCTGGCGCTGACCGTTCTGGACGGTCGCCCTGTTGTGATCAGCGGTGGTGACGACAACACGGTACGGGTGTGGGAACTCGCGTCCGGCAGGCCCGTGGGTGAGCCGTTCCACCTTCAGGCTGACAGCGTGGAGGCCCTCGCGATCGCGGAACGCCATGGCCGCCGGGTGGTGGTCGCCGGTTGCTACGACACGACGGTACGGGTATGGGATCTGGAAACGCGGCAGGAGGTGATGGCACCGATCCGCGGCCATGCCGGCCCGGTGTACGCGGTGGCGACCACGATGTTGGACGGCCGCTGGGTGGCTGTCACGGGCGGCGGCCGGACGGTCCGGGTATGGGACCTGGATACCGGCGATCCGGTGGGTAGCCCGTTCACCGGCCACAGTGGATACGTGGGCGCGGTTGCGGTCGCGGAGCTGGCCGCCGGCCATCTGGTGGTCGTCTCCGGTGGCTACCAGTCGACCACGCGCGTGTCGGACCTCGCCACCGGACTTCCGGTCGGTGACCTCCCCCGATCTGCGGACCTGCAGGCCGTGACGATCACAGTTGCGCACGGCCGGCTGGTGGCGATCACCTGCACCTCCAACGAGCCGACCCTCCAGGTGTGGGACCTGGAAACGACCGAGTTGGCCGGTGAGCTGTTCCCTCAGCATCCCCGCACGGTGCATGCGGTGGCGACGGCGGTGGTGGACGGCCGGCAGGTGGTGGTGTCGACCTGCGACGGCGGGTCGGTCCGGGTGTCCGATCTGGTCGTCGGCGCACCGGACGACGAACCGGCCGACAAGCCGGTTCGCCACGACGCCGCGATCACGGCGGTGGCCACCACTTCAGTGGCCGGCCGGCCGGTGGCGGTCACCGGCGGCGATGACGAAACCGTACGAGTATGGGATCTGGAAACCGGCGATCAGGTGTGCCGGCCACTCACCGGCAACACCGGCGCCGTCACTGCCGTGGCCGCGACCCAGGTGGACGGTCGCGCGGTGGCGATCACCGGAGGCAAGGACGGCAATGTCCAGCTCTGGGACCTCACACTGGGGAAAGCGGCCGGAGCACCGTTGTCCACCCACCGCCGCCCGATAACCGCCGTCGCGGCCGACGACACGGGTGACTCACCCCGGGCCATCACCGCCGGCGACGACAAGACCATCCGGGTATGGGATCTCCGCACCGGCGAAGAGACCGGCAACCCCGGCAAGAGCGACCATCGATGGGTACACGCCCTCGCCACCACCACGCTCGACGACCAGCCCGTCGCCCTGGTCGGACGGTGGGGCGGCGGCTTCCGGGTCCGTGACCTCGCCACCAACCGCGACACCGGACTCCAGACCACCGGAGGCAACGGCAAACCGGTCCGCCTCGTGGCCGCCACCATCGTGGACGGACGACCCATCGCCGTCACCACGAACGACGACTGGCGCGACCGCCCGATGAAGGTATGGGACGTCGCCACCGCTGAGCAGATCGGCCGGCTTCCCACGGGAACCGTGGACGCACTCGCCGCCACCACGGTCGACGGCCACCCCATCGCAGTTGCCGCCGGCCAGAGCACGGTGGTGGTATGGAGCCTCATCACCTTCGACAAGATCAGCCCTGACATCGAATTCCCCGGCACGGTCAACGCCGTCGCCGCCACCCCGCAGGGCCACATCATCGTCTGCTTCGACCGTGACATCGCCGTACTCACCGCGACCCGATCGAACTGAGCATGGCGCAGGGCCGGGGAGGCGATGTGGCCGTCGTCGAGGCCATGCGCGAGCAGCGGGCCGACGCCGTCATCCTGGTGGGCGGCGCCTCGCTCGACTCCGTCCGCACACGCGGTGACAGGCATCTTCGGTCGAACATGAAACGGTCGCCTTGGCAACACGGAGAGTAAAAATAAAGTTACACTGAGCCATGGGGGTGGTCATGGCCGTACCGCGTCACGTGGCCTGTGTGATGGACGGGAACGGCCGTTGGGCCGCGCAGCGGTCGCTGCCGCGCACCGCAGGCCACGAGGCCGCCGAGGCCGCGGTGATGGACGTCATCGAGGCGGCGCGCTCCTGCGGGGTCACCTGGCTGAGCCTGTACGCCTTCTCCACGGAGAACTGGCGGCGGCCGACTGGCGAGGTCGACATCCTGATGCGACTCGTCCGCCGGGCCATCCGCAAACACGCGCCGGCACTGCACGCGCGGGGTGTCCGTTGCAGGTTCCTCGGCATGACCGATCCGCGCATCCCCGCGCCGCTGGTCCAGGACGTCAACGACCTGATGACGCTCACCCGCGACAACAAGCGCATGACGCTGACCGTCGCCTTCGACCACGGCGGGCGCCGCGACATCGTGGAGGCCGCGCGGTCGCTGATCCGCTCCGCGACTCCGGCCGATCAGGTCACCGAGGCCAGCTTCGCCGAGCACCTGCCCTACTCCGACACACCCGACGTCGACCTGGTCATCCGCACCTCCGGCGAGCAGCGCATCTCCAACTTCATGCTCTGGCAGGTGGCCTACGCCGAGTGGGTCTTCCCGCAGGTGCTCTGGCCCGACTTCCGCGCGACCCACTTCTGGGAATGCCTTGACGCCTACCTCCGGCGGCGGCGCCGGTTCGGCGACGTACGCCGGCCCACCACCATGACAGGAGAGGGTCTTCGATGAGTCAGACCACCCCGGAGGAGAGCGTCGACGTCTTCGGACCCGACTCCATCCTGCGCCGCCTGGTCAACGAGGCGCGCTGGGGCCTCGCGGTGACCCGGGCCACCCTGCTGGAAGCCGCCCACCCACAGATCGGCGCGGCGCTGATGGAGAACTCCACGTTCCTCACGCACCCGTGGCGGCGCCTGCGCAACACCACGATGAGCTCGCGGCGGATCCTCGACCCCGACCCGCGCGTACGCGACCGCGAAGCAGCCCGGCTCAACCGCCTCCACGCCCGCATGTCCGGCACCGACGCGCAGGGCCGCCCCTACGACGCGACCGACCCCGAGGCACGCGCCTGGGTGGTGGCGGCCCTCTTCGAGTCGACGGTGACGATGTGCCGGCTGAGCGGCGAGGCGCTCGACGCCGAGGCGATGCGGCGGCTCTACCGCGAACACCGCACGTTCCTGGCCCTGATCGACGGCACCAGCGACCATCTCCCCGCGACGGTGCCGGAGTTCTGGTCCTACTACGACGACGTCATCGAGCATCGCCTGGAGAACAACGAGGCGGTGGGCGTCATCCTCTACCGGCTGTTCGCCAACGTGCCCGCGCCTCCGGTGCTGCGCGGCCATCCCGCGCTGTGGATCATGGGCCGGGCCGTGGCAGGCCCGGTGGCCACCGCTGTCACCATCGCCTCGCTCCCCGAGTCCTTCAGCCGTCGACTCGCCCTGCCCGACCTGCCGGGAGCCCGGACGCTCATGCGGTCCGCGTACCTGACCACCGCGCTGGCCACCCGCTACCTCCCGGAGAGCTGGACCCGGGTGGACTTCTTCATGGATCTGCTCGACCCCTCCCACACGGGCGAGGGCCCATGGGAGACCGTACGCCGCCAGGCAGGCAAGGCCGCGGCCCTGCTACGTCTCCTCACCCCTGCTTCCGACGAGGACGACCAGGTCGTCCGATCGGCCGACCGGTTCTTCGCCGAGGTCCTCGACCAGACCGGCGACGGCTACCTGCGCTGGCCCGATCTGGCCGCCATGGCCAGAGAGATCGCCACGCGGCTCGACCTGGGAGAGCAGGAGGAGGAGCGGCTGTTCCAGGCGTACGCCGCCTGGTGGCGCGAGCTGCGGACCGCCCTCGACGACGACGGGGACGGACGCGTCACCCGCCGCGAGTACGCGGCCGCGGCCGCGTCCCTGCCCGGCTCCGGGCTCATCAAGATCGCCGATGTGCTGTTCGACGCCACCGACGTCGACGACGACGAGAAGATCGACGCCGAGGAATACCGCAACCTGTTCCGTACGGCCTTCCACCGCGACCTGACCGACAGCGGCGACAGCTACTCCCGTAGCGCCTTCGTCAGGCAGTTCGTCTCCTTCATGTCCGGGCAACAGCACTCGAACGCCTACACCTCGCTCCTTTCCCAGGGGTGACCGTACGCGGGCAGCCGGAGCGTGAAGGTCGAGCCGTCACCGATGACGCCGGTCGCGCTCAACGAAGGACGTTGAGCTGCCGGCGCTCCAGAAGCACCTGATCCACTACAACGACGTCAGGTTTCTGTCCTGTCGCGGGTCGAGGATGCCCAGCTCGGTCGCGCGGGCCACGGCCTGTCTGCGGGTGCCGCTGTCCAGTTTCTCCAGCACGGCCGCGACGTGGCTGTCCACCGTGCGGACCGACAGGACGAGCCGGTCAGCGATCTCCGCGTTGGTCAGGCCCTGGGCGAGCAGCCGGACGACCTGCGCCTGGCGTTCGGTCAGCCCGGCCGGGTTGACCCGGGTCGCGGGCACCGGGCCGCGCGGGATCCGGGCCACGCCCGAGCGCTTCAGACGCGCCCGGACCAGGCGGGCCAGCGGCCCGACCCCGAGCGCGTCGAGCCGGGCGAGCGCGGCCAACTGGTCGCCGGTCTCCGGGCTGTCGGCCAGGGCCAGCGCGTGCTCGTAGCGGCAGCCGGCCGTCCGCCAGATCTCGGCCGCCTCCCGCCACCGGCCGGCGGCGAGCAGCGCGTACGGGTGATCCACCCGCGGAGGGTCGGCAACGTGGCCCGCGCGGCCCAGCCAGTACCCGAGATCCGCCTGTTCGACTGGCTTGCCGCAACCGCGCGCCAGCTCGTACGCCTCGATCAGCTCGCCCGCGGGCACGCCGGTGTCACCGCCGAGCACCGCCGCCTCGGCCAGCGCGGCGGCGGCCGCCGTGATCCGCTGGCGCTCCCGCAGGGGAACCGCGACCCGCCACGCCTCGCGCAGCATCTCCACGGCGCCTGCCTCGCCACGGCGCAACCGGGCGCGGCCGGCCAGGATCAGCGCGGCGCATCGCACCGGCGGCGCGCCGTCCAGGGCCTGCCGCACGGCCGGTAGCACGCCGTCCCAGTCGGCGGTCGCGAGACGGAGCTGGCCCAGCGCACAGTGCAGATATGCGGCGAACATCGCGAACTCCGCGCGTTCGGCGAACGCCATGGCCTCCGCGGCGTAGCGTCCGGCGTCGCCGGGCCGCATCGCCTCGACCTCGCATCCGATGAGGTTCACGTAGGCCCGGCAGGCGTGCTCCGGCTCGTTGGCGGCGAGCGCGACCCGCAGGCTCTCCCGCATCGTCGCGGTCGCGCTCGGGTCGTCGCGCCGGTAGAGCGCCAGGGCGAGGTTGTTCAGCGCGTGCGACAGCGTGGCCGGGGAATCCCCGCCGAGCGCGATGGCCCGCCGCGCCATCGTGACGGCTTCGGCGTCACGTCCGGCCAGCGCGTACAGTTGCGCCTGGTTGCTGAGCGCCATCGCCAGCAGTCCGTCATCGCCGACGCAGGACTGGACGGTGATCGCCTCGTCGGCCGCCGCGCCCGCGGCGTCGGGGTCTCCCGCCCACCAGGAGATCCGCGACAACCAGCTCAGCGAGGTCCCCAGGGCACGCGCATCGCCGCCGCGCCGCAGCGCGACGGCCCGCCGCTGCGCGGCCAGCGTTTCGCCGGGCGGAGCGTCGATGGTGTAGTTCTCGATGGCCAGGGTCTGCCAGAGAACGGCCTCATCCGGCGGGTCGAGGATCGGGCGCAGTTCGAGCACCTGGCGCAGGTGGGCCGCCGCCTCCCGATGTGCCCCGGCCTCGATCGCCTCGCGGGCCGCGACCGGGCCGTAGGTCAGGATGGCGTCGGTGTCGCCGCACTGCCTCGCATGATGCATCACTCGTGACACCTCGATCTCCGGCCGGGTCAGGAGCGCGGCCAGCGCGCCGCGGTTGGCCGCCATCCTGCGCGCCGACGTCATCGCGTCCACCACGGCGCGCCGGGCGAGTTCGTGGCGGAAGCTCACGCGGCCCGGCGTGACCGCGATCAGGCCGTGGCGCTCGGCCGCGGACAGCGCCGCTGAACCGGCCGGCACCAGCGCCTCCACCAGCCAGTGCGGTGCGACCGGCGGCACCACGGCGAGCCGTTCGAGGGCTTCCAATGTCGCCGCGTCCAAGTGCGCCAGCCGGGCCTGGACGGCGTCGGCGATCGTCTGTGGCACCGTGTTCACGTTCCCTGCCGCCAGCACCTCGGCCACGAAGTACGGGTTGCCCGAGGTCACCGCATGGACCTCGGCCGCATCGACGTCGTTCGAACCCGAGGCGGTGGTGAGGCGGCGTACCGCGGCCACGCTGAGCCGGGCCGGGCGCAGGCGGCGGACCCGCTCCGCGTTGGAGATCAGCCCGAGGAGCCCGCGCAGCGGATGGCCGCCGCCCAGCTCGTCGTCGCGGTAGGTCAGCACGAGTGCCAGCGGCAAGCGCGCGGCCCGGCGCACCAGGTGGCGCAGCACGTCCAGCGTCGCCTCATCGGCCCAATGCACGTCCTCCACGGCGAGCACCGCCGGGCGCTTCGCCTGGCCGAACTCCGCGCGCATGGCCTTCAGCGCCTCGCTTCTGTCGCCTTGCTCCAGCGCGCGGGAAAGCCGGGTGCCGACGCTGCCGATGAGGTCCCGCAACGGGCCGAGCACCTGGGGCGTCGACAGGTCGTCGCAGTAACCGACCAGCAGCCGGCCCCGCGCCGGCAGCATCCCGCCCATGGCTTCGACCAGGCTCGACTTGCCGATCCCTGCCTCGCCGGAGATGAGGACCACCGTGCCGGCTCCGCGGGCGGCGTCCCGGGCGGCACCGGCCAGAGCGGCCAGTTCCCCTTCGCGTTCCAGGATGACCCCGTCCATCCCGCAAAGCCTGGCACCCCACTGCGGGCACGCACAGGGCCACTAACCAGGGTTTCGCCGCCCCGGGCTCCGTCACAGCCCGCCCCGACCTCAGTAGCGTCGCGGCCGGTTTCGGTATCCGGCACGGATGCCGCGACGGCACGAGCCCCCGTACAAAGTGTGGGACGGCTCGAACGACGGCCTGACGGGGCGCTGCGGGTTGCCGTCCGGGGCCGGTGCCGCACCATCTGACACTCGAGAAGGACTTCATCATGTACAAGTTCACACGCATCGGTACGCTGATGCTGGTCGCGGTGGCGGGGCTGGTCCTGGCCGCACCGATGCCGCCGGCCTCGGCCGCGATCAGTCCAGCCGGGATCGAGTACGACATAGACTTCCGTCAGGCCACTCCGGGACAACCACGCATAGAGGCGTTCCCGCCGTGTGGAGCGACCCAGGTCACGGTGGGCAGCGGCGTCGCCGGCAACGGCGTGACCATCTCCGAACTGGCTCCCTCCATCGGCATCGACACCTTCTTCAGCGCCCTGGGACATGTCGGCTTCCCCAATGCCACCCTGCAAGCGGTCGTCGCCTGCCTCCCCCAGGCCCAGTTAGGCTCCACCACGCGCGTGACCACGCAGTTCCCGCCCACTAGCGCGGTGCTGCACAAAGGAACCGTGACGTGCCCGGCAGGGTTCTACTCCTTCGGGGGCGGCGGCTACTTCGTGGACGCGGGCGGCTTCCGCACCAGCAACACCGACTTCATGACCGTCAACGCCCCGACGCCGGACGGGAGGGGCTGGGCCTACGCCGCCCGCAACAACTCCGTCACCGACCGCCTGGTGGTCACCGCCCGGTGTGCCCAGTCCGCCAGCCCGCGGCGCGACATGCTCGTCCAGGCGTCCACGCCGTCGGTGAACGGCCAGCTCGTCACGGCCAACGCCATATGCCCGTCCGGATGGACGGCGATCTCCGGCGGCATAGCCCTGATCAAGGCCGACGGTACGCCGAGCCTGGGCTTCGCCGACATCTCGATGCCCATCACCAACTTCATCAACCCCGCGGTCGGCTACACGGTCCATGGCCGGGCCACCGACCTCGGCACCTCCACGGTCGCCAGGGCGCAGTGCGTCCGCTGACCTCGTAGCCTTCCGCATCCGGCGATGCCCGTTCCGAGCAGGGACGGGCATTCGCCGCACTGTCAAACTGCGCCGGAGTCGACGAAAGACTCCTGGCTCGGCCCGCTGGTCGCAGCGCGATGTGCCGCATCGCGAAATTGTTTGGGTGAGGAGCCGACCACGCGGCGGAATGCGGTGCTGAACGCGCTCTCGGATTCATAGCCGGTCGCGAATGCGAGTTCGGAGATCGATCGGGTGCCGCGGCGCAGGGCATCGCGGGCGAGGCTCATTCGCCACTCGATCAGGTAATCCAGTGGTGCGGTTCCGACCTGGTTCTTGAAGGACGCGGCGAACGCGGAGCGTGACATGCAGCTGATACCGGCGAGCTCTTTGAGTGTCCAACGGTGTGCCACGTCCGCGTGCATGGCGCGAAGTGCGGCACCGATGCCGTCGTCGCTGAGCGCTCCCAGCCAGCCGGTGGGCCGACCGGCCTGGTCGGCGTGGGCGCGCAGCATGTGGACGAACAGGATCTGCGCGAGATGGTCCAGGACCAGCGAGCCGCCGACGGCGGTGGTCTCGACCTCGGTGACCAGCAGTTCGCTCAGGTGCGCGAGCAGCTTGCCCCGAGGATCCGCGGCATGGACGTGCACGAGCGGCGGCAGGACATCGATCAGGATCGAGGCATTCGTGTCGTCGAACAGGAAGTGCCCGCCGCACAGGAATGTGTCTTCCTCGGCCTCGGATCCGATACGCACGGCGCCGTTCGTAGCGCCGTCCCACAACGACTTCGCGGCGCGCGTTTTCGCGGTGAGCGCGCTGGCCAGCACGTAGGGCGGAGGGTTGCCCAGGAGGTAGAAGTCGCCCTGTCGCAGTCGCACGGGTTCGTGCCCTTCGAGGGCCAGCCAGCATTCGCCACGCACGACGACGCCGAGTTTCACGTGCGGGAACGGATCGAAACGCACCGCCCACGGCCCCGCAGCGTGCAGGCCGGCTTCGACCACGGTGTGGGGCCGTAGAAGACCGATGGCGTCAGCGATGGGATCGTGGGTGCCGAGAGCTGATCCCTTCGTGGACGATGCGTAAAGAATCGGAGACTTCACGTTATGGATCGTACCCCTCCGGTCCTGCAGCATCGAGTTCATGAACACCACGAAGCAAACGGCGCTCGTCACAGGCGCCAACAAGGGCATTGGCTTTGAGACCGCGCGTCAGCTCGCGCAGCAGGGCTTCACCGTATGGCTGGGATGCCGCCACCAGGAGCGCGGCGAAGCCGCAGCGAAGGAACTTGCCCATGAAGGAGACGTCCGATTCGTCAGCCTCGACGTGACCGACGCGGAAAGCGTCAGTGCTGCCGCGGTGCACATCGGCGACGAGACCGGCGCACTGGACGTGCTGGTCAACAACGCGGGCGTCGCGATCGGGGAAGGTGAAGGCCTTCCCAGCACCGTGCGGCTGGAAACGATCCAGCACACGTTCGACGTGAACTTCTACGGGGCGCTGCGCGTCACGCAGGCATTCTTGCCGCTCGTGCAGAAGGCGCCGGCCGGGCGCATCGTGAACGTGAGCAGCACGATGGGCTCGATCACCACGCTCGTATCTCCAGGCAACCCTCTGGGACAGTTCCCGTCCTTCGCCTACCCCACGTCGAAGACCCTCCTCAACGCGCTCACCGGATGGTTCGCCGTCGAACTCGCCGACACGCCGATTAAGATCAACTCAGTGTGCCCGGGGTACAACGCCACCGATCTGAACAACAACCTCGGAACGCAGCATCCATCAGAGGGCGCGAAGGTCGTCGTGCGCGCCGCCACACTCCCGGCGGACGGTCCCAGCGGCAGCTTCTTCGACGTGAACGGCCCCCTGGGCTGGTGACCCCTGCTCGCCTGGGACCGTCAGGGGAACCCGCCATGTCGATGACCTCGGGAGGAACGCGCCGGTTCAGCCGCTCCCCCAGCCATTGATCATTTCCGGTGATCCAGGGCTTCCGCGCCGGTCGCGGCGGTGGCCTCGGCCGGCGGCTTGCGCGCGTCCACGTTGGTGCGCAGGGTGATCGGCTTGAGCAGCAGCGCGGCGACGACACCGACAACGGCGACGGCGGCGGAGATGAGGAAGACGTGTCCGGTGGCGTCACCGTAGGCGGTGGCCGGTGGCACGCCTTCGGCCGTGCCGGCGCCTACCTGACGGGCCAGGACCGCGCCGAGCACGGCGACGCCGACGGTGCCGCCGAGGGAGCGGAAGAACACGACGGTGGCGCTGGCCGAGCCGATGTCGGTCAGCGCGACGGCGTTCTGCACGACGAGGACGAAGTTCTGCAGGGTCAGGCCGACGCCGGCGCCGACCAGCACCATCGCGAACCCGATGAGCAGCATGGGCGTGTGCTGGTCGAGCAGGCCGAGGATCACGAATCCGGCGGTGAGACTCACGGCTCCGGTGATGAGGAACGGCTTGAGCTTTCCGGTACGGGAGACCAGCCGGCCACCGGCGATCGAGGAGACCAGGATGCCGGCCATCATCGGGATGGTGAGCAGACCGGCCTCGGTGGGGGTGTGGCCGCGGCTGATCTGGAAGTACTGGGTGAGGAAGACGGTCGCGCCGTACATGGCGGTGCCGGCGGCGAGGCTGCCGAGGATCGCGAGGGCGGTGGCGCGTTGCCGGATGATGCGCAGCGGCACGATGGGCTCGGCGACCCGGGATTCGACCCAGAGCGCGACGCCGAGCAGCAGTATCGAGCCACCGGCCATGGCGGCGCTCTGCCAGGAGGCCCAGGCGAAGGCGTCGCCGACGAACGAAACCCAGATCAGCAGGAGGCTGACGCCCGCGGTGATGAGCGTGGCGCCCCAGTAGTCGATCTTCACGTTGTCGCGGCGGTAGATCGGCAGCCGCAGGGTCAGCTGCAGGATGATCAGCGCGACGATCGCGACGGGGATGCCGACGAAGAAGCACCAGCGCCAGCCCAGCCACGAGGTGTCGACGATGAAGCCGCCCAGCAGCGGCCCGCCGATGGTGGAGATCGACGTGACGCTGGACAGGTATCCCGCGTAGCGGCCACGTTCGCGGGGCGACACCAGCGCGCCGATCGCGATGTTGACCAGGGTCTGCAGCGCGCCGACGCCGATGCCTTGCAGGGCTCGGGAGGCGATCAGCTGCCCGGCGTTCTGGGAGAGGCCGGCGGCGATCGAGCCGGCGACGAAGATCAGGATGGCGATCTGGACCAGTGTCCGCTTGGAGAACAGGTCGGCGAGCTTGCCGAAGATCGGGGTGGCGACGGTGGCGGCCAGCAGAGTGGCGGTCACCACCCAGGTGTACTGGGTGGGGGAACCACGCAGGTCACCGAGCATGCGCGGCAGCGCGGTGGAGACCACGGTGCTGGCCAGCGTCGAGACGAACAGGGCGAGGAGCAGTCCGCTGAGCGCTTCGAGGATCTGCCGGTGGGTTCTGTCAGTGGTGGAGCTCATGGTGCGGACTTCTCGGGGCGCATGAGCAGGACGCTGCCGTCGCCGTTCGCAGCGATGATCAGGGAGCCGTCCGCCGTGGCCGCGATTCCGGCGAACGGGCGCGGCATTCCGGGCAGGCCGGGCGGGATGAACAGGCCGGGTTCTGGGCCGGTCAGGCCGGCCGCGGACGCGACAGGAAGAGAGTCGGCTTCGACCTCGACGTCGCCGGTGGCGAGGTCGATGGCGAGCAGACGGCGGTGGGTGGTCTCGACGACGTACACGGTGCCGTCGCTGACGGTGATGCCTTGCGGGGTGCCGAGCCCGTCGGCGAGCAGTTCGGGTACGCCGTGCTCGACGCGGTACACCGCTCCGAGCTGCTCGTCGCTCACGTAGCAGCGCTGGTCGGCGTCGACGGCTACGCCGACCGGGCGGCCGAGGCCCTCGGCCAGCACGCTGACCTGGTCGTCGTGGTCGATGGCGACGACGCGGCCGGCGCCGGATTCGGCGACCAGCAGGGTGCCGTCGGTGCGCACGGCGATGCCCAGCGGACGGTTCAGGCCGCGGGCCCGGGTGCGCACCGCGCCGGAGCGGCGGTCGTAGGTGCTCACGTGCCCGTACTGGGAGGTGGTGTGGAGCAGGTCGCCGTCGGCGGCGACGCCGTGCACGAAGTTCAGCAGGTGGGTGGTGGTGGCGTCTTCGTCCGGCCGGCCGGCGGGCTGGGTGAGGCGGTAGTGGTCGGCCACGTGGATACCGCCGCCGAGATCGATGCTCACCCCGAAGGGACCGCCGAGGCCGCGGGGCACGATCTGTCGGGTACGTCCGTCGGCCGCGAGCTCGGCGACACCGCCATGTGCGTAGCTGGAGACGAACATCCGGTTGTCGGCGTCGAAGGCGGCGTTGTCCAGGGCGTTGAGTTCGCTGACGATGGTGGAGCGGTCACCGGTGCCGGTCAGGTCGACGCGCGTGACGATCCCGCTCGCGCCGCGGGAGAGGATCAGCAGGGCGCCACCGCGGTCGAAGCGCACGGCGACCGGGTCCGGGACGTCCGCGGCCACGAGTTCCGGCTCGCCGCCGTCGAGCGGGATGCGGAACACCTCGCCGGTGAGCATGTGCGGGTAGTAGAGCTGCCCGTCCGGGCCGAGTTGCATGGCGTTGCCCATGGCGAGGCCCGCCGTGAGCACCGTGAGTTCGTTGCCGCCAGGGGACAGCTCCAGCAGGCGTCCACCCGGGATCATCTCGTTGGCGAACACCCGCGTGCCGACGCAGGCGATGCCGTTGGGTGCGGTGACCGCGTCGGTGACCAGCGTGAAGTTCCCGGCCGGGTCGCGTCGCCACACCCGGCCAGGGACCAGGTCGGTCACGTACATCGCGCCGTCGGTGTCGAAGGCGAGGTCGTCGGGGGCCTGCAGCGGCCCGTCCGGTGGCACGACCACCTCGACGTCGCCGGTGGCCAGGTCGACGGCGCTGATCTGCCCGGCGAGGAACTGGGCCACGTACAGGCGTCCGTCGGGTCCGAAGGCCATGCCGTTCGATCCCCACAGGGGGCGCGCCCGGATCAGCGGCTCGACTCTGCGGCGATTCATCGGTTGCCCGCCAGAACCTCGTCCATGCCGCCCTCGGTACGCCAGCGGCGCAGCAGGGCGTGGAAGGCGACGGGGCCGGGACCGTACGTCTGGCTGACCGGGCGGGGCTTGCCCTCGTTGTTGTAGTAGCCGGGTGTGCATTCGGCCTGGAACCGGCTGTTGTCCGGTGCCAGCTCCCGGATGGTGGCGACCCACGCGTCCTCGGCGTACCTGGTCGGCTCGACCAGAGCGATGCCACGCCTGCGGGCCTCGGCGACCATGGCGCCGATGTTGGTGGCCTGCTCCTGCAGGATGTGTACGAAGTTGACCGCGGAGGCGTTCTGCAGCGGGCCCAGGTGGAACAGGTTCGGGAAGCCGTGGCTGTGCAAGCCGTGCAGCGTGCGAGGGCCCTGTCGCCAGGTGCCGAGCAGGGTCGCGCCGCCCCGGCCGTACACCGGCAGGGCGCCGGAGACGATGCCGGAGACGCCGACCTCGAAGCCGGTGGCGAAGATGACGCAGTCGACCTCGTACTCCTGCTCGCCGACCACGACCGCCGACTCTGTCATCCCGGTGATGCCACCGTGGTCGGCGGTGTCGACCAGGGTGACGTTGGGCCGGTTGAACGTCTGCAGGTAGTGGTCGCTGAAGGTGGGCCGCTTGCACATGTAGCGGTACCAGGGCTTGAGCAGCTCCGCGGTGGCCGGGTCGCTGACGATCTCGCCGACGCGGGCGCGGATCTGGTTCATTTTCTGGAAGTCGGCGATTTCGTCGAGGTACTCGCGCTGCTCGGGTGACAGGTCGGTGTCGACGGTGCCGGCCAGCAGGTGACGTTGCAGCCGTGCGGTGCTGGTCCAGCCGTCGTCGATCAGGTCCTGTTCGGCGAGCCCGCCGGTGACGACGGTGAGGAAGTTCTCCATCCGTTCCCGCTGCCAGCCGGGCTTGAGCGAGGCGGCCCAGGCCGGGTCGGTGGGGCGGTTGTCGCGCACGTCGACCGACGAGGGGGTGCGCTGGAAGACGTACAGCTGCTGCGAGTCGCGCCCCAGGTGCGGGATGACCTGGATCCCGGTGGCGCCGGTGCCCACGACCGCGACCCGCTTGTCGGCGAGCTCGCGCAGGCCGCCGCTCTGGTCGCCGCCGGTGTAGTCGTAATCCCAGCGGCTGGTGTGGAAGGTGTGCCCGCGGAACGTCTCGATGCCGGGGATGCCGGGCAGCTTCGGCTGGGCCAGGGTGCCGGAGGACATCACGACGTAGCGGGCCCGGAAGTCGTCGCCGCGGTCGGTGCGTACCTGCCATTCGGCCGCGGCGTCGTCCCAGCGCAGCTCTGTGACGCGGGTGTGGAACAGCGTGTCGCGATACAGGTCGTAAAGTTTGGCGATCGCGACGGCGTGCTGACGGATCTCCTCACCGGGCGCGTAGCGCATGGTGGGCAGGTAGCCGACCTCTTCGAGCAGCGGCAGGTAGACTGATGATTCGATGTCGCAGTGGATGCCCGGGTAGCGGTTCCAGTACCAGGTGCCGCCGAAGTCGCCGGCCTCGTCGAGCATCCGGATGTCGTCCAGGCCGGCCTCACGAAGTTTGGCCCCGGTGAGCAGCCCGCCGAAGCCGCCACCCACCACCAGCGCCTCGACCCGGTCGCGGGCCGGCTCCCGCTCCGCGCGTCCGGTGTACGGGTCGGCGGCGTAATAACCGAACTCGCCGCGGGCGCCCTGGTACTGGGCGTTGCCGTCGGGCCGCAGCCGGCGGTCACGTTCGTGGCGGTACCTGGCGCGCAGCACGTCCGGGTCGAAGCCCAGCTCCGCGACTGAGAGGTGGGCAGGCGGCGTCGAAGAGTGGTGCATGGATGCCCTTCCGATTCGTTGCCCCGTCCGGGAAAAGCTAACCGAAGTTAGAAAATTAAGTCAAATGACTGCCTTAAAGCTCGGTTACCGGCGCCCGATACAGCCCCTCGATGGCATCGATCAGCTCGGCGGCCGTGGCCGACCATGCCGCCCTGGCCGCGTCCGCGCCGACCGGCAGCGTGTGCTCGCGATGGGCGCAGGTGTGTACGAGCAGCGTGCGGGCCATGTCGTCGCGCCGGCGGCGCAGCTCGGGTGGAAGCGCCGGCAGACAGCGGTGCAGACCGCCGACGACCGTGTAGAAGGTGGGCGCGTCGTGCAGCCCCGCGGCCGCCAGTTCGCGTAGCTGCGGTTCTGTCATGATCTGAGCGGCGAGCCTGGCATACCAGGTCGGCGTTCCCAGGCTGCTCAGATGCTCGGTGAACGGCAGCACGACGCAGGCGACCCAGTCGCGCAGATCCGTGCTGTCACCCCTGGCCCGCAGCTCTTGTTCCCGGATCCGCTCCATCAGCGTGGTGTGGTGCTCGACGATCGCGTGCAACAGGCCGGTCTTGGTGCCGAAGTGGTAGCCGACCGCGGCGTTGTTGCCCTGACCCGCGGCGTCGCTGATCTGGCGGTTGGAGACCGCGAACACCCCGTGCTCGGCGAACAGACGTTCGGCGGTCAGCAGGATCCGGGTCCGGGTCTGACCCGCCTTCAGCGTGGTCGTGTCGGCGCCCGTGCCTGTGCCCGTGCCTGTGCCCGTGCGCGACGCCGGCGCCGCGCGGATGGCCGCCGTACCCGACGCGGCCAGGGCGAACGTCTGGTCGAGGATCTCGAACAGCTGTGCCGGGCCGCCCCCGGCGTCCCACACCGTGAAGCTTTCCCTGACGCAGACCAGCGCCATGCCGCTCATCGTCCTGGCATTGAGGCCGGTGATGCCGAGATCATGGAGCCAGTCGACGATGGACTCCTCGAAGTGAGCGTTGGCCACCCAGAGAAAGCGGTTCAGCTCGGGCTGGTCGGCCAGGATGCGCCGCCGCGCGGACACCGTCCGGAACTCCGCGGTCAGGTATGCCTTGAGTGCCCTGGTCAGGGCGATCCACGGATCGGCGCCGATCTCCCGTGCGAGCAGATCCGCGATCTGGGCCGCTTCGCCGGGGTCTGGGTCGAAGAGGGTGCCCGCCTTGGTGTCGAAGTGGTTGAAGAAGGTGCGCCGGGACACGCCGGCGGCCTCCGCGATGTCGTCGATCGACACGGCGGCGAATCCGCGCTGCTCGAACAGGGTCAGGGCAGCCTGACGCAGCCGGCGCCAGCGCTCGGTCTTGCCCGCGCCGAAGGTGGTTCGGGTGCCCGGGGACGTGGAGGTCACCCCTAGACAGTAGGGCCTCGGCATGCAGGGTGCATCTGCACTGAGTGCAAATAGCTCCTGGGAGTGAATCAACGCGGATCCAACCAACCGACAAGCGAGCTGTCAATAGGAAAGTTTACAAACAGAAAGCCTTGACCGGGCCGGGCGCGGGCTTTATGTTCGCCATCAGTCGCAACCGTCCAGGCTCCTGCATGCCGTACACATATGTGGACGAAGGGACATCCCCATGCGCAGCCGTACCTTCCTCTCTCTGACCGCGCTACTCACCCTGCTGGTCGCGGGGCTCACCGGCGGCACCGCCGAGGCCGCCCCGGCCACTTTCACCCACCCCGGCGTGCTCGTCAGCCGGCCACAGCTCGACTTCGTCAGGACCCAGGTCCAGGCGAACGCGCAACCGTGGAAGACCGCGTACGACCAGATGAACGCCAGCCCCTACGCCTCCCTGACCAGGACCCCGCGTCCCCGGGCGGTCGTGGAGTGCGGGTCCTACTCCAACCCGAACAACGGCTGCACCGACGAGCGCGAGGACGCCCTGGCGGCGTACACGCTCGCGCTGCGCTGGTACATCTCCCGCGACAGCCGGTACGCCGACAAGGCGATCTCGATCATGGACGCCTGGTCCGCGACGATCCAGGACCACACCAACAGCAACGCGCCCCTGCAGAGCGGCTGGGCCGGCTCGACCTGGCCGCGGGCCGCCGAGATCATCCGCTACACCTACACCGGCTGGCCCAACGCCGGCCGCTTCGCCACCATGCTGCGCAACGTGTACCTGCCCGAGGTCGCCGGCGGCTCGTCGAGCAACGGCAACTGGGAGCTGACCATGACGGAGGCGGCCCTGGGCATCGCCGTCTTCCTGGAGGACCGCACCGCATACGACCGGGCGGTCGCCAAGTTCCGCGCCCGCCTGCCGGCCTTCGTCTACGTGGCCGCCGACGGCAGCCTGCCGGTCCCGCCGCCCGTAGGGGGCATCGACACCCCGGCCGAGATCATCGGGTTCTGGCACGGCCAGAGCACCTTCGTCGACGGTCTCAGTCAGGAGACCTGCCGCGACTTCACGCACACCGGCTACGGCCTGTCCTCCATCTCACACATCGCCGAGATCAGCCGCATCCAGGGCCAGGACCTCTACCCCGAGGTCGCGGAGCGGCTCAGGCACGCGCTCGGCTTCCACGCCAAGTACCAGCTCGGCACCGCCGTGCCGGGCTGGCTGTGCGGCGGCGGCCTCACCCTCGGGCTGGGCCCGATCACCGAGGTCGGCTTCAACGGCCTGCACAACCGGATGGGCATCGGGATGACGAACACGCAGACGCTGACCGAGCGGCAGCGGCCGGCGGGCAGCAACAACCTGTTCGTCGCGTGGGAGACCCTCACCCACGCGAACAACCCGAACTAGGTTCACGAGAGCGGTCTGTGTCACGCCGAGCGGCCGATCGTCTCGGGCAGGACAGGGTGTGCGAACGGGACGCCACGGCTGTAGCGGTCCAGCTCGTCGAGGGCCGCGTGGGCCAGGCGGCGCAGCTCGCCACCCGCCGAGCCGGCGATGTGCGGGGTGAGCAGGACGTTCGGCAGGTCGTAGAGGGGCGAGTCCGCCGGGAGGATCTCGGGCTCGGTGACGTCCAGGACGGCGTCGATCCGGCCCGAGACCAGCTCCTTGGTGAGCGCCCCCATGTCCACCAGCGAGGCGCGTGCGGTGTTGATGAGCGTGGCGCCGTCGGAGAGCAGCCCCAGACGCCGGGCGTCCAGCATGTGACGGGTCTCGGGCAGCGCCGGGGCGTGCACGGAGACGACGTCGGCGGCGGCCAGCAGCTCGTCGAGGCCCACCGGTGAGGCACCGAGCGCGGCGGCCCCGGCCTCGTCCAGGTAGGGATCGTTGATCAGCAGGTCGAGGTCGAAAGAGCGGAGCAGGCCGAGCACGCGGCGGCCGGTGTGAGAGGCCCCGATGATCCCGACGGTCTTGCGGTAGTTGCCCAGTGAAGGGAAGTGCGCGGCCCAGTCGAGGGCGCGGCGCTCGGCTCGATAGAGATCCCGGATGCCGAGGACCCGCTTGCCGGCGAACAGGATCGCGGCGACGGTGTACTCGGCCACAGGGACCGCGTTGGTGGCGGCCCCCGACGAGACCGCGATGCCGCGCTCCCAGCAGGCGTCCGTGATCAGGCTCTTGACCGTGCCCGCCACGTGGACGACGGCACGCAGATCGGGTGCCCGTCGCAAGACGGCCGCGTCGATGGCCGGACAACCCCAGCAGGTGACCAGGACCTCGGCTGAGGCCAGCTCCGGCACGTCCGTGAAGTCGTCGACGACCAGGCCGGGGTCGACGTCCACCAAGCCGGTGAGCCGGTCGAGCCCGTCCGGCCCGAACAGGCCGTCCATGAATCGCGGCTCCATGGCGAGCAACGCGCGGGGACGGGTCACTTGACGGCTCCCGTGGTCATGCCCGCCTTCCAGTAACGCTGCAGCGCCACGAAGGCGATGACCAGCGGCACGACGGCCACCAGCGAGCCGGTGATGGCGAGCAGGTAGTCCTCCGGGTGGCCCTGGTTCAGCGACGTGGTCTGCCAGGTGTACAGACCCAGGTTGAGCGGATAGAGGTGTTGGTCGGTCAGCATCACGAGCGGCAGGAAGAAGCTGTTCCAGATGCCGGTGAACTGGAACAGGAAGATGGTGACGAAGGCCGTGCGGAGCATCGGCAGGCCGACGCTGAGGAAGGTCCGCAGGTCGCCGGCGCCGTCGACGCGGGTCGCCTCGATCACCTCGGCCGGCACGTAGGCCGCGCTGAACACCCTGGCCAGGTAGACGCCGAAGGGGAAGACCAGGCTCGGGAGGAAGACGCCCCAGAAGGTGTTGACGATGCCGGCCTTCGACGCCAGCAGGTAGATCGGCAGGGCCATCGCGCTGGCCGGCACGAGTACGCCGAGGAGGATCAGCCCGAAGATCTTCTCCTTGAGCGGGAACGACAACTTGTCGAAGGCGTATCCCGCCGCGACACACAGCGTGGTGGCGATGAAGGCGCCTCCAACGGCGTAGAGAGCGGTGTTGCCGAGCCACCGAAGGTAGATGCCGTCGCCCGCGGCGAACAGGTGCGCCAGGTTGGACCCGAGGTCGAAGGTCCGTCCGAAGGTGAAGCCGTTGGTGCCGAACAGGTCGCGCATGTTCTTGGTGGCCGCCATGAGCAGCCACAGCAGCGGCATCACCGTGTAGAGCATGGCGAGGGCGAGCACACCGTTGACGGCCGTACGTGAGAGCATGCGCGGCACGAGACGGGCACCGGCCTTCTTGGGCGGTGTGGAGGCGGGAAGCGCCGGTGCGGACGTGGCGGTGAGGGTCATGGCTGCATCCTCCGCGCGGAGAATCGGGTCACGACGAAGGACAGGACTCCGCCGAGCAGGGCGAGCAGGATCGAGGCGGAGGCGGCCAGGCCGTAGTCGTGGTTGTCGAAGGCGGCCCGCATCGCGTACATGCTCGGGCTCCAGGAACTGCCGATCTCGGTCGACGCCCGGTAGATGACTTTCGGCTCGGTGAAGAGCTGCAGCGCGCCGATGACGGTGAAGAGCACGTTGAGCGCGATCGCCGGGCGGATGAGCGGCATCTTGATCCGCAGGGCGATCCGCAGCCCGCTCGCCCCATCGACCGTCCCCGCCTCCAGGACGTCCCTCGGAATGGCCTGCAGGGCGGCATAGAGGATGACCATGTTGTAGCCGATCCACTCCCAGGTGGAGATGTTGATCACCGAGAACAGCGCGTGGTCGGCCGACAGGAAGCTCCACCGCACGCCGGCCCACTCGAGCAGGTCGATCACCGGGCTGAGTCCAGGCGTGTACAGGTACACCCAGATGATCGCGGCGATGAGTCCCGGTACGGCGTGCGGCAGGAAGAGGCCGAGCTGGAAGAAGCGCTTCGCCCGTGCCATGGTCGAGTCCAGCAGCAGCGCCAGCACGAGCGCACCCCCGATCATCACCGGGATGTACAGCAGCACGTACATCGCGATGACCAGGAAACTGTCGCGGAACGCCGCGTCGCCGAGCGCCCGGCCGTAGTTGCCGAGGCCGGCGAAGAAGGTCTCGACACCCCCGAAACCGAGGCCGGAGCTGCGTTCGGTGAACAGGCTCAGCCACGCCGCGTACACCAGCGGTGCGACGGAGAAGGTGAGGAAGAGCAGGAGGAACGGGCCGATGAGCAGGGCGGCGGTGCGCCCTTGCCGCCGGACCGAGCGGGTCGCCACGGCATCTCCTTCACGGGTCGACGCCGGTGTCCGCCTCTCTGGGCGGACACCGGTCCTGGATGGCACTACTGGGCGACGCTCAGGCCGCGGTTCTTGAAGTCGGCCACGGTGGCCTGCTGGGCACTCGTGAGCACGTCGGCCAGCTTCGCCTCGCCGCTGGCGACCTTGCCGAGCGAGTCGGAGATCGTCGTCCCCGTCACACCGGCGCTCGGCCCCCACGTCCAGCCGGCCGGCACCGACTCGTAGGCCTTGGAGACGACGGAGAAGATGTCCTGGCCTCCGAAGAAGTCGGTATTGAAGGCACTGGTGGCCGGCAGCAGAGCCGGCGCGGCGGGCAACATGCTGCTGGTGCCGCTGGACAGCCATGCCTTCATGCCCTCGGGATCCGTAGTGATCCACTTGATGAACTCGAGGGCCTGCTCGGGGTGCTTGGCGCCCTTGGGGACGGTGAAGGCCGAACCGCCGAGCATCGCGGAAGCCGGCCGGCCGTCCAGGCTCGGCACCGGCGCGATGGCCCACTTGCCCTTCTGGTCGGGGACGGTGGACTGGAGGGCGCCCGCGCACCAGTTGGCGCAGAGGTAGGAGACGACCTCACCCTTCTGCAGCGCCTGGAAGAACGCGTCCTCGCTGGTCGAGGCGTACGTGCCGACCAGACCCTTCAGCACCAGGTCGTTCCAGTACGCGGCTACCTTCTTGGACGGCTCGTCGTCGATGCTCACCTTCCAGGACTGGCCCTCGGTGCCGTACCACCGTCCGCCGCCCTGCCAGGAGAGCGCGGCCAGCGCGCCGGGGTCGGCGGTCGCGAAGATCCCGCCTCGGGCCTTCGGATCGGCCTTCTTCACCTTCTCGAGGAGCTTCGTGTAGTCGTCCCAGGTCTTCGCCGGCTCGAGTTCGTGCTTGTCGAAGAAGTCCTTCCGGTAGAAGAACACCAGTGGGGCCACGTCGCGGGGAATGCCCCACGTCTTGCCGCCGAGGTTCACCAGCTGCTGGACCTGAGGGGGGAAGTTCTTGGCGACCACCGGGCCCGCCGTCTCGGTGAGGTCCTCCAGCTCACCCTGGCTGACCACGTCGGGCAGCTGGTTGTACTCGACGATGGCCACGTCGGGAACGTTGCCGGCCTTCACCGAGCTGGCGAGCTTGGTGTAGTAGTCCCCGCCGCTCGGCACGTTCTCCCACTTGACCTGGAAGTCCTTGTGCGTCTTGTTGAAGGCGGCGGTGACGACGTCAGAGGCCTTGACGAAGGAGCGGAAGGTGATGACGGCCGGCCCCGGCTTCGCGCCGGAGGCACCCGAGTCCGCGCCTCCGCAGGCGGCGACTGCTGACAGCGACACGACAGCGCCCGCGACGAGGGCCGAAATCCGCAGGCATCCAGGCTTCATGTGCACCGTCCAGAGGAGGGAGTGAAGATGGCTGCAATCATTTGATTTCGAATGAAGCCTGTCAATGCACCGTCGAGCGAAGATCAGTTACAGTTGTATTACAGCGACGCGAAGTGAAGGTAAACGAAACTGACGATCACCCGGGAGGCGCACCGCACGAGGCCCGGATCCGGAGCCTCGGCCGCAGCAGCTGGACATGCAGCGGCCGGTCCGGGTCGTTCAGCCGAGCGACGAGCATGCGCACGGCGGCGGCCCCCACCTCCTCCTTGGGCGGCGACACGGCGGTCAGGGGGATGTCGGCGAGGGCGGCGACCTCGTCGTCGTAGGTCACGATCGCCAGATCCTCCGGTATCGAGACCCCACGGCTGCGCAGCTGCCTGACCAGGGAGAGAGCGTCCATGTCATTGTGCACGAGAGCGGCACGCACGCCCTCGTCCCTGAAGACGCCCAGAAGATCGTCGACGTGCTCGTCCATCGCCGCCGGTGCGCCCGGGGCGGCGCGCGGGAACATCCGCACCGGTCCCTCCCGCAGGCCGAGTGAGCGCTGGGCGAGCTCGTGCCCCTGGCGTATCCACGGGGTGGTCCTGCTCTCGCAGGCGAGCAGCGCCACCTGCCGGTGCCCCAGCCCGGCGAGATGGCACGTGGCCAGATAAGCACCGTACGCGTGGTCGGTGGCCACCTGCTCCGCCTTCGGGATCGACCAGCCCGCCTGCCGTTCGACCAGGACCACGGGCATGTCGAGCTGGTTCACCCACTGCTCCGTGGCCGGCGAGAGCGTGGGGTTGTCGCTGGGCGTCAGCAGCAGCCCGTCCACGCCGGAGGCCCGCAGCTGCGCCACCTGGCGGCGGTCCTCCCCCAGGTCGTACCGGGAGACCGCGAGGGTGATGCGCACGCCGAGCTCGTGTGCGGCCTCCTGCGCGCCCCTGATCACCGCCGGGAAGTAGTAGGCGGTCTGCGGCACGAGCATGCCCAGCACGTACGGCTCGGGCCGTGCGCGCTCCCTGGCCTGCTCGCCGGCGGCCGGCCCCTCCCGTTCGCGCTCCCGCTGTGGCGCCTCCGGTACCGACACGGCGCCGCCGTGCACCCGGAGCAGCAGCCCGCGCCCGGCCAGCTCCCGCACGTCGTGCCGGATGGTGACGGCCGAGACGCCAAGGCCGGCGGCCAGATCCGCCACCTTGACCGAGCCCTTACGGCTCAGCTCTCGCAAGATCGCCCCGTGTCGCTCCTCGGCCAGCACGTGGGGGCTCCTTCCCGTCAGCGTGTTTCATTCGTCATCGTACCGCTGACGTTCGCTTTCGAAAGCGATCCCGATCACGCGTTACTGCGCGGCACCCGGGGCCGTTCGTGCCGACGCCCCCCGGCGGGCGGCTCATCCTGCGCCGAAGCCGGTCACCCCGCGCGACAGGTCGAACTGATGGATCCGGCTCAGCGGCCACGTCTCGTACGGAAAGGTGCGCAGCCCGACACCATCGAGGCACTCCGTCACGCCCTCGACGCGTAGCTGCTCGGCGTCTTTTGAACGCTCCTCCTGTACCGGATCGAGCTCGTCCGGATCGGACGCGAGGTCGAACAGCAGCCGGTGCCCGCCGTTGGCCAGCCAGGTCAGCTTCATGCCGCCCATCCGGCCGGACACCGTCGCGCGCCTGGTTCGGGAGAACCCAGCTGGGGCTGTCGGCGAGTCCATGGAGAGGCCTCGTCCGCGGTGGGATAGGCGATCGAGGTAGGTATCTCTCGCCGATGCGGGGCGTCCTCCCGGTCGTCCAAGCTCGATCCTGCCCAAGGCGAGGGAGAACTCGTGAAGCCACGAGGATGACGCCTCCGCCGGTCTGGGATTCGGAGCTGGTTCTGCCGCGTAGACAGGGAGTTCGCATGCCGGTCTGGTGTTGATCATCGGGCCGTGGCAGAGCCGGTAGGCCATGACTAATGGCGGGCCCGTTATGGTGCGCCGCGAGCGCAGCCATATCGCGGTGAGCGTGACCCTGACGATCATGTAGCGGGTGGCATGACGGGAAGATCCCAGCCACAGCAGCCGCTCGCAAGCGAACCTCCAGGTCGAGTTTTCGCACGTCACACGCCCGCCCCATGGGCGGGCCACACCCGCTGCGACATAGGAGGAGCACAGCGTGGCCGGGGAATCCGGCCCCAATTGGAAAGATTATTGACAAATTTCGGTCACCAGCCCACTATCCAAATGGATCACCCTCAGCTGGGGGCGCCATGAACAGTCCCTCATCACGGCCGGCCGATCTCACCGATGCGGAGATGACCGTCCTGACGCTGTTGGGTTGTGGCCAGAACGTGCCACAGATCGCCACCTTCCTGGCGGTCAGCCGACGCACGGTCGAAGGCTACAAGCGCCGCCTCTACGACAAGCTGGGCGTCGGCAACCAGTCACACGCCGTATCGCGGGCCATCTCCCTCGGACTGTTCGACGGACTGCTCGGCGTCGACGGCCGGCTGCAGCCCCCGGCGGAAGGCGGCCGCCCCTGCCTGGTCGTCGTGCACGCCCCTCCCGGCAACAACCTGCAGTCGATCGCACAGACGCTGCTCGGGGACGACATGCCGTTCGTGGTCACCCGGCGGGCCGACGTGACGGGCGCGCACTGGACCCGCTGGCATCGGGGCCCGATGACCGTACTGCTCGTGGACCCGTGCGCGGCCAGTTGGCTGCTGCCGGCGCGGCTGCGCTGCCCGGTCGTCCTCGTCTGGTCGACGCCACCGGACCTGGCCGCCGTCCTCGACGCACTGCGGCACGGCGCGCACGCGGTGCTCTGGGGGGACGCGGTGGACCGCGACCTGCGCGCCGCCATCTCACTGGTGTCGCGCGGCTACTTTCTGATGAGCGGGTCCTACCTCGGCGCGCCCGCGTGGGGCGGGGTGGCTCACCGGCCCATCCGGGTGCCCGACCTCACCGACCGGGAGCTCCATGTCCTCGACTGCATCGGCAGCGGGAGCACCACCCGGCAGACGGCGCGCTGCCTCGGCGTCACCGTCAAGACCGTGGAGAGCACCCAGTCCCGGCTGTTCCAGAAACTGGGCGCGCGCAACCGGTCCGAGGCGCTGCTCATCGCGTACCAGAGCGGCGTGATCGGGCCGCCCGGCGGGGGCGGCGCCCCCGTGGACGACCCGATCACGCCAGGAGTCAGCCCGAGGCGCATGGAGTGGTATTCAGAGTGAAGTTGGCCGGACTCGCATTCGCGGCACCACGGGTCGCGTTGAACCCGACCCCGTCCAGCGAGCCGCCCGCAGGTATCGTGCCGTTCCAGTCGGCGTTCTCCACCGGCACCCGTACCCCGTCCTGGGCGAAGGTCCCGTTCCATGGCAGGGTGATCTGCTGCCCGTTCGCGAAGGCGAACCGGAGGGTCCAGTTGTTGATCGGCCTGGTCCCCGTGTTCCAGATCTTGATGTTCGCCTGGAAGTTGCCCGGCCAGCTCGTGACGATCGTGTACGTCACCCGGCAGCTCGTCGGGGGCGTGTCACCGTGGACGAAGAACACATTGGACGCGAGCTCGGCACGCGGGATGTCGGTGTTCCGCGCGATGATGTCGCCGAGGTTGGCCCGGTAGTCGATGCCGTACTGGTTGAGGATGGTCGTCAGTCCCTGATCGTTGCCGTAGAAGAACCGGTCGCCGTCGCGCAGCCGCCGGAACTCACGCGCCCACATCGCCCGCTGCAACTCGCCGAACTCGGTGCCCGCGATGTGCGGCTCGGCCACCATCCCGACGAAGGCGTCCACATTGTTCACGTTGCCGTAGATCGCCTGCAGGCGTGCGGCGAGCGTGGTCCGCCGGGTGAAGCTGACGGGGTCGGTCTCCAGGGCGTCCTCGTCGTTGACGTCCACCTGCAGCCCGAACAGGTCGAACAGCCGGGTGAAGGTCATGCTGTCCGGATCGTTGATCTCGTTGCCCGGGGTCAGCGTCGGGTCGGCCGGGAACGCCGCCGTCGACTCGCCGGTGATCTGGGTGAACGAGGTACGCGCCGGAAGCCCGTACGCCTGCCGGAGCTGGTTGTAGGTCGGCATGCCGTGGTCCCGGCCGCGCTCGATGTCGATCGCGCCGAGGTCGACGACACCCCTGAAGCACTGCGGCAGGTCGGGCCCGTCCAGGCACTCCGGATTGCCGGAGACCGGCACCTGGAACAGCACGCTGCGCAACTGGTCGTCGATCATCTCCTCGTTCCGGTACTGGGACTCCAGCCCGATGCCCTGCAGAAGCGGGCCGAGCTGGAGCGAGCTGACCAGGTCGGGGTTGAAGAAGGCCACGTTCAGCGGAATCACGATCGCGGCCTCGTCGCCGTCGACCGTGACCTCCAGGCCCATCGCCGTGAAGGCGTTCAGCTGGGCCGGGGAGTAGCGGTCGGCGTCGGTCTCGACCTCGATCTCGCCGTGAATCTGGCTGTGCGACCGGTAGCCGACCGTCGCGAACTCGTTGCTCAGGCTCGTGTTGATCCCGGCGTTGTACCCGGTGTAGGCGGGGAGGTTGACCCCCATGGCGGGCAGGAACTCGGTGTAGGTGATGTACTGCTGCTCGGCGATGACGACGCGGCGCGCGATCTGGAACTTGTCCTCCTCGCTCAGCGAGGCGGGCAGCAGGGACACGATCCGGTTGTGCTCGCGGGCGAACAGCGTGTGGGTGGCGGTCAGGTTGATGTTCTCGTTGACCCGCACGTCACCGGCGACGAGGGCGTTGCCGGGGGCTGCCAGCAGGCGGCCGTCGACGTCCGTCGCGGGCGCCGTCGAGGCGTTCCCCCGTGCGGTTCTGCGCGGCAGGTAGTTGTTCTGCATCAGCAGCGTCGCGCTGTTGTTGGCCGGGTTCCCGTCGACCGTGCCGGCGCGCAGCCAGTCGAGCCTCGTGTTCGTGCCCCCGTACACGGGAAACGCGTCGAGGTAGGAGCTGAGCGTGTTGGTCTGCTGGCGCGGGTTGGCCGCGCTCGTGCCGGTGCCCGCGGTGGCAGCCGACCGGGCGAACGGGATGTAGCCGAGTGTGTTCGTGAAGGTCTCCAGCGGATCACCGGCGTTGAACGGGATGTTCGCGGTCGTGGCCGTCGGGCCGGCGCCGTCGCGCAGGCCGAAGGTGTGGTCGAGGAACTGACCCCACGTCCAGCCCCAGCCGGTGACATGCCGCTCCGAGAAGACGTTCTGTGCGAGGTCGCTGTGGACACGATTGCTGACGAACCGGCTGTTCGGGCCGGTCGTGGGAGAGCCGACGCCGTCGCCGTAGCGAGTGGAACCGACCCGGGAGTACGCGGTGCCGGTCCGGCCCCACGTCGGGTTGGCCGCGTTGTTCCCGCTTCCGTCGAGGCTCTCGACAGGGAACGGGACGGCCGCGTACGCGGGGACGACGAGGGTGCTGAGGACGAGCAGAGCTGCCGATAAGACCACTAACGGACCCTTGAGGGAATTCATGGCTACTCCGGGGGATGAAACGCACGGCGAACCTGAACCGGCTCGCCTCAGGGCACGTTAAAAGGGGTGACGCACCACGGGCGTTCGGAGATACGCGGACAGTTCGGGCGCCTTTGGTCATGCTCGTGGACGGGTTCCGGCGCCGTCAATGGACGTCCGGTAGCATCCTGCCCCCCTGTGGGGTTTCCGCCCCCCGTAGGGATTTCCTCCCGAGGGGAACCCGCTGGGAACGCCTTCCAGATCGCCTTCGAAGCACGGGCCAGGGCTCTCCAGCCGGCCTCCTGGTCACGGCGAGTTGTCAGGCAAGCTGCGTCACGCTCGCTAGGTGATCATCTGCTGCTCTCCTCGCCGGAGTCCTGAGCGGCTGCCTGGCGAGCGTGGAGGAAGCTCACGATGATCGACATGACCTGCGTACTGGTCCAGATCCGGGGGTTGGGCGACATGGTGCCGTGGCCGGCGCCCTGCAGCACGTAGCGGGTGCTGTCCGCACCGGCGCGGCGCAGTGCCTGGTGCAGGCGGGCGGTCTGCGCGGGAGCCACGACGCGGTCGTCGTCGCCGTGCAACAGCAGGAACGGCGGTGTCGCACCGGTGACATGGCCAGCCGGGTCGGCGCGGGTCACCTCGCCGGGATGGTCGGCCAGGGCCCGGCCGGGTCCCAGCAGGTAGGTGGGCAGCGCCGCGCCGGGCGCGGTGTAGGCCGTCACCGTGGCCGGGTCGAAGCCGTCTGCCACGGTGGCCAGGTCGCAGGCCCCGAACACGTCGACCACCGCGTCGACTCCCGTGCCGGTCAGCGCCGCGACGCCACTGGTGGGGTCGGTCGCGGCCATGGCGGCCAGGTAGCCGCCGGCTGACTCGCCCCACAGCGCGGCCCGGGCGGGATCGATGCCGTACCGATCGGCCTGGGCGCGCAGGAAGCGCAGCGCCGCGGCGACGTCGGCGAGCCCGTCGCGGTAGGTGGCGCCGTCGTTGACGGTGCGGTAGTCGATGCTGGCCACCACGAACCCGGCCTGGGCGACGTAGCGACGCTGGCGGGCGGCCATCCCGCGCCGGGCGGTGACGAAGCCGCCCCCGGGCAGATACAGCACCAGCGGATGCGGGCCGGGTGCTCGCGGGGTCAGGATGTCCATGCGCAGCTTGCGCGCCGGAGCGGCGTACACGATCCCCCGATGGGCGCGAGTGCCGCGGCCGGGCCTGATCTGGCCGGTGGGTTCCACGCGCAGGCGGGTGCTGTCGGGGTCGTCATCCGGGGCGGCCACGCTGGACAGGCGGATCGGGTGGCCGCTCAGCGCCGCCAGCACCCTGATCAGGCGCATGGTGCTCATGCGAAGCTCTTTTCGGTCAGAGGCCGCCAGGGGCGCGCCAGTACGAGTGCCAGAACCGCCAGCACCAGTGAGGCCAGCATGACCCACGCCATCGCGCGCACCGTGGTGCCGCTCAACGGGGCGGCCAGGGCGCCGAACAGGTAGGCGGCGCCGCCGGACAACGCGGAGGCCGCCCCCGCGCGGGCATGGCCGATGCTCTGCGTGATGGTGGTGACGGCCGGGAAGACGCCGCCGACGCCGAACAACGTCACGGCCAGGCAGAGCCAGGTGCCGGTCAGGGTGGGCGCCAGCACGGCCTGGACGGTCAGCGTCAGCGCGCCGAGGGCGGCGATGGCGAGGTAGCCGGTCAGCAGCGCGGGCAGCGCAATCCGGCGGGCGGCCAGGCCGAAACTCGCGCTGGCGGCGAGCATGGCCCCGGCGTTGACGGCGAACACCAGCCCGTACTGGACGGAGCTCATCCCGTAGCCGTCCTGGAAGACGTAGCTGGAGGCGCCGATGTAGACGAACATCGCCCCGGCGGCCAAGCCGAGGGACAGGGTGTATCCGGTGAAAGCGCGTTGGCCCAGCAACACGGCCATCGAGCCGAAGGCATGCCGCAGGCCGCCCGCTGAGCGCCGGGCCGGTGGCAGCGACTCCGGCACCCCCAGCCAGGTCGCCGCCAGCATCGCCAGCCCGAGGGCGCTCAGCACCCAGAACACCGCGCGCCAGCCGGAAGCGGCCACGATCAGGCCGCCCACCAGCGGACCGAGGACGGGCGCCACCCCCAAGATCATGGCCAGGACGGAGAAGTAGAGCGGCAGCCGCGCCCTGGGGAAGCTGTCGGTCAGTACCGCGCGGGCCAGGACGAGCCCGGCCGCCGCCGCACAGCCCTGCAGGAAACGGCCGGCCACCAGCAGCGGCGCTGTCGGCAGCAGCGCACACGTGGCTGACAGCAGCGCGAAGGCGGCGGTGCCCGGCACCAGGAGCCGGCGCCGGCCCAGCCCGTCGCTGAGCGGCCCGATCACCAGCTGGCCTGCGACCAGCCCGATCAGGAAGGCGCTCATCGACAGCTGCACCGCCGGCTCGCCCGCGGCCAGCTCGCGGCCGAGACCGGGAAAACCGGGCACGTACATGTCGATGGCCAGCGGCGCCACTGCCGTGAGCAGGCCCAAGACGGCCAACAACAGGTTAGGGCGCCGGAGAGTCGTGGTCTCTGCCATGCTGTCGACGGTAACCTAGTTGTCAACCAGTTAACAACTATGGAGGCCGGCATGAAGCGGAGTAGCGATCACGTTCGTGGCCTGTGGGCCGCGGCCCGTCCCGACCTTGACACCTCGCCCATGGAGGTGATCGGCCCGCTCAAACGCGTCGTCACCCTGCTGGGAGAGGCGCTGGACCCGCTGTATGCCGATGCCGCGCTGACCGGTGCGGAACTCGACGTGTGCCTGCGACTGCGCCATGACCCCAACCCGACGATCGCGCGTCACCTGGCCGACCAGATGCGCCACTCACGGGCCGCGATCAGCAAGACACTGATCCGCCTGGAGAGTCGCGGCCTGATCACGCGAGAACCCAGTCCGAGCAATCGGCGCGCCGCGCTGGTACGGCTGACGCCCGAGGGCGAGGCGGCCGTCGACGCGATCTTTCCCCGGCAACTGGCCCGGGAGGCCGAGTTGCTGAAGGGGCTGGGCGCGGATCGTGAACGCGTGATCGAGGCGCTCAACCTGCTGGCCGATGTCCTGAGCAGGCGACCGTGAACAGCTGACCCGTCCATTGGAGACCCCTACCCGCGCAGGCGAGCCCCTCTCTGGTGCGATCTGGCAGTGAGCGTTCCCGCTTCAGGGTCGCGCGGGAGACACCCCTTCGCCAGACGTGGAGCAGGTGCGCGCTGCGGTGAGGATCATGGCCGCGCTTCTTCGAACGCGGTGACGAGCTCTCCCGTGGTGAGGATGGCATGGGCGAAGGTGGGGCCGTTCAGCTCGTGCGCGGCGTGCATCATCTCGGGGAGAAAGGCAGCGGTGGCGTCGCGGACCAGCGTCACATGGTAGCCGAGCTCCATGGCGAACCGGCTGGTGGATTCGACGCAGGTGTTGGCCAGCACGCCGACGACCACGACGTGGGTGATGCCGTGCTGCTTGAGCTGGAGGTCCAGGTCGGTGTTGGCGAACCCGCTTTGCGCCCAGTGCTCGTGGACGACGACGTCGCCCGCCTGCGGCTGGAGGTCAGGGTGGAACTCTCCGCCCCAGGAGCCCCGGGCGAAGCTGTGCCGCTCCTGAATGCCGCGCTGGGTAGGGTTCGGGTGGTCCCAGGTCTCATAGTCGCCCGGCTCCCAGCGGCGGTGCGGGACGAACACCACCTGGACGCCGGCCTCGCGGGCGGAAGCGATCACGGTACGCAGGTTGTCCAGCAGGCCGACCTCCTTCGCCACAGGCTCAAGTCGTGGCCAGAGCTTGCCGCCTTCGGAGATGAAGTCGTTATAGGGATCGACCAGCAGAACCGCCGTGCGGCGGAGGCCATGAGCCTGGGCCACTGTTCCTCCTCAGATTCCAATCCTGGAGCAGGCCGGCTCCACCATGATCCGTCCCATGCCAGGCGAACCAGCAGGATCCACTCCTTCGGCAGCTCTACCCACGCCCGAGTATCGTGACCTGGCCGAACAGTCATGCTCGGGTCAACGGAGCAGCTAACCGCCGCCGTTCTTCGCGCCTGCGCCGGGTCGACGTCGGTCACCACGGTCCGCTTGGTCAGCTGCTGCAGCAGACCACCCTCGCCGGTCAGCTGCGGCATTCTCAGACATCAAGCGACTCTCCCTTGATCATCAGATCCGCCGTTGATTTCACAGTCCCTGGCTTGATGCGTAGCGATCAGGTGTTCGCGGCGGGGGTGGCCCACGAGGAGACGAACCAGGAGACCGCGCCCGTCTGGGGTTGGTAACTGCGACGGCGGAGGCGGCCGATGTCGGCGCCATAGACGTGAATGCCGACGACCGGACTGTCGCCTTCGCAGCGGACCTCGTGAACATCGTCGTCGGTGGTGCAGCACACGGTGACCTCTCCCGGGGACCAGATGTGCTCGTCCCGGACGGCGAGCGGCTCGCCTTCCGCAGCGGGTTTCTCGTAGGCGCGCTCGAATTCCCGGCCTGCGTAGATGCCGACCACGCCCCAGGTCTCGTGCCCGTGCACCGGCGTACCCTGGCCCACGTTCCAGACTGCCGAGGCGATGGAGAACCGGCCCATCGGGTCGACGAAGAAGGGATACATCACGTAGCGGTCGGGGTCGGGCACCTGGAACTCCGCGCCCAGGTCGAGACCTTGCGCGAGGGCTTCGGAGAGAGCCTGGGCGACGCGTGCGGTCAGCGCGTGCTCATCCGTGTGACGTTCCACCAGTTCGGTCACCTGGGCGATCAGGCGCTGGATGGCCGGTGAGGTCGCCGCGGTGCTGGCGTTCTGTCCCATTGTTGGCTGCCTTTCTGTAGCCGGCGATCCTTTGTTGAAGACCTGGTATGCCTGCGGAGGTGCGTACGGCCTCAGCGACTCCGTCGCCCGCCTGCCGGGTCAATCTGACGGCGCCGAGGAGTTCGTGCAGCGCGCCCGGGGGAAGCCGGTCGATCGCGGCTTCCCATCGCCGCAGGATCGTCTCCGCGTGTTCTGGGTTGGGCACGACTTCGAGCACTTCTCGCCGTCGCGCCGTACCGCTGTCCAGGACGCCGTTGGTCAGGACGAGATCGAGGGCGAACGCCTCACCGACCAGTTCGGCCAGCCGGCCGGTGCCCAGCACCAGCCCGAACCGCAAGCCCGGGAACCGGAACGACGCCGCCTCCGTACCCATGCGCAGGTCACAGGCCAGGGCCAGGTCGGCGCCGGCGCCGACCGCCGGCCCTTCCAGCAGAGCCACGGTGAGGTACGGCGCGCGGCGCACGGTCTCCAGCAGCATGCTGATGCGTGCCAGGCGCAGCGAGAGCGTCGCGTCGGTCTCCCCGTCGAGATCGCTCAGGTCCAGGCCCGCGCTGAAGACCCTGCCCGAGCTGCGCAGGACGAGGAGACCGATGCCTTCCGCCCGCGCGGCGGCCAGACACCCTGTCAGCTCCTCGACCAGTTCCGCCGACAGCGCGTTACGGTTGTCCTCCCTGTTCAGGACGACGTCCCAGCGTGCCGCGGAAACCTTCCTGACCAGCGGGCTATCGGTCATGAGGTGCCGTCCAGTCCGCGAGCACCTCATCGGTGTGCTCGCCCAGCAACGGCGGGCGCCGCACCACGGTTCCCGGAGCACCGGCGATGCGCACCGGGAAGTTCAGCATGGACGTCGGGCCCGCGATCGGCACCGGCACCTCGCTCACCAGTCCACTCTCGGCGACGTGTTCGTCGGAGAGGATCTCGCTGAACCTGTTGACCAGGCTGACAGGGACGCCGCGCCGTCGCAGTTCAGTGACCCAGTGGGCGGCCGGCTTGCGGCCGAAGCTGCCCTGGAGAAGCTCCGCGAGCTCGCCCTGGTGGGCCACCCTGCTCACCTGGTCCGCGAACCGCGGATCGTCCAGCAGGTGCTCGGTTCCGGCCACCTCGCAGGTCGAGCGCCACAGCCGCTGGTTGCCCGCGGCCAGCACAAAGGGACGATCCGACCCGGAGAACGCCTGGTAGGGGGCATTACGTGGATGCGCGGAGCCCAGCGGCCCCTCATCCTGCCCGCTCCCCCAGTAGGCGCTGGTCTGCAGGGCCGAGACCCCCAGCATGCAGTCCAGCATCGAACAGTCGACGTGCACCGAGGAACCCGTCCGCCGTACCTGCGGCAGCAACGCCGCGGCCGTGAACGCGGCGTACAGCCCGGTCACGAAGTCCGCGACCGGCACCCCGCTCTTGACCGGAGGGCGGCCGGGCTCGCCGGTGACGCTCATCAAACCGCTCATCGCCTGGATGACCACGTCGTAGGCGCCCGCCGAGGCGTGCGCAGAAGCCCGGCCGAATCCGGAGATCGAGCAGTACACCATGCCGCGATGCCCGTCGCTGACCTCGTCGAAGCCGAAGCCGAGACGGTCCAGGACGCCGGGGCGATAGTTCTCGACGATGACGTCCGCGGCGGCGCACAAGGATCGGACCCGCGTCGCCTCCTCCGGGACGCGCAGGTCGGCGGCGACACTGCGCTTGTTGCGGTTCACCGCCGCGAAGTTGTGGCTGAAGGTGTCGTCATCGTCGCGCGCGAGCGGCGGCCAGGCCCGCATCTGGTCGCCGCCGGGTGGCTCCACCTTCACCACGTCCGCGCCGAGGTCGGCCAGGAGTGATGAGGCGAACGGGCCGGCCGCCACGTGCCCGAACTCCAGCACCCGCACACCACGCAGCGGCTGACGAATCTCCGGCGAGGCAGGGTTTGCGGCCACGCTCCCCATCCCGTGATCCCCCGCCCTCATGCGGTCAAGGTGAGTGAGTCGAGGGCGATCACATCGCCCGTATTGACGATCATCGGTTTCAGGTTCGGCGACAGGAGCCTGGCCACCATGTTCAGGATTGTCGACTTGCCGCAGCACTTGCCGCGGCCGGACGGACCGACCTGGGCGAAGAACTCCCCCTCGCGGATCTCCTGGACCGGCGGGGCATCGGGTCTGTTGTGAGTCTTGCTGACACTCATGGAGTTGCCGGCCACCTCATGGATTGGACGGAGGGGTGGTTGAGATCAACTTTCGGTGGGTGGCTGGGCGGGAATGCCTGATACGGCGTTCAACAAGATCGTCACCAGCTCGTCCTTGCGATCCTGGATCCGGTCCACCGGGCCGGAGAACCCCAGCGCGGCGACGACGTCGCCCAGTGGTGAGCGGATGGGAACGGCGACGCCGCCCACCTCCGCGCGATATTCACCGTTGTTCATCGCGAAACCCTGCCGGCGCACGCCCTCGAGTTCGGCCTGCAGGGCCGCGGGTTCGGTGATCGTCGTGTCGGTGTAGTGCCTCAGACCCGCGTTCAGCAACTGCTCCGGCACCCACGGAGGCTGATGAGCGAGCAGAGCCTTGCCTGTGGCCACGCAGTGCGCCGGCGAGCGTCCGCCCAGCTTGGTGTAGCTGCCGATGGGATGCCATCCGTCGCGCTTGTCGATGTAGACGCTGCACCCCTGGTCATAGACCGCGAGGTGCACGGTTTCCCCGATTTTTTCCGCCAGCCTCGAAACGAGGTTGGCCCACTGAACGCGAAGCTCGGTGGCACCGTGGGATCGGGCGCCGATGGCCCACATTCGTACGGTGGGCGCGTACGTGTCATCGGAGGCTCTTCGCTCCACCCAGCCGAGAACCTCGAGGGTGTGCACGATGCGGTAGACCGTCTGGCGCGGTAGTCCCACCGCTTCGGTCAGGGCGCGCAAGGTCGCCCGCTGCTCGGTGAGAACCTCGAAAACCTTCAGCCCATTCGCGAGTGTGCTGAGGAAGGCCGAGTCAGACTCGCGACCCTCAGAGGCAGGGCTATACACTAATCGTCTCGCTCCTTACGCATAAAGTTGAATCCAGGCTTGCGGCTCCGAAACTCGTTGTCAAGGGGCGCCCCGAAAACCGGACAAGTAGGTTCCAGCTGATCCATGCGGGGACGGACCACCACGAGGTGCTGGGCCCAGCAAGTCCAATGCATCGGCCCCGGCCAGGTCACCGAACGCGACCAGGGCCGGGGGAAAGAACTCGCGCAACGCGATTGAGAGCCGGCGCTATGCGTCTGTCGCCACCGGGCGGGATGGGTCGGTGATCCAGTGGGACCAGGAGCCGGGGTACAGGGCGGCCTGGTAGCCGGCTGCTTCCAGGGCGGCGATCTGGTGGGCGGCGGTCACGCCGGAGCCGCAGTAGACGGCGATGCGGCGGTCGTCGGAGGCGCCCAGGGCGGTGAAGCGGTCGCGGAGCGCCGACGGATCGTGGAAGGTGCCCGAGGTGGTGGTGTTCTCGGTGGTGGGGGCGCTGACGGCACCGGGGATGTGTCCGGCGATCGGGTCGACGGGTTCGGTGCGGCCCAGGTAGCGCTCGGTGTCGCGGGCGTCGAGAAGGAGGCCGCCCGAGCCGGCGAAACCAAGGACGTCGCCGGCTTCGATGGTCGCCGCGCGACTGGCGGAGACGGCGAAGTCTCCCAGAGGTACGGTGACGTCGCCGGTCGTCACGGGGAGGGCTGCCGCGACCCAGGCCGCGTACCCGCCGTCCAGAATGCGGACGTCAGCATGGCCGAAGTGGCGAAGCAGCCACCAGGCCCGTGCCGCCGACAAAGCCGGGCCCGCGTCATAGCAGACGACTGGCGTGTCGTTGGAGACGCCCGCTCGGCGCATCGCCTGGGTGAACCGCTCGGCGGCCGGGAGGGGGTGGCGGCCGCCCGCTCCCGGCGGGTCGGCGAGATCGGCGTCCATGTCGACGAACCGGGCGCCCGGCAGATGGCCCTTCTCATATCCTGCGCGGTCGGGCCCGGTGGCCAGAGCCCACCGTACGTCCAGCGGGATCGGCGGGCGGGGGCCGTCCAGGGCATGGCGCAGCGTCGGCACATCGATCAGGGGTGTGGGCACGGTGACTCCTTCAGCGTTCGTGCGAGGGCTCAGGGCATGGAGGGGAGGGCTTTGCCCGGGTTCAGCAGGCCGTACGGGTCGAGGGTCTGTTTGATCTGCAGGTGCAGGCGGCGCGCGGTGTCGTCCAGTTCGCCGGCGAGCCCGTGGCGTTTGAGCAGGCCGACGCCGTGTTCACCGGTGATCGTGCCGCCGAGGTCGAGAGCCGCGTCCATGATCGCGTGGAAGGCGGCTGTCGCCGCCGTGCCGGCTTCGGGGGCGTCCCAGGGGGCGACGATGGTGGGGTGCATGTTGCCGTCGCCGGCGTGGCCGAACGTGCCCACGATGGCACCGGTCCGGTCGGCGATGCGTTCGACGGCGGCCAGCAGGTCGGCCAGCCGGCCCCGGGGTATGGCGATGTCCTCCAGGTAGACGCGGCCGAGCCGTTCGAGCGCGGGGAAGGCGAAGCGGCGGGCGCCGAGCAGCAGTTCGGCTTCCTCGGCGGTTTCCGAGCGGTACACCTCCAGCGCGCCGTGCTCGGTGAAGGTCTGCTCCAGGCGGCGCGCCTCCGCCTCGCCTGCCTCGCCGGGCAGGTCGGTCTGGGCGAGCAACAACGCCGCCGCCGAGGTGTCCAGGCCAAGGCCCTTCCACTCCTCGACGGCGCGAATGGTCCTACGGTCGAGCAGTTCCAGCAGGCTGGGCGTCATCGTGGTCAGACAGGATTGGACGGCGGTCGCGGCGGCGGTGAGGCCGGGCATCGAGGCGACCACGGTGATCGCCGGCGGAGGCAGCGGTCGCAGGCGCACGGTGACCTCGGTGATGATGCCGAGTGTGCCCTCGCTGCCGACGAACAGTCCGGTGAGGTCGTATCCGGCGACGCCCTTGATGCTGCGCCGTCCGAGCCGGGTGATCGAGCCGTCGGCGAGGACGACCTGGAGGGCGAGCACGGAGTCGCGGGTCACGCCGTACTTGACGCAGCACAGGCCACCCGCGTTGGTCGCCACGTTCCCGCCGATCGAGCAGAAGTCGCGGCTGGCCGGATCCGGCGCGTACCACAGACCGTGTTCGGCGGCCGCTTCGCGCAGCGCGGTGTTGCGCACGCCCGGTTGCACGACGGCGACGCCGTCCAACGGGTCGATCCGGACGATCTCGTCCATCCGATCCATGACCACGACTACGCAGCCGTCCACGGCGTTGGCACCACCGGCCAGCCCGGACCCGGCGCCACGTGGCACCACCGGTACCCGCTCGGCCACGGCGGCGCGCAGTACGGCCGCGACCTGCTCGGCGCTCCGGGGGAACACCACGGCACGCGGCATGCCGGCGGGCACGCCGGGCGCGTGGTCGGCGCGGTAGCTCTCGATGATCTGCGGATCGTCGACGACGTCGGCCTCGGTGAGCGCGTCACGCAGTCTGGTCAGGAACATTCCGGCTCCCTACAGGGGATGGTCGGCGCCGACGATGGCGAGGCCTGTGCAGGTGGCGTTGGCGAAGTCGTCGTCGACCAGCACGACGTCGCGCCCGGCTCCGTGCAGGAGGCTTGCGGCGCTGCTTGCTCGGTATCCACCGGCGCAGTGCACCCACACCCGCCCGGGGGGAATCTGTGGCAGCCGGTCGGTCAATTCGGCGAGCGGAGTGTGAACAGCGCCGTCCACATGGCCCGCGGCCCATTCATCGTCGCGCCGTACGTCCAGGAGCACGTCAGAAGCCGATGGCTCGGGCACCCCGGCGAACGTGACCCGCTCGTATCCGCCGCGGTCCAGCGGCCCGGCGATCGTCGCCAGGTCGCCGGCCGCCGCGCCGCTCGGCCGGGCGATGCCGATCAGACCGAGCTGCCGCTGCGCTCGCCGGATGTCGCCGGCACGCGCCCCGATGAGCGTGAGCGGCCTGCCCCACGGCACGAGCCAGCCGACGTACGTGGCGAACCGTGTGTCCAGGCCGACGTTGACGGTGCCCATGACGTGATCGGCCGCGTACGCGATCCGCTCGCGCAGGTCGATGACCCACTCGCCGGCGGCGATCCGCGCGCCGAGCTCCGCCGGGTCGACCGGCTCTGGCCCGGTGAGATCGATCGGGCCGGCGCCCGCGTGGTTCAGCGACGCCATATGCGCGTAGTAGCCGGGGTACGCGGTCAGCCGGGCCAGCAGGGCACGGACGAAGGTCTCCTCGTCGCTCGCGGTGAGCGCGTCGTTGCGTGCCACCTCGCCGCCGATGGTGGAGGTGTGCCCGTCGCCGTGTCCTTCGGTGGCGGCTCCGGCCGAGCAGAAGCTGCCGAAGCCGTGCGTCGGGTAGAGGGCGGTGGCGGGCGGGAGGATCCGCGCCAACCGGTGCGCGGAGCGGAACTGCGCCCGGGTCAGCTCCTCGGTGTCGCGCGGGCCGGCGAGATCCGTACGGCCGACACCGCCGTAGAGCAGCGAACCGCCGGTGAACACCGCGGGCGGGCCGGAGTCCGCGAGGTCGGCCACCACGTAGGACAGGTGGGTGTGGGTATGGCCCGGCGTGGCCAGCACCTGGACCGACAACGACCCGGCGGTCAGGCGGTCGCCGTCGCCGATGCCGAGCCGTGGGAATCCGACCGGGTCTTCGGCGTTGACCGCATATCGCGCACCCGTGGTCGTGGCGAGCAGGCGCCCGCCGCTGACGTAGTCGTTGTGGATGTGGGTCTCCAGCACCAGGTCGATGCCGACGCCGAGACCGTCGGCGATAGCGAGGAGCCGTTCGACATCTCGCTGTGGGTCGACGACGATCGCAGCGTCGCCGTTGTGGATGAGATAGCTGCGGTCACCGAGTTCTGGCGTGTCGAGGATTTCTGTCCGCAAGGCTTCCCTTTCATCCGCCATGGGACGGCTAATGTACGTACATTTAAGGCTCGATGTCCATACCCGCACTCGAACGGAGGCATGCCGGATGGGACGCACGCCCGACGCCGCGGACCTGGATCGAGAAGGCCCGATACCGCTGTGGTCACAGCTGTACGAGGACCTGGTCCGACGCATCGAGGCCGGGGAGTTCGCCGAGAGCTTCCCCGGTGAAATGGAGATCAGCGAGCAGTACCGGGTGAGCCGGCACACGGCCCGAGCCGCGCTTCGGCAGGTACGCGACCGCGGACTGGTGGTGTTCGGCCGCGGTCGCGCGCCCCGGGTGGCCGTCCAGAGTGAGATCGACCAGCCGCTGGGCGCGCTGTACAGCCTCTTCGCGTCGGTCGAGGCGGCGGGTCTGGAACAGCGCAGCATCGTTCGCAAGCTTCGGCCGGTCCTCGACGCCGAAGCCGCCGAGCGCCTCGGGCTCCGCGCCTCCGACCGGCTCGTCCACCTCGAGCGGCTTCGCATGGCCGGGGGCGAGCCGCTGGCGCTGGACCGCGCGTGGCTGCCGTTCGCGGTGGCGGCCCCGCTGCTCGAGGTCGACTTCACCAGGACGGCGCTCTACGCGGAGCTGGCCGCGCGCTGTGGCGTACGGCTGTCCGGCGGGACGGAGCGGCTGCGTGCGGTACGGCCGAGCCCGGCACTGCGACGGGTGCTCGGGCTCAACGCCGACGGCGCGGCCTTCTCCATCGAGCGGGTCGCCATGGCGGGAGGGGATCCGGTCGAGTGGCGGCACACTCATATCCGCGGCGACCGGTTCGTCGTCTCCGCCGACTTCTCCGCCCACCAGGGCTACCAGCTAGGCGTTTCCGGGACGGACCTGCCCGCGAACTCCGGTGGCGATGGCCAGGAGGTCACGCCCCGGTCCGACCGGCTGTGAGCCCCGATGCCACACGGCGTGCAGGGGCAGCCGCAGCGGGCCGCCTACCAGCGGCAACACCACGAGCCTGCCGGTGCGTACGTCCGAGGCGACGGCGAGGCTGCTGAGCACGGTGACGCCGTCGCCGGCTGCGACCACTGCTTTGATCGCGGCCGTTGAGGCCATCTCGACCGCCACCGTCGGCCGCGCGCCGATCGCCGCCAGCGCCTTCTCCAGCGCCGCCCGGCTACCGCAACCGCTCTCGCGCAGCACCAACGGGATCTCCGCGAGGCCGGCCAGGTCGAGCGGCGCACGACCGCGCAGGGGGTGACCCGAGCCGACGACGACCATCAGCTCCGTGTCGCCGATCTTCCTGGACCGCAGGCCGCCCAGCGATACGTCGCCCTCGACGAAGCCCACCCCGGCCCCGCCGGTTCTCACTCGTTCGACGACGGTGTCGGGGTCGGCGACCTCCAGCGCAACCGTGACATCGGGCGTGCCCGCGTGCATCGCGACCAGCCAGCCCGGCATCAGGTGGTCGGCGATCGTCTTCGACACGACCGCGGTGAACCGGCGTTCCTTCTGGTCGCGCAGCATGCGCACGCTGTGAACGAAGGTGTCGCCCGCGTCGACGACCTGCCGTGCCCAGCCCGCGACGGTCTTGCCGATCGGCGTCAGGCGTGATCCGGACGGCGACCGCTCCACCAGCGTGACTCCGATCTTCCGCTCCAGCTCGCCAAGCCGGAGGCTGGCGGACGGCTGGGACAGACCGACGTCGGCGGCGGCCTTGCCGATGCTCAGTCGCTGCCCGATCGCCACGAGCAGCCGGAGGGATTGAAGGTCGAACCTGTCCCGTCCCGAGGTCATTGTCGTAGCCTATGAGGTCATCGGGATCACGGTCTAGCCCCAGAGTTTTCACGACGGTAACAATCGGAGTCATTAGCGGTTACCGCAATTCCAGCGAATTGCCGGTGCCGATATTCGTGAATTCCGAGGGGACGTCGCATGAGTTCTACCAATGCCGCAGGCCGTACCGACCGCGATTTCATGCCGAAACTGCGCCGGGCCGCGCCGGTCGAGGCCGAGGCGTACACCAATTTCTCCAGCACCGTGATGTCGCGCACGGACGGAACCGTTCCGCCGAAGTACCGCGAACTGATCGCGATCGGGGTGGCACTGACGACACAGTGCCGGATGTGCCTGGAAAGCCACACGGTCGCGGCCAAGAAGGCGGGTGCGAGCGAGGAGGAGATCGCCGAGACCGCCTTCGTCGCCGCCGCGCTGCGCGCCGGTGCCGCCTACACACACGGGTTCGCGGCGATGCGGTGCTTTGACGAGGCAGGGCACTGATGCCCCGCCAGCAGATTCCCTCGGAATACCGAGGATTTCGCACAGCGGGCATCCGGCTCACCGAGGAGATTCTCCCGGAACTGGAATCGCACCGTACCGAAAAACTGGGCGACACGCTTCCCGCCATTCACCAATTCGACAAGGCGCATCTCGTCATGCTGGCCGAGGAACGGCTTATCGAGCTGGACGCCGCCGCCGCGATACTCCGCGCGATTCGGGAAATGGAGCGCGAGGGCGTGAGTGAGGCACGTTTCCGTGTGCAGGGCGGCATGCACTCGGGAGAGCAGTACCTCATCAGGAACCTGGGCGAGGAGGTCGGCGGCCGCATCCACCTCGGCCGCAGCTCCGGCGACCTGGGCGCGGTCGGCCGCCGCATCGCGACCCGCGACCACCTGCTCGACACCATGGAGAAGATCAACGGCTTCCGTGCGGTGCTCATCGAGCTGGCGCCGGCCTACGCGGACGTCGTCATGCCCGGGTACACGCACGCGCAGAACGCGCAACCGACCAGCTTCGGCCACTGGCTGTCCATGTGGGTCTGCGTGCTGGGCCGTGACTTCGACCGGCTCCGGCAGTGCTACGAGCGGGTCAACATGAGCCCGGCGGGCGCCGGAATCCTGGCGGGCAGCGAGTTCCCGCTGAACCGCGACCGTACGGCCGAGCTGCTGGGATTCGACCGGCCGATTCCGCACACCATGGACGCGATCCTCAGCCATGACGCGGAGTGCATGGAAGCCATGTCGGTCATGGCGATTCATACCGCGAACATGGCCCGGCTGGCCGACGACCTGCAACTCTGGTTCAGCTCGGAGTTCGGCTTCGTCGACCTGCCTGACCGGTTCTGCGGCACCAGCAGCATCATGATGCAGAAGCGCAACCCTTACTTCTGCGAGGCGACGAAGGCCGTCAGCGAAACCACCGCCGGTGGGCTGTTCACCGCGTTGATGGTCGAGAAGGGCTCGACCGGCCTGCCCGTCGCGGGGCGCAAGGCCACCGAGTCCGCGCTCTGGGCCGCGTTCACCGGCGCGCAGCGACGGCTCGACGAGGCGATCATGGTATTCCGCGAGCTTCGTGTGGACGCGGAGCGAATGCTCGACGTCGTCGGCCGGTTCTGGGCGCAGGGCGCCGACGTCGCCGGCGCGATCGTACGGGAGAAGGGCCTCCCCTGGCGGACCGCGCACCAGATCGTCGGAATCCTGGTGCGCCACAGCTTCGAGCGAAACGTGCCGCCGCTGGAGACGACCGTCGAGATGCTGGACGAGGCCGGGGTCGAGTACTTCGGCAAGCCGGTCGGCCTGTCGCCGGAGGCCCTGGCCGCGGCGCTCGACCCGCGCGCGTCCGTGCACGCGCGCACACTGTACGGCGGCCCGGCGCCGAGCGCGCTCGAACGGGAGCTGGGCGAGTTCGCGCATGCGCTCAACGCCGCCCGGCGCGTCGTCGAACGCGCCCGCGAGCACGTCGCGAACGGCGCGCGCGAGCTGGAGAAGGCCATCGACCGGATCGTCGCGCGGCCATGACCGCCATCAGCATCGAGAAGATCGAGAAGTGGTACGGCGACTTCCAGGTGTTGTCAGGAGTATCGCTGGAGGTGCGCGGCGGCGAGGTGGTCGTGATCCTTGGACCCTCGGGCTCAGGGAAGAGCAGCCTGATTCGTTGTGTGAATGGACTGGAGCCGATCTCGTCCGGGTCCGTACGCGTCGACGGCGTCGTCGTGCACGACAGGAAGGCGAACCTCGACAAGCTGCGCGCCGAGATCGGGTTCGTGTTCCAGCAGTTCAACCTCTATCCCCACATGACCGTGCGGGCCAACATCATGCTGGCTCCGATGAAGGTCCGCGGACTGTCCAAGGCCGAGGCGAACGACCTGGCCGTCGAGCAGTTGACGAAGGTGGGGATCGCGGAGCAGGCCGACAAACATCCGGCGAAACTCTCCGGAGGCCAGCAGCAGCGCGCCGCGATCGCCCGGGCCCTCGCCATGAAGCCGCGGATCATGCTGTTCGACGAGCCGACCAGCGCACTGGACGCCGAGATGATCCGTGAGGTACTCGACGTCATGACCGACCTCGCGCAGGGCGGAATGACCATGATCGTTGTCACCCACGAGCTGGCCTTCGCCCGCAAGGTCGCGGACACCATCGTCTACATGGAGGCCGGGGAGATCGTCGAGGTCGCACCCCCCGCACAGTTCTTCGACGCACCGGCCGACCCCCGCACCAGTCGGTTCCTCTCCCAGATCATCACGTGAACCGCGGCGGATGCCCACGAAGGTGAGTTCGATGAGACCACTTATAGCGGCGTTGGCCGCGCTGGTGCTCGGCATGTCCGGGTGCGCGCTGTCCGGCGGCGGCCAGGCGGCCGGCGCCGACACACTGGCCAAGATCAAAAAGGCTGGGGCGCTGGTCGCCGGCACCAAGTACGACGCGGTCGTCTGGGGCTCGGTGCCGCAGGGCGGGTCCAGCCCCGAGGGGTTCGACATCGACGTCGGCAAGGAGATGGCCAGACGGCTCGGCGTCCGGTTCGAGACCCAGCCGGTGACCAGCTCCAACCGGATCGCCAACCTGCAGACCCGAAAGGTGGACCTGCTGCTGGCCTCGATGGTGCACACGCGGGAACGGGACAAGACGATCGACTACAGCATCGACTATTTCCGTGAGTCGATGAAATTCCTGGTGCTCGACAAGTCCCGTTACCAGGCGATCGACGATCTCGCGGGAAAGAAGATCGTCGTGGCGCAGGGGTCCATCCAGGAAACCCTGGTGCCGAAGGTCTGCGCGACGTGTTCCGTGCTCAGCGTCGCCAAGTGGACCGACACCATGCAGACGCTGAAGGCCCATCAGGCGGACGCGGTCTTCGCCACCAAGGGCACCATCGAGGGCAGCAAGAAGGCGCTTGACGCCAGCGGCACCCGGACACGCGTGATCGGACCGGAGGGACTGCTGCCGCTGCCGTACGGAATCGGGGTACGACAGGGCGACGGGACGCTCAGGGACACGCTGAACCGGCTGCTCATGGAAATGCAGGCCGACGGGACATACACCCGGCTGGTGCGCAAATGGTGGGGCCCTAACAACTCGTTCGCGGTCGACGTCTGGCCGGAGAAATAATCATGACCGACGGTGGTGTGGACTGGAGCGTCGTCCTCGGCGCCGAAGGCCGGAACCTGCTCCTTTCCGGACTTCTGATCACGTTGCAACTGACGGGCTACGCGATCGTGCTCTCTTCGATCGTCGGCACACTGATCGCCCTCGGCCGGGTGAGCATCTCGCCGCGGCTCGCGCCGCTTCGCTGGGCGATGGCGGCCGTCACCGAGTTCTGCAGGAACGTGCCGTTCCTGATCCACCTCAGTGTGTGGAACTTCGGCGTCTTCTCACTCGAGTGGGTTCTGGCGATCACCGAACCGGCGCGTGACCTGTACTCGACCCAGTTCGTCGCCGGACTGTGCGCGCTGGTGAGTTACCGGTCGAGCTACATGGCGGAGATCGTGAGAAGCGGCTGGCAGTCCGTGCCGGGCGGGCAGATGGAGGCCGCGCGGTCGACCGGTCTGTCGTACCGCTCCGCCGTCCTGCGGGTGATCTTCCCGCAGGTCATCCGGATCATCCTGCCGACGCTGGGCAACCAATACGTGGCCGTCACCAAGAACACCGCGCTGGTCATGGTCATCGGCGTGCCCGATCTCGTCTATCAGGCGTACCAGATCCAGTCCACGACCTTTCAGTTCTTCGCCGTGTTCGGGGTGGCGATGGTGATCTTCTCAGCTGTCTGCCTGGCCGAGGGTGCCGTGCTGAGCCTCTGCACCCGATGGCTGGACCGGCGCTGGACCGGTGAACCGCGCACGCCACGACCGTTGCGGCGGTTGAGAGTGGAGGTCTGATCGGGATGAACGTCATATGGGGCAACTTCGGCTACATGATCGGTGGTCTCACCTGGACGCTGAGCATCTCCGGGATCGCCATTCTGGGCAGCCTCGCGCTCGGCACCGTGCTCGCCCTGCTGCGCCTTTCGCACTGCGGGTGGCTGCGTTATCCGGCCGTGGCGATCGTCGAGGGAGTGCGCAGCGTGCCCTTGATCCTTTTCATCTTCTTCACGTACTTCATGATCGCGGCGCAGGGATACGACGTGTCGGCGTTCTGGTCGTGCACCCTCGCATTGATCATCTACATCGGTGCGTACGTGGCGGAAATCGTTCGCGGCGGCATACAGAGCATCGAGCGGGGGCAGGCGGAGGCCGCCCGCGCTTCGGGCCTGTCCAGCTTCGCGACCATGAGGTACGTCATCCTGCCGCAGGCGACCCGGCGCATGATGCCGGCCCTCGTCTCGCAGATGATCGTGCTGATCAAGGATACTTCGGTAGCCACCATCATCGGCATTCCCGAGTTCTTCACCCGGGTGCTGGAAGCGAACGCGCGGAGTCTCGCCTACCCGTTCCAGCTGCTGTTCTTCGCCGCCGTGATCTATTTCGTCATCTGCTACTCGCTCAGCCTTCTCTCACGACGGCTCGAACTGAAGGTGGCCTGAAATGGAAATTCTCGCTGATCTCGTCGACGCCGACTGGTCCCGGCTGCCGGAGTCATCCCGGGAGTCCGTGCGATTCGCCTTCGCCGACTTCTTCGCGGTGTCCCTGGCCGGTGTCGCGGACCGGCCGTACCGCATCCTGGCCGACTATCTGCGACGTACGGGCGCCGGCCCGATACCCCTGCCCGGTGGCAGTGGCCTCACCACCAGGCACGCCGCCATCGGCTGGGGCGCGCTCGCACACGGCCGCGACTACGACGACGTCTCCGAAGTACTGCACGGCCATCCCTCGGCGGTGCTCATCCCGGCCGTGCTGGCGCTCGGCCACCAGGAACGGGCCAGCGGCGCGGAACTCGCCGACGCCTACCTCTCGGGGTATGAGGTGATCGGCCGGATAGGCGCCTGCGCGGCCGACGAGCAGCGCGGGCGCGGCTGGCACACGACCGCGACGATCGGCGTGCTGGGAGCCACGATCGCGGCGGCCAGACTCCTCCGGCTGACCCGCGCGCAGGCCAGGCACGCGCTGGGCATCGCGACGTCGCTGGCCTCCGGCGTGCAGGCGAACTTCGGCTCGATGACCAAACCGCTGCACGCGGGCTGGGCAGCGGGCAACGGCGTGCTGGCCGCCGAACTGGCCGCCGCCGGGTTCGAGGCCGGCACGCACGCGCTGACCTCGGACGCCTCCTACCTCCAGGTGTTCGGCGGCACCTGGCCTCCGCCGCGAACGGACCGGCCGTACATCGACGCCGGAATCCGCTTCAAGCCATACCCGTGCTGCGGATCGGCGACCGGCCTGGTCGATTGCGCGGTACGGCTGCACCCGTCCATCGCCGCGCAGATCCCCGCGATCACGGCCATCACCTGCACGATCTCCGCGCAGACGAGCCGTACGCTGCGATTCCCCTCCCCCGTCACCGGCGACGAGGCGCGTTTCAGCCCGGAGTTCTGCGTCGCCCAGGCGCTCACCACGGGCGAGCTGACCGAGCGCTGCTTCCGGGAGGAGTCGCCCGCGCGGCTTTCCGCGCTCGCACCGCTCATGCGCAAGGTGACCCGCGACGTGCTCGACGAGGCCACGCTCCCATCGAACGCCAAGGACGTACGGCTCACCGTCACCCTTTCCGACGGCCGCGAGATGACCGCGTCATCGACCGCGCCCAAAGGCCATCCGCGCGATCCGATGTCCCGTACGGAACTGCGCGCGAAATTCGAAGAATGCACCCGCGGCGTACTGACACCGGACGCCGGGGACACTCTTTTCTCGCGGCTGTGCCGTATCGACCAGGAGCCGTCTGCCGCGGACCTCCTGAACGACGTGCTGTCGGCCGTCGACGACGGCACGGGCCATTCCGCTTCCTGAGACCTGTGCCGTGCCGATACTCGACCGCACTGCTGGTGGAACGACCCCGAGGTCAAGCTCTGCTCGGTGAAGACGAAGACCTGCCCGTAGGCCACTCCCCCTTGCCATCATCGCCGTCGTCATCAGCGAAGGCCGGAAAGTCCAGGCCGGGTTTCATAAGGTCTTGAGCCACACGTTGATCGCAACGATGTCACCGGCGCACCACATGCAAGGAGTCGGAACCTTGGTTGACGCGGTTTTCAAGGTGCTGGGTCCGGTGCAGGTGTGCCGGCCCGATGGTCAGCAGATTCTTCTGGGTGGCAAGCCGCGCGCTGTGCTCGCCGTCCTGCTGTTCAATGTCAACACGGTGGTTTCCAGGGAGCGGTTGATGGCGACGCTCTGGGAGGATCCTCCTGCCTCAGCCATCGCCAACCTGCACAACCACGTCTCCCAGCTGCGCAAACTGCTGCCCTCCGGCACGCAGCTCGCCACCACGAAGGCGGGATACCTTTTGCAGGCATCCGTCGAGCAGGTGGATCTCCTGCAGTTCGAACGGGCGGTACGGCTCGCACACGCCGAGGACGAGCAGGGCGACCTGCACGCCGCCGCCCGCCACTACGAGAGAGCTCTATCCATGTGGCGCGGCAAGCCTGCCGAAGGCACCAAGCTCACCGGCCCCATGCTCGCCCACCTGACCGAACTGGAAGAACGACTGGCGGCGGCGAAACTGAACTGGGCGGCGGCGAAGATCGCCCTCGGCCGGCCTGCGGAGGCGATAGAAGGCCTGCGCGGTTTCGTCGTCGAACAGCCCCTGTGCGAGCGCGCCTGGCAGTTGATCATGATCGGGCATACGCAGACCGGCCAACGCGACAAAGCACTCGAAGCCTTCCGGCAGGCCCGCTCAGTGCTCACCGGCGAACTCGGCATCGAACCAGGTGAAGAGCTCCAGCAGCTCCACGCTGCCATCCTGGCCGACACCAAGCCGGCCGGCGGCCCCGCGCCACGCACGCGGATCTGCCGGCTCCCCTCGGACGTCAAATACTTCAGCGGCCGCGAACCCGAGCTGGCCGACCTTGACCGGCTGCTCTGCTCAGCAGCTGAGCAGCCACCCAACGCCGCCACGACATGTGTGATCAGCGGCACCGGAGGAGTCGGAAAGACCTCCCTCGCCGTGCACTGGGCTCACCGGCTGCGCGACCGCTTTCCCGACGGTCAGCTTTACGTGGACCTGCAAGGGTTCAGCCCCTCCGCAACACCGATGCCGCCCCATCACGCCATCCGGATCCTCCTGGGATTCCTCCAAGCGCCGCACGACCGGATACCACCCACCTTCGAAGAACAGATCGCTCTGTATCGCAACCTGCTGACCGGTAGACGAGTGCTCCTCCTGCTGGACGACGCTCGCGAGCCGGATCAGGTACGCCCGCTACTCCCCCCGACACCGGACACCCTCACCCTGGTCACCAGCCGGACCATGCTCACCGGCCTGATCGCCGAGGGCGCTGAACTCCTGCGGCTGACCCCGCTGTCCCACCTCCAAGCGGGCCGGCTGCTGAAACGCCGCCTGGGGCCCAACCGGGTAACGGCCGAACGCGAGGCAGCCGACGACATCATCAAGACCTGCGCCGGGCTACCGCTGGCGCTGAGCATCGTCGCCGCACGAGCCATCATCAACGCCGACCTGCCCCTGGCCGCGCTCGCCGAAGAGCTTCAGCCGGAGAGCACCCGGCTGGACGCGCTGCAAACCGAAGAGCTCAACACCGACCTGCGAGAGGTCTTCAGCTCCTCCTACCGTGTGCTGGCCCCTCAAGCAGCCGACACCTTCGCCCATCTGGGCCTGGCCCCTGGGCCGGACATCAGCCTGGCGGCCGCCACCAGCCTGATCGGCCAGCCCCACGCTCACACCCGCGCCCTGTTACGCACCCTCGAAACCGCTCACCTGCTCCACCAATACGCCCCAGGCCGCTACCGGATGCACGATCTCGTCCGCCTCTACGCCATCGAACGCGGACACCTCGACCTGAGCGTGGCTGACCGCACCGCCGCCGTGCGCCGCCTGGTGGACTTCTACCTGCACACCTCGCACGCCGCCGACCGCCTGCTCTCCCCTCACCGCCGCGGCACCATCGACCTGGACGCGCCCGCTCCCGGCTGCCTGCCGACCCCGTTGGCCAGCGCGGCAGCGGCCCAAACCTGGTTCACAGCCGAACACCCCTGCCTGCTCGCCGCCCAGCGACTGGCCGATGAACATGATCTGCACGCCTCCGTCTGGCGGCTGGCCTGGACTCTCGACGCCTTTCACCTAGCCCACAACCTGCTCCAGGACTGCGTAGCCACCTGGCGCACGGCGGCCACTGCCACGCGACACCTCACCGATTCAGACGTTCACGCCCTGGTCCGCCAGCTACTCGGCCGCGCCTGCTCCCGAGCGGGCCATCACGAGGAATCCCTGTCCCACCTCGCCCACGCCCTGGCCCGCTACGAGAAAACCGGAAACATCGCCGGCCAGGCCCGCACACGCCATTCGCTCGCGATCGCCTGGGCATATCGGCAACAGCCCGAACAGGCACTGGTCCACCTGGAGCACGCGCGGCAACTGTACAAAGATGTCGGCGACGCGGTGGCAGAAGGCAACGTGCTCAACTCCCTGGGCTGGAGTCAGGCGCTGCTCGACGACTTCGTCCCTGCCCGCAAGCATTGCGAGCAGGCGCTATCCCTGCTCCGCCGGCACGGCGACCGCCTCGGCGAGGCGGCGACACTCGACAGCCTCGGCTACATCGCCCATCACACCGGCCGCCGGGCCCAAGCCCTCGACCACTACCACCACGCCCTCACCCTGCGGCGCGAATTCGGCTATGCCAGCCTTGAGGCCGAAACGCTCTCCCGCCTCGGCGACACCTACCACGCCCTCGACCGGCACACCGAAGCCGCCCAAGCCTGGAAACAGGCACTGACCATCTTCCAAGACCAACACCGCGCCACCGGAATCAAGGACGTCCAAGCCAAACTCGAAACACTGAACACCACCCCAGGCGAATCATCGACCTGAAACATCCGCCGACGAGACCGGCCCGGCGGAGTCCTGCCCGGGTCGGGATGACCTTCGCACTCACTCCGCCGCCAGCACGGCATGAACGCTCGCCAGCAGCGTGTCGTCGTGATCGGCCGGCACCGCGCGCAGGTCGAGCAGGCATCGGCCGTTCTCCACGCGGGCGAGTACAGGTGGCCGGGCCCGGCGCAGCGCGGCGGCCACCCGGCCGTCCAGCGCGACGGCGGCGCTCGGCAGGGACACCCCGGGCGCCCCGCCGCCGCCGACCACGCTCTGGCTGTCGACGGCCTCGGCGTCGATCCCCTGGTCACGCAGCCGGGCCGCCAGGCGTTCCGCGCGGGACCTCAGCGTGGCCTGATCGGCGTGCAGGCTCTCCCAGGTCGGCGTCGGCGGGCCGGAGACCGTGGCCTCCAGCGCCGCCAGCGTGACCTTGTCCACCCGCAGCGCGCGAGCGAGGGGATGGCGGCGCAGCCGGTCCACGATGGCGGCGCGGCCGAACAGCAGCCCGCACTGGGGGCCGCCGAGGAGTTTGTCCCCGCTGGTGGTGACGAGGTCCGCACCCTCGTCCAACCAGCTCGTCACGTCGGGCTCGCGGGGCAGCAGCGGCTCGGGACCCAGCAGCCCGGAGCCGGCATCGCCGACGAGCGGGATCCCACGCTCCCGGCACAGCTCCGACAGCCGCGCCACCGGGACGTCGGCCGTGAAGCCCTCGATCCGGTAGTTGGACGGGTGCACCTTCAGCACCATGCCCGTCTGCGGCCCGATCGCGCCGGCGTAGTCCGTGATGGCGGTGCGGTTGGTCATGCCGACCTCGCGCAGCCGCGCCCCCGTGGAGACGAGCAGGTCGGGCAGGCGAAACCCGTCGCCGATCTCGATCAGCTCCCCCCGGCTGATCACGATCTCGGCGCCGGCCGCCAGCGTGGTCGCCGCCAGCACGAGCGCGGCCGCGTTGTTGTTCACCACGTGCACCGCCTCTGCCGCGGGCACCGCGGCGGCCAGCGCGGCCAGCGCGGTACGCCCCCGCCTGCCACGGCCGCCCGTGCCCAGGTCGAGCTCGACGTCGGTGACCCCGGCGGCCAGCTCCACCGCCTGGCGGGCGGCGTCCGACAGCGGAGCGCGGCCCAGGTTGGTGTGCAGCAGCACGCCGGTGGCGTTGATCACCGGCAGCAGGCCGGAAGCGAAGGCGGGCAGCGCCTCCAGCACCGCGGCCAGGACCTCTCCAGGCGCGAGTTCTCCGTCCCTGGCGCGCTGCTGCGCCACGACGATCGCGGCCCTGACCCGGGCGTGGCCGAGCCGCGGCAGCGCCTCGGCCAGCCGGGGGTCGGCGAGCAGCGCGTCCGTCCGTGGAATGGATCGACGATGGTCTGCCACGCTAAGGACGTCCGATCAGCGTGCGGAGCACAAGGTCTCCGGGTCTCGTACGGGGCTGATCACGCATCATATGATCATCGGCCTTCTGGCGGCATAGGGAGAGTCGCCGATCTGCGGTCACAGGGTGAGCGCGGGCATCTGGGCAGCGTCGATCAAGGCGGCCGCGGCCGTCGCGATGCCGGTCTCGGTGCTCCAGCGGCCCAGCGACAACCGCACCGCGCTCAGTGCCCTGCCGGTGCCCTGGCCCATGGCCGACAGCACGGGAGAGGGAGTGTGGGTGCCGCTGTGGCAGGCCGAGCCGGTGGAGGCGGCCACCGCGGGCGCGGCGGCGAGGAGGTCGAACCCGCGCACGCCGTCGATGCTGATGTTCAGCGTGTTCGGCAGGCGCCGGCCGGCCGCGCCGTTGAGGTGGACGCGGTCCTGCAGCGCCGCGGCCAGACGGCGGTGCAGGTCATCACGCAGGCGACTGAGGCGCGCGGGCGCGCCGGTGGCGAGGTCGTGAGCGGCCAGGCCGGCGGCGGCGCCCAGGGCGACGGCCAGGGCGATGTTCTCGGTGCCGGCGCGCATGCCGCGCTCCTGCCCGCCGCCGTAGACGACCGGCTCCAGCGCCACACCGTCACGCACGTACAGCGCGGCGATGCCCTTGGGCGCGTACATCTTGTGCCCGACCACGGTCAGCAGGTCCACGCCCCATCCTCGGACATCGAGCGGGATCTTGCCGGCGGCCTGGGCGGCATCGCAGTGGAACAGCGCGCCGCGGGCGTGGGCGAGGGCGGCGAGGCACGGAATGGGCTGCAGGACACCGGTTTCGTTGTTGGCGGCCATGACCGACACCAGCACCGTCTCCTCGGTGAGGGCGGCCTCCAGCGCGGCGGCGTCGACGAGGCCGTCGCCGTCCACCGGCAGCGTCGTCACCCGCGCGCCATGCAGGCGCCGCAGGGCGCGACAGGTTTCCAGCACGGCCGGATGCTCGGTGGCCTGGGTTATCACGTGCGGACGCGACCGGCCGGAGGCCAGCACCGCGCCGCGCAGGGCCAGCAGGTTCGCCTCGGAGCCGGAGGCGGTGAACACCAGCTCGGACGCACGGGCCCCGATCAGATCGGCGACCTGGACGCGTGCTGCCGTCAGTGCCTGACGCGGCCGCTCAGCGTAGCGGTGACCGCTGGAGGGGTTGCCGAACCAGGTGGTCAGGTACGGCGTCATCGCTTCGGCGACGCGCGGATCGACGGGGGTGGTGGCGTTGTAGTCGAGATAGACCGGCCCATCGGAGGGCCCGGTGGCGAGCACGTCGCTCATGCCCGCTCCTCGGCGTCGCGGCCGGCGGGCATGGCGCCCTGGCGGCTCCCGGCCAGGTCGCGCGGCAGCGGGAACGCCTCGCAGAGCCGCACATGGGAACACGTGAAGGTCTTCGCCATGAGATCCTCCCTGAATCTCCTCAGCGCCCCAAGGCCGCCCGCCGACCTGGCCGCAGCCCAGGCTTCAGGGCGGACGAAGCCCGGTTCGTTCAGCGGCCCGTCGGTACGGGAGTCAACCGCGAAAACCCAACCATAGAGGCCTTTGTCACCTTAGAGTGCGATCATGAAGAGGCTCACACAGTACGCCCAAGGCGGCGGCTGCGCCTGCAAGATCCCCGCGGGAGACCTGGAACGGCTACTGGGCAGCGCGGAGATGCCTCTTCCACGAGAACCCGCGGCAGAACTCCTCGTGGGCCTGGAATCCGGCGACGACGCCGCCGTGGTCCGCACCCAGGACGGGACCGTGATCATCAGCACGGCCGACTTCTTCACCCCGGTGGTCGACGACCCCTATGACTGGGGCCGCATCGCCGCGGCCAACGCCCTCTCCGACGTCTACGCCATGGGCGGGCGCCCGGTGGTCGCGCTCAACCTCCTGTGCTGGCCCCCTGACCTCCTGCCCTACGAGCTGGCCTCCGAGGTGCTGCGGGGCGGCGCCGAGGTGGCCGCACAGGCCGGCTGCCATCTGGCCGGCGGGCACAGCGTCATCGACGCCGAGCCCAAGTACGGCCTGGCCGTCACCGGCATCGCCGATCCCGGCCGGCTGCTCCGCAACGACGCCGGCCGCCCCGGCCTGCCGCTGTCCCTGACCAAGCCGCTCGGCCTGGGCGTGCTCAACAACCGGCACAAGAGCACCGGCGAGGTGTTCCCGCACGCCGTGGAGACCATGACCAGGCTCAACGCGGACGCCTCCCGCGCGGCCCTGGCCGCCGGCATCCGCTGCGCCACCGACGTCACCGGCTTCGGCCTGCTGGGCCACCTGCACAAACTCGCCCGCGCCTCCCGGGTCACCGCCGTGATCCACGCCTCGGCCGTCCCCGTGCTGGACGGCGCGGCGCAGGCCATACGGGAAGAGTTCGTCCCTGGGGGTTCCCGGCGCAACCTCGACTGGGTGGCCCCCCACCTCGACCGTGGCGACGTCCCGGAGGAGACCCTGCTGCTCCTCGCCGACGCGCAGACCTCAGGGGGACTGCTCGTCGCCGGGGAGATCCCCGGCGCTCCCGTGATCGGCGAACTGATCGAACACACCGGACACACCATCATCGTCCGTCCTTGACCTGACCTGCTCCTTCAGACAGACCTGGCCGGCGCGCCAAGCCTCATCGGGTGGAGGGATCGTGCGGCCGTCAATGCCATATGCGTGAGTTCGATGTGATTCACAGGTCTATGATCTCTCCCGGAGGCGTTTGGGAGTCTGGTGGCCCTCCTGGTCTTCAAAACCAGTGGCGCCGAGTATCTCGGCGCGGCGGGTTCGATTCCCGTCCGCCTCCGCTGATCTGCGAATCGGGGAATGGATCGCGAGTGGATCGACGCAGTTCTGTGCCGCGGGCTCCGCACTCCCCCGCCGCCGTCGCGGCGGGCGCCGGCTCCACCGGCGCCGAAGAGCGCGTATGCACGTGATCGCGACGGCCGGCCACGTGGACCACGGCAAGTCGACGCTGGTCCGGGCGCTGACCGGCATGGAGCCCGACCGCTGGGCCGAGGAACGCCGCCGCGGCATGACCCTCGACCTCGGGTTCGCCTGGACCAGGCTCGGATCCGGCGAGCGGATCGCGTTCGTCGACGTCCCAGGACACGAGCGGTTCGTCACCAACATGCTGGCCGGAGTGGGGCCCTGCCCCGCGGCGATGCTCGTCGTGGCCGCCGACCAAGGCTGGCAGGCCCAGTCGGCCGAGCACCTGGCGGCATTGGACGCCCTGGGCGTACGGCACGGCCTCGCGGTCGTCACCCGAGCCGACCTCGCCGATCCTGAGCCCGCTCTGAGACAGGTTCACGGCCACCTGCGGAAGACCGGCCTGGCGGGGATCGACAGCGTCGTCGTCAGCGGACGGACTCGGCAGGGGCTCGACGAGCTGGAGACCGCCCTGGCCCGGCTCGCCGCCACGCTTCCCGAGCCGGACACAGAGGACGCCGTCCGGTTGTGGATCGACCGGGTGTTCACCGTCACCGGGGCGGGGACCGTCGTCACCGGCACCCTGACCAGGGGAACGCTCCGCGTCGGCGACGAACTGGAGGCGAACGGAAACCGGGTCAGGATCCGGGCGCTGCAGACACTCGGCGAGAAGACGGAGCGGGTCTCCGCCACCGCCCGCGTCGCCGTCAACCTGCGGGGGGCCGACCGCGCCGGCCTGTCCCGCGGCATGGCGCTGGTGACACCGCAGGCGTGGTTACCAGCCCAGGTCATCGACGTCCGGCTGAACCCCGCCATGGACACCCGCGGGGAGAGGGCGATTCTCCACCTGGGATCGGCCGCCGTGCCCGTCAGGATCCGCCTGCTGGGAGCCGACACCGCCAGGCTCACCCTTGACCGTCCCCTGCCCCTCAGGACAGGGGATCGGGGCCTGCTCCGCGACCCCGGCAGGCGGGAGATCGTCGCCGGGCTCCTCGTGCTGGACGTCCGCCCCGCCGTGCTGCGGCGCCGGGGCGCCGCAGCGACCAGGGCGGCCGCGCTCGACGAAGTGACTCTGCCCGACGCGGCGGCGCTGCTGCGCTGGCACGGCCTGCTGACGGGCGGCGAGCTCAGGGCGATGGGCTGCCCTCCCGCCGGGACGCCGGTGGCCGGCGACTGGTACGCCGACCCTGGACACTGGGCGTCGCTGACCCGCCGGCTCGCCGACCACGTCGCGCAACGGCCCCCGCTCGACCCGGGGATCACCGTGGACGCCGCGGCCCAGCTGCTCGATCTGCCCGATCGGCGGCTCGCCGAAGCACTCGTCGCACCGCCGCTGGTGGTCGAGGGCGGGCGCATCCTGCCCGCCGGCAGGTCACTGCCGCCCGCGATCGCCAAGGCGGTCGCGCAACTGACCGCAGACCTCGCCGAGCACCCCTTCAACGCTCCCACCGCCGAACGCCTGAACGAACTCGGCCTCACGGGCAAGGCGCTGTCGGCCGCGCTCCATGCGGGCGCGGTGCTGTCGATCGCGAAGAACGTCGTGCTCCTGCCCGACGCACTGGACAAGGCCGCGGACACGCTCGCGGAACTTCCCTCACCCTTCACCGTCAGCGACGCACGGGTGGCCCTGGCCACCAGCCGCCGCGTCGCCCTTCCTGTCCTGGAGTGTCTCGATGCCCGGGGAATCACTCAGCGCGTTGACAACGACCAGCGAGCCTTCCGCCCGAGCGACTGAGGTCGACCGGCTGCTGGCGCAGGCTCGTACGGGGCTCCGGCGCCTGCGGCCCGCAGAGGCGTGGTCCGCCGTGGGCCGCGGCGCGAAACTCGTCGACACCCGGCCCGAGCACCAGCGCAGAGCCGCGGGAGAGATCCCCGGAGCCGTCGTGATCGAACGCAACCACCTGGAATGGCGGCTCGACCCCACGTGCGAGTCCCGCATTCCCGAGGCGAGCTCCCGCAACACCCAGTGGATCGTCATCTGCGCAGAAGGATACTCATCCTCGCTGGCCGCGGCGGCGCTACGCGAACTCGGGCTGCACAACGCCACCGACGTCATCGGCGGGTTCGACGCCTGGACGGAGGCCGGCCTGCCGACGGTCCACCCCGCCCGGCCCACGCCACCGCGCGGGCCGGGAGAGTGAGCTTTCGCGGCGCCTGCTGACAGCCGCATCGCGGATCCTTCTCTGTAAAGGTCGCGGGCCTGGGAAACCGCTGCTCAACGGGGCAACCTGACAAGGAGTTCGCCCCGGCGGCGACGGTGTGATCAAGAGCTCGGGAAAGACCGGAAAAGCCATTTCCCGGGCGATGCGGGGAGAGTAGCTTGGATCTTGCTCGGGCTGGACTCGGGGCGTCCGGCCGGTGCGAAAGGCGGGATCGATTGCGATTTCAACTCCTCGGCCCGATGCGGATCCAGTCCGCCGGCACGCCGCTGCGCATCGCGGCGCCCAAGCAGCGCACGCTCCTCGCCATGCTGCTCGCGCACGCGGGGCGGCCCGTGCCGGTCTCCTCGCTGGTCGACGAGGTGTGGGACGAGCGGCCGCCGTCCTCGGCGGTGGCGAACCTGCGGACGTACCTCATGCGGCTGCGCCACCTGCTCTCCCCCGACGGCCACCCGGACGAGGAGCGGCTGGTCACCTCCGAGGGCGGCTACCTGCTGCGGGTGGAGCCCGCCGAGTTCGACCTCGCCCAGTTCGAGGCGTCGTCCGTGCGTGCCCGCCGGTCCTGTGAGCGGGGGGAACTGGAGGCGGCGCACGACGAGTTCGCCGCGGCCCTGGCGCTGTGGCGGGGAACGCCGGTCGAGGACGTGCCGCTGGGGCCGTCCCTGCGTGAGGTCGTCGCCCACCTGACCGAGCGGTACCTGAGCACCGTCGAGGAGTTCACGGAGGTGCAGTTCGCGCTCGGCAGGCACGCGGCGGCGGCCGAGCGGCTGCGCGCGCTGACGGTGCGCCACCCGCTGCGGGAGGGGTTACGCGGGCGGCTCATGGTCGCGCTGTACCGGTGCGGCGACGTGGCCGGGGCGCTCGACGCCTTCCGTACGGCCCGCCAGGCCCTGGCCGACGAGCTCGACGTGGAACCCGGCCCGGAGCTGCGCCACCTGCACCAGGCGATCCTGCGCCGGGAACCGGACGTGGAACCGCCGGGCGCCCACATCCCCGACCGCCGCCCCCGGCCCCAGCCACGGCAACTGCCCCGGGAACCGGCGGTGTTCACGGGCCGCTCCACCGAGCTCTCCCTCGCCACCCAGGTCCTCCGCCGCGACGACCCCCCAGCCACGCCGCCACCCTGGGATGCCGGGGGAGGATCGCGGGTGCTGGCGCTGCACGGGCCCGCCGGGGCCGGGAAGTCGGCGCTGGCGTTGCGGGCCGCGCACCTGACCGCCGGGCACTACCCCGACGGCCGCCTCTACTCCGACATGCAGGGATGCGCCCCCGAGCTGGCCCCGCTGCGGCCCACCGAGGTGCTCGGCCGGTTCCTGCGGGCGTTGGGCGTGCCGCACGGCGACGTGCCGGCCACGCAGGCCGAGGCGGCGGCGGTCTACCAGTCGATGCTGGCCGACCGGCGGGTGCTGGTGTTCCTCGACAACGCCGCCGACGCCGCGCAGGTCGCGCCCCTGCTGCCGGCCGGCGGTGAGTGCGCGGCGGTGGTCACGAGCCGTCCCATGCTGAGCACCCTGGACGCCGTGCACGTCTCCGTCGGCATGCTCGGCCAGGCGGAGTCCGTACGGATGCTGGCTCTGCTCGCGGGCGAGGCCCGGGTGGCCGCCGAGCCCGCGGCCGCGGCCGACATCGCGCTCCTGTGCGGTCACCAGCCGCTGGCGCTGCGCATCGTCGCCGCCCGCCTGGCCGGCCGCCCCGACTGGTCGCTCGCCCGCTTCGCCGAGCGGCTGCGCGACCGCGGGCGCAGGCTCGACGAGCTGCAGACGGCCGGTCTGAGCGTGCGCTCCTCCTTCGAGGCGAGCCTGGCCGCGCTGAAGGAGTGCCCGGGCAAGGACGTCGCGATGCGCGCCTTCCGCCTGTTCGGCGCGGCCGACCTGCCAGAGATCGGCCTGGCGCACGCCGCCGAACTGCTCGGCGTCGCCGCGGAGGCGGCGGAGGCCGCCCTCGACGAGCTGATGAAGGCACGCCTGCTGGAGCTGATCGACACGGACCGGTTCCACATGCACGAACTGCTGCGCATCTTCGCCGGCGAACTCGCCACCCCCTGAAGCACGCCACCCCGCTGTAGCGCTCCCGGGAAGCGCCACCACGCTGTAGCGGGTTCGGGGAGCGTCCCGTGTGGCGCTCTTGTATCTCCTTTATGGGCCCTCTCCTTACCGTGGTGACCCGACTCGCCACGGCGAAAGGAAAGGTGGTTTCCTCATGACCGCAAACCTGCGTTTACTCGGCGACCGGGTGCTCGAACGGCTGGTGCCAAGGGCCACGGCGAAGGCGGACGTCAGCTACTACAAGCGTTGTGCCTGCTACACCAGCCCGGCCGTCGAGGTCATGAAGCTGTGCCACGTGGTCGGCGGCACGTCCGGATGCACCGGCTGCATCTACTACTTCCTGCGTCCCTGCTGACAGCGGCGCCGGGCGGGCGGGTGGACGACCGATGACGTTCTATCTGCTGATGACCTGCCGGCTGCTGCTGGCCGGGGTCTTCGTGGTGGCGCTGGCGGGCAAGGTACGCGACCGTGCCGCCTTCACGGCGTTCACCGCCTCCATCAGAGCGCTCGGCCTGCTGCCGCGGCACCGGGCGGCGGTGGCGGCGTACGCGCTGGTGGCGGCCGAGATCGTGTCGGCGGCCCTGCTGCTGGCCACCCGGGTAGCGGGGCTCGCCGCGGCGGCCGTGACCCTGGCGGTCATGACCGGCGGCCTCCTGGCCGCGCTACGCCGGGGGCGGCGGGCGCCGTGCCGCTGTTTCGGTCCCTCCACCCGTCCGCTCGGCCGCACGCACGTGGCCCGCAACCTGCTGCTGATCGCGGTCGCCGGCGCCGGGCTGGCCGCCGGCGGCGCCGGTGACCCCGCCCATCCCGCCGGGCTCGTCCTGTCGGCGGTCTCCGCCGCCGTGGGCGTGCTGATCGTCGTACGGCTCGACGATCTCGCGGCCCTGTTCTCCGCCCCCTCCCACGTCCGGAAGTGAGATCGCCCGATGCCCTTCCTGATCGCCGCCGTCGTCCTGGTCGGCGTGCTGTGCCTGTTCGACCTGCTGCTGACGTTCGCGGTGCTGCGCCGGTTGCGCGAGCACGCCGCGGAGCTGGAGCGCCTGGCCGGTGAGCCGCGGACGCTGCCCTACGACCCGTCGTTCCTGATCGGCCGCACGCTGCCCGGCACGGCCGCGAACACCGAGCCCCGCCCGCGGCTGGTGGCGTTCTTCGACGCCGGCTGCGACACCTGCCACGAGCACGCGCCGGTGTTCGCGGCGGCGGCCCGGCCTGGCACGTCCCTGGCGTTCATCACCGGCGCCGGCCCGCAGCTACGCAGCCTGGTGGACGCCGTCGGCGGCGCGGCCACGGTGGTCTCGGGCGAGGACGCGGACGCCATCGTGGCCGAGCTCGGCATCCAGGCGTTCCCCATGTTCCTGCGGCTCGACGCGGACGGCAGGATCACCCAGGCGGACATGGACCTGGAACGCCTGGCCGAGACGGCCGCGACGGTATGAGCGCGGCGACCGCCGGGGACCTGCCGCGCCGGCCGCTGCGGCACGCCGCCACGGTGGCGCTGCTGGCCTGGCGGGCAGCGCCGGGGCCGGCGGCGTGCCAGCTGGCGGTCACGCTGGTCACCGGCCTGCTGCCGGCCGGCACCGTGTGGGGGACGAAGCTCCTCGTCGACGGGCTCACCGCCGCGGACGCGGGCCAGGCCTTCCGCGCGGCCGGCCTGCTCGCCCTGCTCGGGCTGGTGGCAGGGGTCGTGCCGCACGTCACGGCGTACCTGCGGGCGGAGCTCGACCGGCGGCTGGACCGGCGGCTGCAGGACCGGCTCTACGCCTCCGTCACCGGTTTCCAGGGCCTGTCGCGTTTCGAGAGCCCGGCGTTCCTCGACCGGCTGCGCATGGCGGCGGAGGCGACCGGCGGCGCTCTCACGCCGTTGACCTCCGGCCTGTTCGACGCAGTACGCAACGTGATCGCGCTGGTCAGCCTGCTGGTCAGCCTGCTGGTGCTGAGCCCGGCCATGGCGGGGCTCGTGACGGCGGCGGCCGTGCCCGCCCTGATCGCGCGGATGGCCATGGTCAGGCGGCGCATCGGGACGCTGGCGGGGCTGTCGGCCACGGCGCGGCGGCAGATCCTGTACTCCTCGCTGATCACCGACGTGAAGGCGGCCAAAGAGGTCCGGATGTTCGGGCTCGGCGGCTTCCTCAAGTCCAGGGTGCTCGGCGCGCTCGCGGCGGCCCAGGAGGGTGAGCGGCGGCTCGACCGGCGGGAGGCGCTCACCCAGTCGCTGCTCGCCCTGCTGTCCGCGGCGGTCTCCGGCGCGGGCCTGCTGTGGGTGGTGCCCGCCGCGCTGGACGGACGGCTGAGCCTGGGTGACGTGACGGCGTTCGCCGCCGCCGTGGCCGGGACGCAGGCCGCGCTCGTCGGGCTGGTCGAGACCGTGGCCGGCGCGCATCACGCGCTGCTGCTGTTCGGGTACCACGACGAGGTCACGTCGCTGCCGGACGACCTGCCCCCGCCGTCCCGCCGTCCCGTCGAGCTACCCGCGCTGCGGTGCGGGATCGAGCTGCTCGACGTGTGGTTCCGCTACGACGAGTCCCATCCGTGGGTGCTGCGCGGCGTCACCCTGACCATCCCGTACGGCGCCGCGGTGGCGCTGGTGGGCCTCAACGGCGCCGGCAAGAGCACCCTGATCAAGCTGCTGTGCCGCTTCTACGACCCCTCTCGTGGCTCGATCCGCTGGGACGGCGTGGACCTGCGCGAGGTGCCGCCCGCCGAGCTGCGCCGCAGGATGGGCGTGCTGTTCCAGGACTACATGTGCTACGACCTCACCGCCGCCGAGAACATCGCCATGGGCGAGATCGAGGCGCTGCACGACCGGCCCCGCATCGAGGGCGCGGCCCGGCTGGCTGGCGTGCACGACGTCGTGCGGGCACTGCCGCGCGGCTACGACACGATGCTGAGCCGCATCTTCTTCCACGAAGAGGCGGAGGCGGACGAGGCCGGGGTGGTGCTCTCCGGCGGGCAGTGGCAGCGGCTGGCGCTGGCCCGCGCCCTGCTCCGCGAGGGCCGTGACCTGCTCGTCCTCGACGAGCCGAGCGCCGGCCTGGACGCCCGCGCCGAGCACGAGATCCACACCCGCCTGGCCCGGCACCGCGCCGGCCGCACGAGCCTGCTCGTGTCCCACCGGCTCGGCGCGGTACGGGCGGCGGACCTGATCGTCGTCCTGCGCGACGGGGAGATCGCCGAGCGGGGCACGCACGACGAGCTGATGACCGCCGGCGGCGGCTACGCCGAGCTGTTCGACCTGCAGGCCAGGGACTACCTGGCCGGGGCCGCCGTCACCGAGGTTCACGAGGGATGCCGATGAACGCGGCCGGATGGGTGCTGTGCGGTGCGTCCGCGGCGGGGCTCGCGCTGGTCGCGGTCCTGTGGGCACGCCGCGCCTACGTGGTGGTCACCGTGGAGGGCTCCAGCATGGCGCCGGCGCTGGCGGACGGCGACCGGGTCCTGGTGCGGCGGCGGCGGGCCGAGCAGGTGCGCCGGGGCGACGTCGTCGTGCTCGAACCGCCGCTGGACCCGTCCGGCCCGTACCAGGCGGGGCCGCCCGCGGCGGACGGGAGCCGCTGGAACATCAAACGCGCCACCGCCCTGCCCGGCGACCCGCTGCCGCCGGGGGTGCCCGCGCCCGGCGGGGTGGACCGGGTACCGGCCGGGACGGTGGTCGTCCTCGGCGACAACCCCCTCGACAGCATCGACTCCCGCCACCGTGGCCTCTTCCCCGCCGGCCGAATCCTCGGGGTGGCACTACGCAGGCTGAACGGCCCGCCCAGGTAGACGCACCGGACAAGGCGACATCAGGCCGGGACGGAAGCAGACACGTGAGGTTCCAGCTGCTCGGGCCCCTCCAAGTCCAGCCGACGGGGACGCCCGTCCAGATCTCGGCGCGCAAGCAGCGCACCGTCATCGCCATGCTGCTCGCGCACGCCGGACGCGCCGTGCCGATCCGTTCGCTGGTCACGGAGGTCTGGGACGGATGCCCGCCGCGCTCGGCAGTGCCGAACCTGCACACGTACGTCATGCAGCTGCGCCACATCCTGTCGGCCGCCGATCCCCCGGCGGGCAGCCGGCTGATGACCTCCGACGGCGGGTACCTGCTGCTCGTCGAGCCGCCCGAACTGGACCTGTTCCTGTTCGAGGAGCAGCTCGCACGGGCCAGGAAGGCATTGTCCGGCAAGGACCTCGGGGCGGCGGAGGCGGCGTACGCGCACGCCCTCGGGATGTGGCGCGGCACCCCCGCCCAGGACGTCCCCCTCGGCCCGGCCCTGCGCAACGTGGTCGCCGACCTGACCGACCGCTACCTGAGCGCGGTAGAGGAACACATCGACGTCCAGCTGGCACTCGGCGCGCACCGGGCGGCCGCCGTACGGCTCCGCGCCCTGACCGGGCGGTACCCACTGCGCGAACACCTCCATGCCCAGCTCATGCTGGCGCTCTACCGCTGCGGCGACGTGCAGGGAGCCCTGGAAGCGTTCTCGGCGGCCCGCCAGGCCCTGGCAGAGGAGCTGGGCCTGGACCCGGGCGCCGAACTCCGCCGCCTCCACCGGGCGATCCTGAGCCATGACGCGGCCCCGGACCCCGCGGACGTTCTCGCGGGCGTCTCGGTCATCAACCTCCGCGGCGCCCACCCAACCCAACGCCCCCGCCTTTTGCCCCCGATCCCACCGGCCTTCGTCGATCGCCCCCAGGTACTCATGCTCGCGACAACCGCCCTGGGCGCACCGCTCCCGGCGGACCCGCGGAGGGGACAGACGCCCAGCGCGACCCACCCCCAGGCCGCTCAGACGGTCGCGCCGCACGACCCGGATGGCGCGCCGGCCGGCTCTGCAGGCGAGGGCGGCGTGGGTGGGGTTCGGGTGGTGGCGTTGCACGGGGGCGCGGGGAACGGGAAGTCGGCGTTGGCGCTGCGGGTGGCGCAGCGGGTGGCCGGGCGGTATGCCGATGGCGTGCTCTACGCCGATCTGCGGGGATCGAGTGCCGGAGTACCGCCCGCGCGGCCGGTCGAGGTGCTCGGGGATTTCCTGCGCGCGTTAGGCGTGCCGGGTCGTGAGGTGCCGGTGACGGAGGCTGAGGCGGCGGCCCTGTACCGGTCGATGCTGGCCGGTCGCGGGGTCCTGGTGGTGCTCGACAACGCGACCGGTGCCGCGCAGGTGGCGCCGCTGATCCCGGCGGGCGACGGGTGTGCCGCGCTGGTCACCTGCCGGGGAATGCCGGCGACCCTGGACGCGGTGCCGATCGCGGTGGGCCTGCTGGAGGAGGTGGAGGCCGTACGGCTGCTGGCGTCGCTGGCGGGCGAGCACCGGGTGGCCGCCGAGCCCGGGGCGGCGGCGGATGTGACCCGTTCGTGCGGCTACCTCCCGCTGGCGGTGCGCGCGGCGGGCACTCAGCTGGCCGGACGCCCGGACCTGTCCCTGGAGACCTTCGCCGCACTGTTACGGGACCGGGGCAGCCGCCTGGAGCTGTTGCCGGGTGTCTGTTCCAGTTTCAGTGCTGGTTACGATCAGCTGTCCGAGCGGTCGGACGCGGCCCGGGCCTTCCGGTTGCTGGGCGCGCTGGACCTGCCCGAGGTCGACGTGGCGGTGACGGCGGCGCTACTGGGGGTGCCGCCGGGGGCGGCGGAGGGCGCGCTCGACGTGCTGGTCGAGCTCCGCCTGCTGGAGCCCGCTCCCGGTGGCCGGCTGCGCATGCATGACCTGGTCAGGCTGGTGGCGGCAGAGCTGTGCGCCACCCGCGACACCCCCGAGGAGCGATCCCGGGCCCTACGACGGGCCCGGCCGGCGACCCTGCGGCACGGATAGCGGCGGCCATGCCATGGCGCGGTTGACGCTGATACCGCGGCGCGCCGATCACGGCCACACTGAAGCGCGCCCAGCCCCAACCACGCCGTACGACCACTCGCGACCGCGCTGTAGCGCGGGTATACGGATGGCTGTATGCGGTGCCGATAACTTTCAGGTACACCCCCCTCTGAAGGAGACAATCGCCATGACAGGCGTCCTGGAACGGCTCGGCGATCGCGTGCTAGGCAGGCTCGTACCCAAGGCCACCGCGAGCGCCGACACCTCCTACTACGTCACGTGCTCCTGCAAGAACATGGTGCGCAAGCGCAAGCTGTGCCACGTCGTCGGCGGCACGTCCGGTTGCACCGGCTGCATCTACGTCGACGTCTGGGTCTGCTAGCGCAGGCTGTAGGCGAAGCAGCCCGCGGCGCGGCCGATGCCGACCGTGATGCGCACATGCCCGTCGGGCGGCAGCAGGATCTGGCCAGGGTAGATCTTGTCCTTGGACGGCGAGCCGTCGTCGTCGAGCACGGTGGAGGTCGCGGAGGCGTCGCGCACGTAGTAGGCGACGGTCCCCGACTCGACGTGCTCGACCCGGATCAGCGCCTCGGCCCGCCCCTTGTCGGGATCCTGCGCCACCCACAGTTTGGCCACGCCGCCGCGCTGCTCGCGCAGAACCGTGCCGAACGGCCCGGCCCGTACGCCGCCCGCCGCGGCGCCCTGGTCCCCGGCGCGGTCCGCGTCCACGCAGGGCACCCCGTCGCCGGACGGGGTCGGGGGCGGCGAGACGGACGTCGTCCAGCCCACGATGCTCGGCGGCGGCTCCCGCACCGCGGCCTGTTTCTGGGCGGGCGGCCCGGCGGAACAAGCGCCTAACAGCAACACTAACGCCGAGAACGGAAGAAATGTCGACCTTCTCATTTGTCAAAGTATTACCAGCGTCCACGATAATGTCCATGGATGCCGCCGATTTTGCGGGAATAGGTTGCGGGCTACTCGCCGCGCTTTTCCTGGCGAGCGGCGTGCCGAAAATCAGGCGGCCGTTCGGGCTGGCGCTGGCGCTGATACGTTTCGGCGTCGTCAAGCGGGTGCGGCCCGGCCTGGGCCGGCTGCTCGGCGTCGTGGAGGTGGCGGCGGGCGTGGCCGTGGCGGTCAGCCCGGCCCTGTTCCCCGCCGCCTTGGTCGCCCTCGCGCTGCTGGTGGCGTTCACCGCGGTGGTCGTGCGGTCGGTGCTGGCGGGGCAGAGCGTGGAGTGCGCCTGCTTCGGCACGGGCGAGACGACCTCGTGGGCGACGGTGGCGCGCAACCTCGTCCTGATCGGCGTCGCGGCGTTCATCGCCGCCGTGCCGGCGGTCCCGAGCATGGAGCAGCGAATTTCGGGATTGCTCATCGGCGGGGCGATCACGTGTGGATATCTGCTGATTTCCACGCTGGCCGTGCTCAAGCCTTTCAGCGTCCGGATCGACGGGTGAATGGAACGTCATGGGATACACCGCGTTGTTCGTCGTGTGCGCCGTCTGGCTCATTCTGCTTTCGCTCGGCCTTTTGGTCGTACGCCGTGAATTGTCGATTCTGCAGGACCGCGTCGCGGTGAGCGGAGCCGCGCCGGCCGACGGGATCGCCGTCGGAGCGGTCGCGCCGCCCTTCCCCGGGCTGCGCGACAACGACGTGGTCATGTTCTTCTTCGGCGACTGCGAGCCCTGCCACGAGGTGGCGACGGAGGTCGCGCGCTCGTCCGACCCGGCCGGGTTCGCCTGCGTGGTCAGCGACGGCACCATGCCGGGCTCGGCGGAGGGTTTCCGGCGGATCCTGCACGAGGACTCGCGCGCGCTCATCGGCGCGGAGGCCGGCGCCGTCCGGGAGCGGTACAAAGTGCACTCGGGCCCCTTCGGCGTGGCGGTGTCGGGCGGCCTGGTGGTGGCCAAGGGCGTGCTGCGGTACGCCGAGGACATCGAGCAGCTCTACCACGCCGCCTACGGCCCGGCTCCGGTCGGCAGGTGAGGAGACACCGATGCCCGACCTCCTGACCAGCCCGCGGACCAGGCCGGCACTGGCGCTCCCGCCGGCCGTGCTGGGCCTGCTCGCGGGCCACTTCCTGGGGCTGCCGCCCTGGGCCCTGCTGGTCGCGGCCGCGCTCGTCGTGGGGATCGCGCAACAGGCCCTCCCTTGAGGCCCCAACGTGATCATCATGATCACGCGCGCCCGCGTGTCCGGGTGCTTCGGTTCCTCGGTGGTGGCCGGTGCCGTCCTCGTGCTGTCGGCGATGACGGGCGCTGCGCTCGCCGGGGCTTTCGCCGGTCTCCTCGGTGCGGTCGTGGAGCCCTCGCTGCGGGCGTTGCTCGCGGTGGCCGCGGTGACGGTCTCCGTCGTCGGCGCGGCGTTCAAGCCGGTCCCCTGGCAGCTGGACCGGGAGACCGACACGCGGTGGCTGGGTTACAACGACTGGCGCACCGCCGCGTACAACGGGTTCGCGCTCGGGCTCGGCTTCACCACGCGCATCGGTTTCTGGCTCTGGTACGTGGTGCCGCTGGCCGCCTTCGCCACGGCCGACCCGCTGCTCGGAGCGGCCGGCTACGTCGTCTTCGCGCTGACGCGGGTGGGCCTGTCCGCGCTGCTCACGTCGATGGACGTGTACATCACGGGCGGCATCGCGCGCGCCCGCATGGTCACCGATCCGCTGGCCGTCGCCGCGCTCTGCGCGCTCTACCCCGTGCTCACGCCCCTGCTGTAACCCCAGAAAAGCCCCCCGTAGTAACCCCCCAAAGAAAGGAAGCAGTAATGAAGGAGGAATCGACCCGACGCGGGCTGTTCGCCGGCATCCTCCGGGATCCGGTCGGCACCACGCCGCTGCCCCCGTCCGACGCCCCCATCGGGGTCCTGGTCGGCGGTGCCGGCCGGGACGTGACGGTGCGCCGTTACGGCGCCTCGGCCGGCGTCGCCGCGGCCGCCCCTGTCGCGGCGAAGGCGGAGGAACTGCCCTACGGCTGGACGCTGCGGCCCGGCGACCTCGTCGTCATCGACGAGTCCGTTCCGGGATCGCCCGTGGCGGTCACCCTGCACCGCAACGTGCACGGCACCGTGGCGGAGGTGTCCAAGGACCGCATCACGGTCAGCGGGCAGGTCTGCCTGTTCGACCCGCGCACGCTGCACTACGAGGGCATGGAGGGCGAGCCGTCCGCCATGCCGCTGGCCCAGCCGCTGAAGCCGGGCGACAGCGTCGTCCTGGAATGCATCGACAACCGCGTGGACGGCACCCTGACCGTGCACTTCATGCGTCGGCTCAGTCAGGCCGCCTGATGGAACAGGTTCTGGCCGTGGTGCTGGTCGCGGCCTGCGTCGTGCTCACGGTGGCCTTCCTGGCCTGCCTGCGGGGAATCGCCGAGCTCCGGCTGCGCCTTACGGGGCGCGGCATGGATCCCAGCGCCCAGCTGATCATTGGCAGGAAGCTCCCCGAGAGCCTGGTCGGGCTGATCCCCGACGCGACGCAGGACACGCTGGTGCTGTTCATGTCCAGCACCTGCGGCACGTGTCACGGCCTCGCGGCAAGTATGGGCGAGTTCGACGGCCGGCAGGCGGTGGCGATCGTCGCCGGCGACTCCGCCTCGGACCTGCTCACGACGCTCCCGCCGCACGTCGCGGCCTTCGACGGCGAGCTGGCCAAGGCCGTGGACGCCGACCTGCCGATGGCGATGTTTCCCACCGTGCTCCTGCAGCGCGACGGGTTCCTGGTCGCCTTCGCCAGCGGCAGCGACGCTGACAGCGCCGCGGATCTCGAAGTGCTGTGGGAACAGAGATTGGACGTACCAGAGGGGATGAGCGCATGATCGTCGAGCACGTGAAGAAGACGCGGCTGACGAGGAACAAGTTCCTCGCCGTCGCCGGGGCGACCATCGTCGGGGTCGCCAGCAACGCCTGGTTCCCGGGACGGGCCGAGGCGGCGCCGGACGGCTGCTACGGCTACCCGAGCTGCAGCTGCTGCTCGGCCACGACGTGCTGCGCGAGCGGCTGCGCCAAGCGGTACAGCTGCGGTGGCAAGCAGTGCTGGACGACGTGCGCCTACCTGGGCAGCTCGCTGTACCGCTTCGACTGCTGCGACTTCACCAAGAGCGGCGCCGGGTGCATCTGCCGGGTGAATCACCGGACCTGCACCTGACCCTGGGCGCGGTGCGGTGGGCGTCCCCACCGCCCACCGCACCGATCGCCTCCCCGCCAAGAACCTCCGCCGAAGACTCGCGATGAAACCGGGCCGATAATGGGCCGATGAAGGTACGGATCGGGATAGCGCCGCCACCTGGAGACACCCCTGACCGCCTCGCCGGGCTCGCGGAGCGGGCAGAGGCTCTCGGGATCGACTCCCTGTGGCTGTCGGAGATCGTCCACGGGCGGTCCGTCGAGCCCATCGTCGGCATGGCCTACACGCTGGCCGCCACCCGCAGGCTGAAGGTCGGCACAGGAGTGGCGATCCTGCCGGGCCGCCACCCGGTGCGGGTGGCCAAGCAACTCACCTCGCTGGCCGCGCTCGCCCCCAAGCGCGTGCTGCCGGCCTTCGGGCTGACGCCGGCCAGGCCCGCCGAACGAGAGGCATTCCCCGTTCCCGGGCCACGCGGCGCGGTGTTCGACGAGTCGCTCGAACTGCTCAGGCTGCTCCTGCGGCAGGAAAAGGTGACCTTCCACGGCGACTTCTTCACGGTGGAGAACGCCGGGGTCGGCCCGCTGCCGGCCAAGCCGCTCGACATCTGGGTCGGCGGCAGCGGGGAGCGCGCCCTGCACCGCGCCGGCCGGCTCGCCGACGGCTGGCTGGCCAGCTTCCTCACCCCTGACCAGGCCGCCGCCGGCCGTACCGCGATCGCGGCGCACGCGGCGGAGGCGGGCCGCGAGATCGAGGCCGACCACTACGGCACCAGCCTCGCGGTGGCCGCCACCGAGATCCCCGCCACCACGATCGACGCCATCGCCAGGCGCAACCCCGGCGCCGACCCCGCCGAGATCGTCCCGGTCGGCTGGGCCGCCGCCCGCGACCTGATCGGGCGCTTCGTCGAGGCCGGGATCACCAAGTTCGTCGTACGGCCCGCCACGCCCGTGTCCTCGACCGAGCGCTGGCTCGACGAGTTCGCCGACCACCTCATGCCGCTGCAGAACTGAGCACGACCCCGGGCCAGGTGGCTGGTGCGTTTCCGTTCCATGAGCTTTGACACGTACGTGCGCGAGCTGGGCTGGGCACCCGCATCCTGCCCTACCGAGAGGGCCTGTGACGGCGGCGCCAGTACGCGACCGTCAGGACCGCCAGCAGCGGCCCCCACAGCAGCAGCGGCGCGTAGGCCGCGACGGCCAGCACGCCCTTCCAGTCGTCGAAGTTCAAGGGGAAGTACGAGGGAAGCGCGCGGCCGTGGACGTCGTGGCCGCGCAGGATATTGACGGTTACGAACGTCCACGTCCACGTGAGCACGGCGGCCCCGAGCGCGGCGGGGACGACGGCGGCCAGCGGCGGGACCCTGCGGCCGCCCAGCCCCGGGATCCAGCTGGGGAACACCTCGCCCCAGCCTGCGATCAGGCCGAAGGCGGTGAACGCCGCCGCTTCGGAGAAGATCGACAGCAGCACCACGTACAGCTCGCCCGGCATCCCCAGCGTCGGTTCAGGGCCGATGGGCGACGGGGTGATGATCGGCAGGTGGAAGGTCATCGCCCCGATCCGCCACAGGCTGGCGGGCAGCACGGCGAGTGTGATCGTCCAAGCGGCGATCCTGGCCCAGCGGGGTACGCCGGGCACGGACATGTGGATGGTCATGTACGGACGATCGCAGCCGCACCGGCTACGGTCATCACCCAGACGAGGGAGCTGCCTCCCAACGCGGGAGGAACCAACGCGTTCAAAGCCAAACGCCCATGTTCGCCCGGCTTCCGTCCCCTCCTCTCCTTCCCAGGGGCATCCACATCCCACAGGGCCTCAGCCACGACGGACCGCACGGGCGACGGGGCATGTGGGTCTGATGCTGGGCACGGAGATGTCGCGGCCGACCCGGGCCGGACGCGATCGGCACCAGCTGATCGAGCTGTGCTCGCTGCCAGGAACGCTGCTGGCCGACATCGACCTGATCATGCGCTGGCGATCATGAGGGGCCGTCCGTGGCCGGCCGCTATCCGTGGCCGCCCGCCGTCGGCTGCGCGGCCGCGCTATGCGCCGTATCCGCCGTCGATCCTCAGCACTGCGCCGGTGACGTAGGAGGCCTGCGGGCTGGCGAGGAAGACGACGCCTGCGGCGATCTCCTCCGGCCTGCCGTACCGCCCCATCGCCGTTGTCGGAAGGAACATGGGTGCGGCCGGGCCGTCGGCGGGGTTCATCTCGGTGTCGACGAACCCGGACTGGATGACGTTGACCGTGACGCCCCGGTGGGCCAGATCGCGGGCGGCGCCCCGGCTGTAGCCCTCAAGGGCCGACTTGGTGCCCGCGTAGTCGGTCATCCCGGGGAAGCCCACCCGCGTTCCCACGCCCGAGCTGATGCTGACGATCCGCCCGCCGTCGGGCAGTAGCGGGAACGCCGCCCGGATCGCGGCCACCACACTGGTGTAGTTGATGGCGAGCTGGCGCTCGAAGGCGGACGCGTCGGCGAGCTCGCTGTCGATCGGGGCAGCGACGGTGACGCCCGCGTTGTTGACCAGAATGTCCAGCTTTCCGAACTGCTGGACCACGCTGTGGATCAGGCCCGCCGCCTGCGTCGCGTCCGACTGGTCTGCCTGGAAGGCCGCCGCGCGAACCCCCTTTGCCTCCAGGTCGGCGACCACGGCCTTGGCCTGATCCGCCGAGGACGAGTAGCTGATCGCGACGTCGGCTCCCTCGTCAGCCAGCGCCAGCGCCGACGCCGCCCCGATCCCCCGCGACCCACCGGTCACGATCGCCACCTTGTTGTCCAGCTTTCCCATGTGCTTCCCACTTCCCTAGGTGCAACGTGCCACGGAGTTCTTGACCGCGCGGTCCACCATAAGCATGGTGGACCGCGCGGTCAAGAATCCGTATTCTGTTCGCATGGCACGTCCGCGAACGTTCGACGAGAAGCAGGTGCTGAACGCCGTCCGTGATCAGTTCTGGGACGCCGGTTACGCCGCGACCTCGATGGAAGACCTGATGCGGGTCAGCGGCCTGGGCAAAGGCAGCCTGTATGCAGCGTTCGGCGACAAGCGTCAGCTTTTCCTCCGAGCGCTGCGCAGCTACACCGACGACAGCCATGGCTATCTTCGGGAAGCCCTCGCCGAGGCTCCACGGGCCCTGGACGCACTACGCATGCTCCTCGAGGCACCGATCGACGATCCGACCGGCACCGGCACGCGGCGTGGCTGCCTGATGGCCAACAGCACCTGCGAACTCGGTAACGCCGATCCGGAAGTCCTCAGCCACGCCCACCGCACCTACGAGACGTCCACCGCGCTGATCGGTGACTGCGTCGTCCGCGCCCAACGCGAGGGCGACCTGCCGGCCGGAGCGGATCCGATCGCGCTCGCGCGGGCACTTCTGGCCGCGCAACAAGGGCTCGTGTTCATGAGCCGGACCGGGCTGGACACGGCCACACTGACCGCCACAGCACGGTCGCTCGCGGCTCAACTCCTGCCGGACCACTCCGGCGACTGAACCGACGGGCGCGAACCGTGATGATGGCGACCGTCGCCGCGAACGCAATCGGCATCATTGGCCTCACCAATGTCCACGGCCCCTGGGGGTACGTGAGTCCACTGGTGATGAGTCGTCATGCTCCTCGCGGGGGGCTGGGCCTGGGAGTCGAAGAAGACCTGACATCAGACGGGTGGTTCCAGCATGGGCACGAGGAACCGCCGTGCCGCCGCGGCCAGTTGCGCGTCGTCATCCAGGTCGATGATGGCGCTGGGGATCGCCAGGAAGGAGGCGGAGATCCGCACCATCATTTCGGCCACGAGGTCGACGTCCAGGCTGTCCGTCACGTTACCCGCGCGTTGCTCGCGGCGGAGCTGGCCGGCGACGAACTGCCGCACGGTGGCGAGGGTCTGGCCCCCGTCAGCCATCATGGAGGGTATGAGCAGGTCCGGTTCTGTGGCGATGAGTCCGCCGATCAGTGGGTTGCCGCGAATTGCCCGCAATGAGGTTACGAAGCCCAGAACCACCCTGTCGGCAGCGGTGTCGGCTTGTTCGATGTCGATGAGGAATTGGTCGAAGTAGCGGCGAAACTCCCGGCGCACCACGTGTTCAACCATTGTGTCCTTGGTGTCGAACCGCCGGTACACCGTGATCCGCGACACCTTCGCCAGTCGGGCGACGTCCTCCATGGTGGAGCGCCTGATACCCATCCGGCAGAACTGCTCGTACGCCGCGTCAAGGATGCGCGTTCGTAGCTCGTCGATGTCGTCCACGCCTTCGACGGCATCGACGTAGGCGCGCTCCAGTAACGACTCCGAGCCCAACGGTGCCATGAATCCGGACAGCACGGACTCCACGTTCACCTCCTGGATGGATTCTGCCTCAAAGCGGTCTTGTGATGCCTGTCACACTGTGCTCTGATGATACACAGAACCATGGTCTGTTTCTAAGTACCACCCACTTTCTCAGCCTCGTGCGAGAAGGAAGAAAAACGGCATGGGAGAACTCAGCAGGCGCGACGCGTCGAAGGCGGGCGCGGGTCCGGCCATGGCGCCGGCACGTGCTTTCAGCTCGCAGGATCCCCAGCGAGCCGACCAAGATTTCGCAACCAACCACATGCCCTCAGCGGGACTCCCACCTCGAAGGAGTACAGACATGGCAGAGTTGAGCAGGCGCGACATACTGATCTCGGGCACCACACTGGGAGCGCTCGGCGCCTTAGGCATGGCCTCTCCGGCCCAGGCGGACTCCCTCTCCGACGGCTGGACCTGGCCGGCCAGCGGTTCGGTCGCGGGCTCCGGCAGCGGCGCCGACCCCCGATGGGTGTGGGACGACGTGGCCGATCCGCTCCTCGCCTCACTGTTCGACCGCGGTCTCATACCCGAGGTCAACCGGCTGCTGTACGACTGGAACCGCAACGACCAGCCGCTGCCCGCGGGACTGCCGGAAGACCTGCGGGCCTTCATCGAGCAGGCACGTCAGCTCCCGTCGTGGGTCCACCCCGCCACGTTGGACGCAGGGGCCCGGTTCCATGTGCTCAAGGGAAACTACATCGTCGTCCTCACCATCGTCGGCGCCGGCATGCTGGCCACCGCCATCCCCAAGGAGGCCCGCGCGGTCTACTACTCCGCAGGCGGTGCGGATCTTAAAGACCGGGTCGCCAAGACGAACATCCTGGCGTACGCGGTCAGACCTCAGAACGCCTGGGCGGCCGGCGGCACGGCCGTGGTCGAGGCCGTGAAGACCCGACTGGTGCACGCCGCGGTGCGGCACCTGCTGAAGTCGTCTCCCCACTGGTCCGGCCCCATCCCGATCAGCCAGGAGGACATGCTCGTCACGTGGCACACCCTGGCGACCTACTCCATGCGCGGGATGCGCGAATGGAAAGTGCGCATCTCCTCCGCCGAGGCCGCGGGGTACCTGCACTCGTTGCAGGTGATGGGGCACATGCTCGGCATCAGGGACGAATTCCTGCCCGCCACCTGGGATTCGTCCTACGCCCAGTCAGACATAGTTCTGCCCAGGAACATGGGGCCGACCTCGGAGGGGGTGGAACTGAACGCCATCCTGCGAGGCATGCTCGCGGAGATGACCAGCCCCGGCAGCATCGACAAGCCTCTCGTCAACGCGTTCTCCAGGTACCTCACCGGCAACCAGGTGGCCGACTGGAACGGCATCCCACGCCAGCCGCTGTCCGACCCGCTGGTCAAGGCTGCCTGGCCGCTGCTGGTGCAGTTCCGGGAGGGTCTGATCGGTCTGCCGTTGGTGCCCGCCACCGCCTGGCTCCTCGACGAAATGATCAAGAAGTGGACCACGTACTACCTCACCAAGGGGGCGCAAACCAAGATCGTGATTCCGACCGGCAACCGGCCCAGCTGATCGCGGTCCGGGGTACCGCTCGCATTGATGGGCAGGCGATCCCGATAGACAACGGTCGAAGGGATCCGAACCCTCGGAATCACTGACGCGCACCCGCGATTCGGCAGGGTCATGCACGACCCGGACCCGCGGCGAGATCCAGACGGTCTATCAAATCGACCCGTGCCGTGCCAATACTCGCGTATTGGCTCCCACCTGGATGCAAGAGATCGCTAAGCCGCCCGCCGATATCAACCGCGAGACAGCCTTGGTCCGGCTCATTCCCCGAGCCGGCTGGGCCGGCGTCTTCCCGGTGACGCCGGCCACACTGTTGCGGTGGCATCGGCTGCCGGTCGCCAGAAAATGGACCTACCCCCAACGGCGCCCGGACATCGCACCGCAGCCCGCCCGGAACGTGACCGACCTGCGTTCCGTTCGCCGAAAACCCGTCGCCACAGGCACGATCAACGCACGCCGCCTAATCACAGCTCAGGGCACGGAACGCAATATTCGAGCGGGTACAAGGTAGACGAGATACCTACCGGTCGGTATCTTCGCCAGCATGACACTGGGACGCCTCGCTTGGCAGACGCTGGAGCCGGTGCACGGCATGATCTACTTTTTCCCCGAGGCGAATGCCGCTTACAAACAGCTCGGACTGACCGGGCGGATGGGATACTTCGCATCCCGGGCGGCCGCACTCGGCCCGATTCCCGCGGAAGCGGTGATCGCCACCTTCTACAACTTCAATCCGCAGGTGGTACGTCAGGCGATACCGGCCGCATGGCACATCGCTTCCCCCACCGACATCCTGGACGCCCGGCTGAATGCAGTCGATACGACACTGCGCCGCGTGCTCGGCGACGTGGTTGATTCGCCGGAGATGTCCCATGCCGCCGCGCTGGCCCGGGAGGCGGCCCAAGCGATCTCAGGCGAGCTGAGCGGGCGGCCTCTGTATGCCGCGCACACCGCGCTGCCCTGGCCTGCCGCTCCTCACCTGATCCTCTGGCATGCCCAGACCTTGCTGCGCGAGTTTCGTGGTGATGGCCATCTGGCCGCCCTGTTGGCTGCCAAGCTCAGTGGGGTCGAAGCCCTCGTCTTCCACGCCGCCACGGGTGCCGTCCCGGCCGAGACGCTCCGGGTCACACGCGGCTGGACGGAGACCGACTGGGCGGCCGCTGTGGGCAGGCTGGAGGAGCGTGGCTGGCTCCACAACGGTTCGTTGACCGCGCAGGGCCGCAGGGAGCGTGAGGCAATCGAAGAGGCGACCGACCGGATGGCCATGGCCCCGTACGCCGCGCTCGGCGACGATCGCTGTCAGGAACTGTGCTTCTTGGTGCGCCCCTGGAGCAAACAAGTGGTTGCCGAGCTGATGCCATGGGCTGCGGCCCGCAACTCCGAGCATGTCAGAACACCACGAACGGGCTGATCATCATCTCTCTGAGCCCAGGGCCGTCACCCCCAGGACGTCGCCGTGGGACTCTTCGCCCTGCTGCCCCTCTTCTCGTCACCGGATCTCCGCCAGCCGATGTGGTTCACAGAGCAAATGGCCTCGTGTGGGGTCAGGTCCTGGCGGCACCGCGATCTGATGAAACGACGTCACGCCCGCATCTGCCGACCGAAGCGACGTGGGCGCCCACCCACGGTCCGCTCCATCCGCACCCTCGTCCTGCGTATGGTTCGGGAGAACCCCGACTGGGGCTACCGGCGAGTCCTCTTCCAGCACATCGTCCGAGGGTACGTGCCCGCCCGACGCGGCCTTACCCACCGTGGCCGCGCCGACCCCGCGTTGTCCGCCTTCACCCCGGGCCTGCGCGGCACGCACCCACACTCGCAGCGTCTCCCGGCTCACACCCAGATCCCTCGCGATCGACGTGATCGTCCGATCCGGCCTCGACAACACCAACGCCACCACGTCGGCCTCGAACTCGGGCAGGTAGTTCTTCATCACCATCAGGAACATCTCTTTCCCCTGGATCTCAAGATCCAGTCTTCGAGGTGTCCTCGTTCAAGGAGGAATGCCCATCTCCCTGTCGGGCGACGGCACGTTCTCCATGCTGATGGGCGACCTGCTCACGCTGCCGCAATACGACCTGCCGGTGAAGATCGTGCTGTTCGACAACTCCTCGCGGGCAACTGGCCGGCTTCGCCACCACCACCACCAGCGAACTCGTGCTCAGCGGCGGCGTGGGCCGCATGATCCAACTCGCCCGCTCCAACCTGCGCAACATCTCACGCCCGTGATCCTCGACAGCCAGGATCATCTAAGTGTGAACGCAGCACTAAGGCGCGCCGGCGGGACGGGCCGCGAGGGCGCCAAGTATGCCGGTGAGCTCGACCATCGCGTCGGGGTGCACGGAGTAGCAGATCTGGTTGCCGCGGCGGCGCGTGGTGACCAGGTCAGCCTCGCGTAGCACCTTGAGGTGCTGACTGATGGTGGGCTGCTTCAGCCCGAACACATCACTGAAGTCACACGCGCAGGTCTCAGGCTGGGCCGCCAAACGTCGCACGATGCCCAGTCGCACCGGATGGCCCAGTGCCCGAAACATCTCAGCCCACCGCACCTCTGGGTTCTCCACGTTGACACCTTATTCGCCATCTCCCTATATTGCGAAATGACTAAATTGGCATCTAGCTATACTCGCGACCAATGTCACTGCCCCGGCGGACCGGCCTTGGCCTCGTTCCGAGGCCGGCGCCAGGCAGGCTCCCGCAGCGGCAGCTGTGAGCACTGTCGAGTGGCGAGCTTCATCGAAGGAGAGCCCTGGTGTCGTCTTCGAAGCCGATCGCATCCGTTACCGGTACGCAGCTTCCGATCTGCCGTACCTGTGGTGTGCAGTACGGAGAACCGCGCGCGGATTGCCCGATTTGCCTGGACGAGCGGCAGTATGTCAACTGGGAAGGCCAGCAGTGGACCACACTGGCCGAGTTGCGCGCCGGCGGGCATCGCGGACGGGTCGATGAGGAGGGCCCCGGTGTGCTCGGGGTCGGTGCGGTGCCGTCGGTGGCCGTCGGCCAGCGTGCGCTGTTGATCCGGTCACCGTCCGGCAACGTGCTGTGGGATTGCGTGGGCTACCTCGATGACGATCTTGCCGCAGAGGTCGGGAAACTGGGCGGGATCAGCGCCATCGCCGTCAGCCATCCGCACTTCTACGGTGTGATGACCGAGTGGGGCCGGGCTTTCGACGCTCCGGTATATGTCCACGCCGCGGACCGTGACTGGGTCGGGCGACCCGATCCGCTGATCGAGTACTGGACGGGCGATACCCACCAGATCACGCCTGGCATGACGCTGATCAACGCGGGCACGCACTTCGCCGGCGGTACCGTGCTGCACTGGAGCGATGATCCCGAGGGACGCGGTGCGCTGTTCAGCGGCGACATCTTCATGGTGGTGATGGATCGGCGGTGGGTCAGCTTCATGTACAGCATTCCCAACTTCATCCCGGAGCGACCACGCACCATCCGCCGCGCCCTCGCGTTGATCGAACCATTCACCTTCGAACGTATCTACGGAGCGTTCTGGGGACGCGTGGTCACCGCCGACGGCGCGGCCGCGGTGCGTCGTTCCGCGAAACGGTACCTGCGCTTTGCCCTGGACGACGACTCATACACAGGGTGAATACGGACCGTGCCCAACGCCGGATTCCGTTCCATCGCACACGAGCTGATCAGATGTTGCGGCGACGTCATGGTCGGCTAACGGTTGGAGAACAGCAGGTTACCCCCGGTACACAGGCCCGGCAGCATGGTGGGTGTGACTCAGCCCGGAGGGGATCGCGTGAGCGTCGGACCCCTCCCCAGTCAGGTCGTCCGGCAGTTGCGGTCCTGGCCCGCTCTGACGTTCCAGCCGACGGCAGCGGGGGCGGTTTTCACCTGCGGTGAGCACGAGATCGTGCGGCTTACCGGCCCCAGCACCGCGTGTCTGCATCTGACCACGCCGGTGATCGACCGGCTGCGGGCCGCCCTGTGCGCGTGCACGCACCTGAAGACCGACGAGGAACACGGATGGGTGGCCATCCCGATGCAGGCCTCTGTCGATCTCGATCTGGTCCTTGCCCTGGTCAGCGTCGCGATCAAGGCGAACGATCACCCTTAGGCAGTTCCTTCTCGCCTGTGACATGCGCTTCGCTTCCCGGGAGAACGCCATCCTGGGTCAGCCCGAAGTGGGAATCGGCACGCCCCCCGGCGCGGGTGCCATCCAGCACCTCACCCGTCTGCTGGGCCGGGGCCGAGCACTCGAAGCCGTGCTGACGTCGTCGGACTTCGACGCCGACCTCGCCGAACGCTACGGATGGATCAACCGTGCGGTCCCTGACGCCGAACTGGACGAGTTCGTCGCAGGCATCGCCGCGCGCGTGAGCCGCTTCCCCCGCGATGCGCTGATCGCGGCCAAGTCGGCCATCAATGCCATCAGCCTGCCGACTCCTGCCGAAGTACGCGCGGACGCCGCGCTGTTCCAGCAACTCGTCCGCGGCGAGGGAGTGCGGCAGCGCACGTCTGAGCTGTTCCAGCAGGGCTTCCAGACCCGTGGCGCCACCGAACTCGACCTCGGACAGGCCCTGGGCGACTTGAAGGCCGTCGACTGACGACGCCTTCTCACCGCGACGACCTCCTCAGCGCATACGGCGGGACGAGCGGATCGGTGCGTCTCGGAGTTCTTTGCGCGAGCTGATGCCGAGTTTGCCGAAGACCTTGCGCAGGTGCCATTCGACGGTGCGAGCGCTGAGGTACAGCTCGGCGCCGATCTCCGCGTTGGTGCGGCCGTCTTTCGCCATGCGGGCGATGTGCTCCTCCTGCGGGGTGAGCTCGTCGACGGTGTCGGCGGTGCGCTTGCGCACCTTCTCGCCGGTCGCCAGTAGTTCGTGTCTGGCCCGTTCGGCGAAGCCGTCGGCCGCCCATCCCGGCGAACTCCTCGAATGCCTGCTTCAGCTGGCGGCGCGCGTCCAGGCGGCGGCGTTCGCGGCGCAGCCACTCGCCGTACACCAGCCGGGTCCGGGCCAGCTCGAACCTCAGCCGGGTCCGGCCGAGCCGGTCGACGGCCTCGGCGTAGGACCGGTCGGCCTCGTCTCCGGCGCTGACGAGGGCTCGTGAGCGGGCTTGCAGGCCGGTCGCCCACTCCTGGTCCGAGCCCGTGGTGTACGCCCCGAGACGCACGAGGGCCGTCTCCGCGATCGTGGTCGCGCCGCTGCGCATCGCGGCTTCGACCAGGTCGGGCAGCGCCTGCGCGGTGAACGGGCCGAGGTCGCCGGTCCCGGCCCGTCCGGCCGCGGCCGTCGCCTCGGCGTAGTGCCCGAGGCCAAGGTGGAGCAGCGCGGTGGCCCGGTCGGTGAAGTACAGGCCGAGCCCTTCCCCGCGCGCGGTGGCCTCTACGGCCGCTTCCGCGAGCAGCGGCAGCGCCTCGGCGGCATGCCCCTGGTAGGCGAGCAGGAACAAGTCTCCGTAGGACACCCTGCGCGTACCGGTGACCTCTTTGATCGTCGACTCCTCCATGGCCAGCTTCCGGGCCTGCTCCATGTCTCCGCGCCACAGCGCGATGACCCGGCGGACGTTCAGCGCATTGGCCAGCGGCGCGATTCGCCGTAGATCAGCTCAGCCGACCAGGAACCGGTCGGGCTGTACGGCATGGCCGGTGCGGTGCCGTGACCTGGGTTTTCGCTGAGCAGAAGAGCTGGATCGGCGCACTCCGCCGGGTGGCGCGGGTTCATACAGCCGGCGAACGTCATGCTATTCGGCGTCAGGAGAAGTCAGAATCTCCAGTGAGACCCACCTATGATCACGGTCATGCTGATCAATCGGACCTTACGTATGATCACCGTCCTCGCCGCGACCTTCACCGTCGCGCTGTCCGGGACGGTCGCAGCCAGCGCGAGCGCGGCGCCGGCCGGGGAATCGAAGCCGAAGACCAACCGGCAACTGCTGTACTTCAACCACGCCTACAGCGTGGTGGACAAGGAGACGGCGGACGCGGTCGAGAATTCCGAATACCTGCGGAACTTCGCCAACTTCGAGGTCCGCACCACGACCGGTGGAGGGCTGACCTGGAAGGGCCGCTACCTGAAGGGTCGCGAGACCTATCTGGAGCTGTTCAGCGAGGGCGACCTGCCCGGCCAGGACGCCGAGTTCGGCTCCGCGGGGCTCGGGGTCTCGGCCGAGATCGCCGGTGACCTCGGTACGGTGACCCAGCGTCTCAAGGACTCCGGGATCGCCGAGCCGTTCCCGTACCGCCAGACCCGGGACTTCGGCGACGGCGTCAAGGTGCCGTGGTTCGACACCATCCGCACCACCGGCGAGCAGTACGACGCCTTCGACCCGTGGGGGATGGAGTACCTGCCGGAGTACTTCGCCGACCCGCGCGGCCAGACCGAGCCCGAGAGCTTCCCCGGCGACGTCGGCCGTGAGCGTTACCTGCCCGACGACTATGCCGACCACCTGATGCGCGACGTCACCTACATCCGCATCGGCGTCCCCGCCCGTGACCTCGCCAACACGCTGCCACTGCTGCGCGCCGGCGGCTTCGAGATCAAGTCGCTGTCCAACGGCGGCGCCATCGCGGAGGGAGGCGGCACCCGCATCGTGCTGGACTCCGTCGACCGTCAGCGCGCCGGGCTGAAGCAGGTCCAGTTGTCGCTCAACCGGTCGCTGCCGGTCATGACGGAGAAGCGGATCGGCCGCTCCACCCTCTCCGTCGGTCCTGGCGCGCGTGCCGTGTGGAGTTTCGACCCGCGCCCCGCATAAGTCCTGACACGCGACAAAGCCTGAGACCCCTGCGCCCCACGCCCGATCCGCTGACCCCGCCGGGCCCCTGCAGGCGAGGCGGCTCCGACGGGCGCGGGGCGAAAGGCCGCCGCGTCGAGGTGTGGCGGCGGCAGGCGCAGCACCTCTCATGCTCGATTCCTGGGCGATCAGCGTGCCCCTGTGAGCCTCGGTGATGGCCCGGGCGATGGTAAGGCCCAGCCCGGCACCGCCGTGCTGGCGACACGGGCACTGCCGGTCCTGCTGAAGGGCGGCCCGAGAACATGAAAGGTCTCAGCACCTCTTCGGGGAGCTGACCGCCTTTTGTATCGGTTCTGGACGTTTCTTGTGCGCCGACTGAAGACTCTGGTCTCAATGATCCCCCCAGAAAGAATCGCCACATGAGGCTCAGCGGTGTCACCATCGTTGGCGTTGCCCTGCTGTTCAGCCTGGGTACAGCGTCGGCGGCGGCGGCCGACCCGACTCCGGCGCCTTCTCCGTTACCGACGGTGACGGAGAACGCGCAGGTTCTGGCGGCCCCCAGCTTCCAGTTACCCTTCCCGTGCGAACAGGCCTGGACGGGCAACTCCAGCGGGAGCAGCGCGCACAAGTCGTATGAGATCGACTTCAACCGCGGCAGCACCGCCGAGGCCGACAAGGGCGACACCGTCGTCGCCGCGGCCGCCGGCACCGTGGCCATCTCTGCGCAGCAGGGGTCGACCAACGGCTTCGGCAACCTTGTGAAGATCGACCACGGTGGCGGATACGCCACCTACTACGCCCGCTTGAACAGCCGCACTGTGAGCGCCGGGCAGCCCGTGCGGCAGGGCCAGAAGATCGGCACGGTCGGCAACACCAGCAAACCCGGCAACAACTGCGTCGCCACGCTGAAGGCCGGCTCCATCGGCACCGCCTCGGCCGTCTCGGCGTACCTGGAGGTCGCCGGCAGCACCAGGAAAACCGACTCCGGCAACTTCGCCTACTACGCGGGACCGGTCGTCGCAGCGGCGCCCGGCAAGTGCGTCAAATGGGGCGGCAAGGCCGGCTCCGACACCTACAACAGTCCCTCCGAGCATTGCGGGTCATGATGATGAAGAAGATTCTGATGGCAGGCCTGCTCGTGCTGGGCGGCCAGCAGATCGCCCTGGCGGGCCCCGTACAGGCTGCCGCCGATCCCCTGTCCGCCGCGTTCGACAAGGCCGCCACCACGTACGAGGTGCCGCGTGACCTGCTGGTCGCGCTCGCCTACGCCGAGACGCACCTCGACGACCACGGCGGCAAGCCCAGCGCCAGCGGCGGCTACGGCGTGATGCACCTGGTCAGCAACCCCTCCACACACACCCTGGAGGACGCGGCCAAGCTGACCGCCAAGACCGCGGCGAAGCTGAAGAGCGACGACGCGGCCAACGTGCTCGGCGGCGCCGCGGTGCTGCGCGCCAAGGCCGACACGGCCGGCGTGAGCGCGGCCGAGCGCAAGGACCCCGCCAAGTGGTACGAGGCGGTCGCGATGTACGGCGGGGCCTCCGACGAGGGCACCGCCAGGGTCTACGCCGACGCCGTGTACGACGTGCTGGCCAACGGCGTCAGCGCCGCGGGCGTGAAGGCGGCCGCAAAGGTCGTGGTGCCGGACCGCGGCAAGTACGACGAGGACCCGCGCACGCTCGCGGCGACCGTCGACTACGCCGGCGCCCGCTGGGTCGCGGCCAGTTCGTCGAACTACGCCGTGTCGAACCGGCCCACCGACGAGAAGATCGACCGGATCATCATCCACGTGACGCAGGGCTCGTACGCGGGCACGATCTCGTGGTTCCAGAACCCGGCGGCCCAGGTGTCGGCCCACTACGTGGTGCGCTCGTCCGACGGCCAGATCACCCAGATGGTGCGGGAGAAAGACCGGGCCTTCCACGCGGGCAACAGCAGCTACAACCACCGCTCCGTCGGCATCGAGCACGAGGGCTACGTCAGCGACGCCTCGTGGTTCACCGACCAGATGTATCGCGCCTCCGCCGCGCTGACCCGCGACATCGCCGACCGGTACGGCATCCCGAAGGACCGCAGCCACATCATCGGCCACAACCAGGTACCCGATTCGGACCACACCGACCCCGGATCGAACTGGGACTGGTCCAAGTACATGACCTATGTGGGCGGCAGCAACGACGGCGGCACCAACCCGTACACCGCCGAGCAGGTCTGCGGCTCCGGCTACGAGGTGATCGACTCGCAGGCCCTGGGCACCGCGGGCACGGTCTTCCTGCTCTACAACAGCGCGAACGGCAACAACTGCGTCGCCACGCTGAAGAAGACGTCGCTCGGCACCGCCTCGGCGACCAGCGCCTTCCTTGAGGTGGCGGGCAAGGCCCGGATCACCGACTCGGGCAACTTCACGTACTACGCGGGCCCCGTCAGAGCGGCCGCGGCGGACAAGTGCGTGAAGTGGGGCGGCAAGGTCGGCACGTCGGTCTACGAGAGCCCCTCGGAGCACTGCGGCTGACCCTCCTCCGCGGTTCCACGGCCCCCGGCGTCGTCCCCACCGACGCCGG